>NZ_DBUF01000003.1:4812-83907 GCF_002307755.1 Acinetobacter sp. UBA1297
TTTTTTTGATCTTCCATCTGCCAGCCGAGAATTGCTAGCCATGTCTACTGCTTATACCGCTCAGACTGCGCCAAAAGCGTTGTTTGATTACGACAAATATTGGGCGTCATGTTTTGAACCTGCGCCATTTTTGCCGATGTCACGCGAGGAAATGGATCAACTCGGCTGGGATAGCTGCGACTTTATTTTAGTCTGTGGCGATGCCTATATTGATCATCCTTCATTTGTGTCCGGAATTATCGGACGCGTATTAGAGGCACAAGGTTTTCGGGTTGGTATTATTGCGCAGCCAGACTGGACCAATGTCGATGCCTTCCGCGCGTTGGGTAAACCGAATATTGCCTGGGGTGTAACAGCAGGTAATATGGATTCCATGATCAACCGCTATACGGCTGACCGTAAAATCCGTTCAGATGACGCCTATTCTCCAGACAATGTACCTAACAAACGTCCAGACCGTGCAGCAACTGTTTATTGCCAGCGCTGCCGTGAAGCTTTTCCAGATGTTCCTGTCCTGTTAGGCGGAATTGAGGGGTCACTACGCCGCATTGCACATTATGATTACTGGTCAGATAAAGTCCGTCGCTCTATCTTAATGGATTCGAAAGCTGACCTGCTCATGTACGGCAATGGTGAGCGTTCAATTATCGAAGTAATGCATCGTCTGGCCAAAGGCGAAAAGATTCACGAGATTACTGATGTTCGTGGTACAGCATTTATTATTAATAAACATAATCGTGCCTCCAAGGCCCAGTTTATCGAAATTGCCTCGAATGACGTAGATACGGTGGGTCGTGTTGATCCTATCATTAACCCGTATGTAATGACTGAAGATATTGATGGCTGTGAAATTGAAAAAGATAAGGGGAATTCACTAACCCAATATCAGAATTTCCAGAAAGAAATTGTTCATAATCCGATCGTGCGTGAAGGGGACCAGCTTGAACCGGATACACAAATTGTGCAATTGCAGCCAGTATCCAAAGCCATTAAACACAAGTTACCTCCACGTGAGCTGGCAGTAATTCGCTTGCCTTCATTTGAACAAGTTGCAAATGATCAGGTGCTGTATGCCCATGCTAATCGGATTCTGCACTTGGAAACTAATCCTGGCAATGCGCGTGCACTAGTGCAGCGGCATGGTGAGCGTGACGTATGGCTAAATCCGCCGCCGATTCCATTGACTACTGAAGAAATGGATTATGTATTTGACCTGCCATATGCACGTCTGCCACATCCATCCTATGCCGATGCACGCTTCCCGGCTTTTGATATGATCAAGTTTTCGGTAAACATCATGCGTGGCTGTTTTGGAGGTTGTACGTTCTGCTCAATTACAGAGCATGAAGGACGGATTATTCAAAACCGTTCCGAAGAATCAATTCTGCGTGAGGTTGAAAAGATTCGGGATACCGCGCCGGGCTTCACAGGTATTATTTCAGATTTAGGTGGCCCTACTGCAAATATGTACCGTTTGCACTGTAAAGACCCTGAAATTGAGAAAAACTGCCGTAAACCTTCATGTGTCTATCCGGGCGTTTGTCAGAATCTGCATACTGACCATGCTCCATTGACTCAGCTTTACCGCAAAGCACGGGCGATTAAAGGAATTAAAAAAATTCTTATCGGTTCGGGACTGCGCTATGACCTTGCCGTACTCAATCCCGAATATGTGAAAGAGCTGGTACAGCACCATGTGGGCGGCTATCTGAAAATCGCACCAGAGCATACTGAGAAAGGTCCATTATCGAAGATGATGAAACCTGGTATTGGTACTTATGACCGCTTTAAACAGATGTTTGACCGCTTTAGTAAAGAGGCAGGTAAAGAACAGTACCTGATACCTTACTTTATTGCTGCGCATCCGGGTACAACTGACTATGACATGATGAACCTGGCGGTCTGGCTGAAAAAGAACGGTTTCCGTGCCGATCAGGTCCAGACCTTCTATCCGTCACCTATGGCGACGGCTACAACCATGTATCACACCAGTAAGAATCCACTGGCAAAAGTGGCACGTTATACTGAAGATGTTGATATTGTAAAAGGTGAAAAGCGTCGCCGCTTACATAAGGCGTTCTTGCGTTATCATGATCCAAATAACTGGCCAATGCTTCGTGAAGCTTTAAAAGAAATGGGACGTCAGGATCTGATTGGTAATTCCAAACAGCATCTGATTCCAACCTATCAGCCGCAAGGGACTGAGGGCGAATATAAATCGGCGCGCAAAAAGAACTCGACAGTAGCTGGAGATTCACAAAAACGTGTTACCGGTGTGAGAAGACAAGGACAAAATCAGGGGCAGAACCAGCGGCCGAAAAAAGGGCAGATGCTGACCCAGCATACAGGTTTACCGCCACGTGAAACAGGTGAGAAGCGCCCTTTTGAATTGACCAAGAATAAGCGTAAAGGTAAATTCAAAACTCCCTATTAATTGATCAAGGCACTTCGGTGCCTTTATTTTTATACTCGATAATTCCGATATGGATAACATTCGGTAAAGAAAAAACTGTATAAATAGATTGCTTACTGTTTATATCTATTTAAGATAAAACAGATAGACAGGAATATGACCAACTGACTTGCTCTTACCGCCAAAATCATTTAAGTTGGGCCGGTAAGTTTTAAATTTTTAACTAGAATAAAACGGTTATAAACCGAGCTGATTATAAAAATAGATTAAAGGATTAATATTATTATGTTTTACCTGATTATAGCAGGCCTTATTGCACTGTGTGTTATAGCAGTCATGCTCTTTAACAGACTCAAGCCCCGTGACAAATATGATAGTGCGCTCAAACGCCGTGCAATCTTCAGTCCTGCCCAACAGTTGACTTTTAATCGTCTGCAACAGGTATTACCAGACTACTATATTCTGGCTCAAGTTTCTTTCGATACATTACTCACCACTAAATATAATCATACCCGTATAAAATATCAGCATATGATTGCTGACTTTGTGATTTTAGATCGAGAAAGTCAGATTTTTGCAATTATTGAGATTGATGATGCATTGAGTTTAAAAAAATTAAAATATCAGCATTATCAGTGTAGTTTACTTGAAACGGCAGGTTATAAGGTGGTGCGTTATAAAGGTGTACCTGAGGATGAGCAGCTTCGTTCTGATTTTTTGGGAAAGCTACCGCTAACAGGAGTAGTTTCCTCCCAGTCTCCCCGGTTTGAAAATATTATGCACTACCGAGACTGTGTAAAACAGTATTAGTAAAATTAAGCTGTTATTTTTAATAAATTCTATAAAAATCTATTAAGACACCCGACAGACGTCAGGTGCCTGTAGTGCTGATCATGAGGTTAGGGTAAAACTGCCGTAACAGTCATTTCAACCAATACATCTGGAGCATAAAGTTTAGCTTCAACACAGGTTCGTGGTGGAGCGGCACCCTCTGGTACCCAAGCATCCCATACTTCATTCATGGCAGCATAATCCTGCTCAATATCTTTGAGAAATATAAGTACTGACATAATATGGGATTTGTCTGTACCTGCCTCAGCCAGTAGCTTGTCAATCAGCTCTAGTGTTTGGCGTGTCTGTCCCTGTATATCTAGACGGGTATCTTCAGCCAGCTGACCGGCCAGATGTACCAGCTGGCCACTAATAGTCACTTCGCTAAAGCGTGGTGTGGTATGCAGACGTTGTACAGGCATGTTTTACTCGACATTTAATTCATGAATGATGAGTTACCATAACATGCAGCTATTTTTCAGTAAAATCGGGAATGAAAAGTAAAGTAAAATCGAATTATTAAAAACAAAAAATGAATGAGAGGAGTTATAAGAAAATATTGTGCAGTTTTACGTGTTATACCCTGACTGTCGAGTTGCCCTGTAACATTCGGATTTGATCGTCACGCCAATCACAGGACAGCATGCTAAAAGTAAAGGTGATTTCTAGCATCTCAAAGTACATGGATAAATGTACTGCACTGTCTAGAGTACCTTAATCTGTAGAAAAAGCGAGCACAAGTTGCTGGATTTTTCTTCGGTTGGTGAAAGAATAACCAGAAATAGACCTCACCATAAACTCAATTGGTTTTCCTGTTGTGCTTGTTGCAGCTGGTATACGCCTACACCAACCAGACGGAACAGTGAATTTTCACCAATATGCATTTCTTGTAGCAGCAGCTCTACGGCTTGGGCAAACTCTAGTACAGAGCGTAGTGGCAGGCGGAAGCTTTTACTGTGTTGCAGGGTCTGAAAGTTTTTAAGTCGAAGTTTTAAACTGATCCCGCAGGCAACCAGATTCTTATTGATGAGGGATTGCCAGACTTTTTCAACCAGTATTGGCCAGTAAGAATTACATTCCTGCAAACTTAAGTCTCGATCAAAGGTAATTTCCTTGGAAATCTGTTGGCGCTGTCGATTGGCCTCTACCGGACGATGGTCAATCCCTTGGCCATAGAGATAAAGCTGCCGGCCATATTTACCAAAATGCTGACTAAGAACACTTTCTTCAACCTGCTGTAAGTCTCCCAAGGTATCTAGCTTTAACTGCTGCAGTTTTTGCTGCATGACTTTACCAACGCCCGGGATTTTCTTTAGGGGCAGGTCTTGAATAAAAGCCTGAACCTGATGAGGTTTAATTACACAAATGCCATTAGGCTTGTGCCAGTCGGAAGCAATTTTAGCCAGAAATTTGTTAGGAGCGACGCCAGCTGAAGCAGTCAGATGAAGTGTTTTAAAAATATCTTCACGAATCTGCATTGCTACAGCCGTAGCACTAGGCAGGTTTTTCAGATTTTCAGTGACATCCAGATAAGCTTCATCTAGTGAAACCGGTTCAATTACCGCAGTGTATTGCTGAAAAATGTGATGTATCTGGGCTGAAATAGCCCGATATTTAGCAAAGTCCGGCTCAATCACATACACATCAGGACATAATTTTCTTGCTTGAGTCATCGACATGGCTGAACGCAGACCAAAACTGCGGGCTGGATAAGAAGCGGCCGCCACTACAGCACGGGGGTGGTGGGAGGCAATGACCACAGGCAAATGTACTAGTTCCGGCCGCTCCCGCAGCTCAACTGACGCATAGAATGCATCCATATCGATATGAATAATCTTGCGCATCAGAGTTCAGGACTCAGACCGATATTTTTCAGATAACGCTGCCATTCTGCGGGACTGCCCCGGTAGGCATTCAAATCTACCGGTTTGGGAATTCCCTTAATTTTCCCCTGCCGGCTGTACTGCCAAAAGCTCCAGGCACGTTTATCCTTCAGCTCGGGCATTCCGTCGTAATCACGAATCCAGAGTGGGGTATGTGGAAAACTGTCGGTTAGTACCAAATGATAAAAATTTTTGGATACATAAAATATGGGCGGCTTGCCATAATGTGTTTTCAGGCGGTCATGCATCAGCTGGATTTCTTTAAGTAACTGCTCCTTGGTATAGGTATTAATACAGTTACTGTCGTATTCAAGATCAATTACCGGAGCAAGCGCATCTGCTTTATGCGGTACAGTCTTTATAAAATTATCGGCCTGTACTGCGCCATTACGGCATAGGCGGTAAAAATGATAGGCGCCTACGCGTAAGCCTTGTTCGCGTGCAGCCAGCCAGTTGTGCTGGAATTCATGGTCCTGGAAATCTCCGCCTTCTGTCGCCTTTAAATAGACAAACTGATAGCGCTTGGGAGAAATTTGCCTCCAGTCAATATCACCCTGATGATGTGAAACATCAAAACCCTGAACAGGGAATTCTTCTCCCGCCTGTGGCTGGTTGCTAAACACACTCAGCAGTATTAAACCCAGTAGCAGCAGGCTTCCAACAACGGCCAGCATCCATGACCAGGCAATTTTTGGCGAAATAGTCTGAGGCATAACTTAGCAGATAATAGGCAGAAGGCTTAAGCATAAACTGCTTCTACTAAAAGTTCGAGTCAAATTCAGGACTCCGGCTGTATCTGCTTTTCATCTGGAACCCGCCAAAAGATCAGCATTGCCAAGATATTGATCAGACCCAGGCAGATCAAGGCAGAATGAAAGGCCTTGCTAACATCAACTGGACCATAGTAATTGCTAAAAATATTAATCAGTGTACCAGCCAGCGCTACCCCGATACTCATGGAGACCATCTGAATCATGGAAAGAAAGCTATTACCTTTACTGGCATCCTGCTGGGGCAAATCTTTTAGGGTCAGAGTATTCATTGATACAAACTGCAGGGAGTTAAGCAGACCCATTACCAGAAAATGTAAAGTTCTTAGCCAGATGGGTGTATCGGCAGTAGTCAGGGCAAAACTGGCAATAGTTAAACCGACCAGACAGGTATTGGTAATAAGAAAACGGCGATAACCAAATCTTGAAATCAGCGGCCTGATCAGTGGTTTAGAAATCAGGGAACCCAAAACCAGTGGAATCATCATCAGACCGGTCTGTAGCGGACTGATATCAAATGCAACCTGTAACATTAAGGGCAATACAAAGGGAATTGAATTTCCACCGAGCCGTGCAAAAAAGTTACCTAATATTCCAATTGAAAATACAGGATTTTTTCGGAACAAGCTGCTACGGAACAGGGCATTCTGATGCCAGTGTGCATGCGTAGCATATGCCGCCATAGCGATGGCTCCTACAGCAAATAATGTCCAGCCTAAGGTATTGGAGTAGTTTTCATTAGAAATCACTTCAATAGACAGTGATATACCGACCATACTCAGCACAAGCAGAATAAAACCACTAAAGTCAAATGAACTGACATTGGCTTCGGTGACATTCGGCATGGCTTTAAAGGTCATGATACAGCCGAGCAGACCAATCGGAACATTAATCAGAAAAATCCAGTGCCATGAAAATACTTCAACAAACCAGCCACCGAGAGTAGGGCCCATCAATGGCCCAAGCAGCCCTGCCAAGCTCATCAGGCTCATGGCTGAGAGGAATTGTGTGCGCGGAATAATTTTCAGCATAGATAGCCGGCCGATGGGCAAAAGTAAAGCAGCACCAGCGCCCTGAATTACCCGGAAAAACAACAGCTGGTTCAAGTTTTCAGCTAGACCACAGCCCAGTGAAGCTAGGGTAAAAATTACAATGGCTGAAAGATAGGTATTGCGTACACCAAAACGGTCAGCCAACCAGCCACTTAGTGGAATACAGGCTGCCGAGGCCAGCACATAGGCCACCACTACACTATGCATCTTGAGCGGGTCTTCATTCAGCTGCTCGGCCATTGCTGCAATTGCCGTATTGACAATGGTGGTGTCCAGACCTTGCATGAAGAAGCCGATCGATACCAGAAAAACTAAAAGACGGTATTCAGCTTGTACAGGTTGATGCTCAGCGGTAACAGCCATAATATTATAAATAATGATATTTTTTGATAGTTTATCGAATCTAGAATAAAAGTCCTGTAGTGCTCTGTACTTTCTCAGTAATGATTGATTTGCAAATAAGCCCCACATTAAAATATTTTATTTATTCTTTAAAGGCAGACCTTTCAAAAAATTCTCGTCATCAGAATGTCATGAATCTGCAATAAAAATGTCATAATCTTGTCACAGCCGACCGCTTGGGGCAGTCGTGATACTTATTCTTCAAGAGAATCCTGACCTCTATGACAATCGAAATTTTTATGATTGTAGGCTTCTGTCTAGCAGCTTATTCAATTGTCGGAAATGATGTGCCACAAACCTTAGGTACGTTTATTTCATCCAATGCCCACCGTCCCTGGTGGGTACTATGGCTATATACCAGCAGTATTCTGGCGGTAGTGCTGATGTATGGCTGGTGGACTTCGGGTATCGGCGACGCTTCTTATGGACGTCTGGAAACCATTCCTTTTCCTGAAGAAGGAATTACCTGGTTATATATAGTTCCTCCCATATTACTGATTCTGCTCACGCGCTACGGTATTCCGGTCAGTACTACTTTTCTGGTTCTTACTATTTTCTCACCAAGCAGTCTGGGTTCAATGCTGACCAAATCGATGATGGGTTATGCAGTGGCTTTTATTGTGGCAATTTTGGTTTATCGTTTTGTTATTAAAAGAATCTCTATTTATTTTAGCCAGACCCGGCATCATCCTACTCCCAAATTCTGGATTGGTCTGCAATGGGTCTCGACTGCATTTTTATGGAGCCAATGGCTGATTCAGGATCTGGCCAATATTTTCGTCTATGTTCCCCGTGTGGTTCCTCTTGGTTTTATGATATTTGCCATTTCGGTCTTTATTATTTTGCTTGGCGTCATTTTTTACCAGTGCGGCGGGAAAATCCAGAATATTATTGATACCAAAACAGGTGTAGCAGATATTCGCTCAGCCACCATTATTGATTTTATCTATGCCTTTATTCTGCTGGTGTTCAAGGAATGGAGCAATATTCCGATGAGTACCACCTGGGTCTTTCTGGGTCTCCTGGCCGGGCGTGAGTTTGCCATGTCAATGCACCTGGTTGAAGTAAACCGGCACCGGACTTCACGCAATGTCAGTAAAGATGCTATGAAGTTGCTCTTCGGACTGGCTGTAAGCGTACTTTTGGCAACCACCTTACCTTGGCTCTATCAGCTCATTTCGGGGACATAATATTAAAAAAACGGGCCTAAGCCCGTTTTTTACAGTTAGTTAACTAAATTGCAAAGCGGCTTGGACTGTTCAGGTTCTTCATTGCATTAAAGATGGCTTTACTGTGTTCACACACTACAATTTTGGCGCGATGCTGAGCAGGCAGAAAACCTTCTTGTACTGCATGATCCAGCTGGTTGATCAGTGCATTATAAAAACCATTTACATTATATAAAATCATCGGCTTCTGGTGCTGATTTAACTGCCCCCAGGTGGCAATTTCCAGAATCTCTTCAAAGGTACCCAAACCACCCGGCAGGGCAACAAAAGCACTGGCTCGTTCTGCCATGAGTGCTTTACGTTCATGCATGCTTGCAACAATATGCAGCTCTGTTAGCTGGTTATGGGCAATTTCATAATCCAGCATAAATTCCGGAATTACCCCTACGACTTCACCGCCAGCTTCCAATACGCTGTCAGCCACTTGACCCATCAGGCCGATACTGGCACCGCCATAAACGATGCCAAACCCATGTTGTGCCAGTCCTTGGGAAAGTTCAATTGCTTTTTCACGGTAAATCGGGTTATTGCCCGGACGCGAACCACAATATAAAGCTACCAAATGCTGAGTTGTTCTTGGTTCAGGATTAACTGGGGCATTTCTCATTTCTAGTACACTATTCATCATTATATTTTTACCTTAGCATGTTCTTTTTTCTCGCTCTAGCTCTAGCTTAAGTAAAAAATATGACATCTTCAGTAGAAGGCTATAATGGTTTTAGATAGGGTTTGTATCAAGTTGGTGAAGAGCACAAGATTGAAAAACAAAAAAAGATGAATTTCTAAAAAATCTTGCCTATACTGAAAATCTGTTAAACAACATATTGATCAACATGGGCAGTGGTTGTAGTCGCTCCGAATATCCTGACTTTTATAAAGAAAAAATAGTGACCCGAATCCGGGACTTCAGTAACAGTTCTCCAAGAGAAAGTGTAAATCGCCAGCAGGAGCATGTTCAATGATTTTTGAATGGATGTCTGATCCTTCTGCTTGGGTAGGCCTGGTTACTCTGGTCGTTCTGGAAATTGTACTGGGTATTGATAACCTGGTATTTATTGCCATTCTGGCTGAAAAACTGCCGCCACATCAGCGAAATACCGCACGTATTTTAGGTCTGATCCTGGCTCTGGGGATGCGGCTGATCCTGCTTGCTTCTATTGCCTGGGTGGTCACCTTAACTGATCCTCTCTTCCATATTTTTGATCATCCGTTTTCCGGCCGTGACTTGATTCTGCTGTTCGGTGGGGTATTCTTGCTCTTTAAGGGGACAATGGAACTGCATGAGCGGATTGAAAGTAATCATGCACATAAAGAAGAAAATCCGGTTCATGCGGCCTTCTGGATGGTTATTGTCCAGATTGTTGTGCTTGATGCGGTATTCTCGCTTGACAGCGTGATCACGGCAGTAGGCATGGTGAAAGAGCTTTCGGTCATGATGATTGCAGTCATTATTGCTGTGGGAATCATGTTGTGGGCATCTAAACCACTCATGGAGTTTGTCAACCGCCACCCGACCGTAGTGATCCTGTGTTTAGGCTTCCTGATGATGATCGGCTTTTCGCTGGTGGTTGAAGGCTTTGGCTTCCATATTCCAAAAGGCTATCTGTATGCTGCAATTGGCTTCTCGGTGCTGGTAGAAATGGTCAACCAGACCATGCGTCGTAACCAGGAAAAGCTGGTAACCACCACCGATTTACGTTATCGCACTGCCTCAGCAGTGATGCGGATGCTCGGCGGTAAAAATACCAGCAATAGTAATGAGTCACCATCAAACGAGCCGGAAGATGTGCTGGCAACACGCGCCTTTGCCGATGAAGTCTTTGATGAAAAAAATGGTGTATACCACAGTGTAATGGTGCAGGGCGTACTTGGACTGGCCGAAAGGCCGGTCAAATCTGTAATGACTCCACGTCCAGAACTTGAATGGATTGATCTGGATGAAGATGCTGAAGTCATTAAAGAGCGTCTCTTAAGCATGACACATTCCCGCCTGATTGTGGCGCATGGAGAACTTGATAATATTGCCGGTATTGCATTGACCCATAAAGTCCTGAATGAATACATTGAAACCGGGACTCTAAATTTCGAAAAACATCTGCGTGAACCGGTGATTGTGCATGAAAATGCTCAGGTTCTGATGGTAATGGAACAGTTACGTCAGGCACCCTTACAGATGGCAATTGTTTTAAATGAATATGGTTCTATTGAAGGTATCGCTACACCGATTGATGTACTTGAAGCCATCGCCGGTGAATTTCCGGATGAAGATGAGTTGGAAGCGGCTGCAGAGAGCCTCGAGGATGGTTCACTGATGCTGGAAGGCTCAACCGATATTCGACATGTTTCCTTATTGCTGGGCCGTAATTTGGTTGACGAAAGTGAGCAGTATTCAACGTTATCGGGTTATATGCTGTATCACTTGGGCCACTTACCTGTAAATGGTGAAAAGCTACAGGCAGATGGGCATATTTTTGAAGTGGTCACCATGGACGGTCATAAAATTGAGAAAATCCATATTATGACCAGTGACCAGCCGGCATCTGATGAAGAATATCGTTAGAAGCTGTATTAGAAAATTCGCTACAATAGCCCCTTCATAAGGGCTATTTTTTTGGATTCAGCTTATGTCAGGCGCATCATGTCCATGCGGTAAAGGCTTATATAAAGATTGCTGTGAACCTCTGCATAGTGGCAAAACCCGAGCGGTACATGCTGAACAGCTCATGCGTTCGCGCTACAGTGCTTTTGCTTTGCAGCAGATTGGCTATATCGTAAAAACTACAGCTTTTGGTCAACAGCCTTATCTGGAAGGGGCTGCTATACAGCAGTGGAGTGAGACAAATCGCTGGTTAGGACTTGAAGTAATCAACTTTAAAGAAAAGCTGACCAAACATCATGCTCAAGTCGAATTTAGAGCTCATTATCATGATGGCAAGCAGCCACAACTTCATCATGAAATATCGTATTTTGTGCAGCAGGCTGGGCAATGGTTTTTTCTGGACCCGACGGTTGATATGCCGGTTACCATGAAACAGCCATGTATTTGTGGTTCAGGTAAAAAATTTAAGCAATGCTGTGCCCCTTTTCTGGCAACTTTAACTTAAAATAGCGCTATTTTTAGCCTGGACGGAACACAGGGCAATGCTTCTCACTATAATTTATATTATTGCAATTACAGCCGAAGCCATGACTGGCGCTTTATCTGCCGGGCGACGCAGCATGGACTGGTTTGGTGTAGTGCTAATTGCCTGCGTGACTGCATTAGGAGGAGGTTCGGTCCGGGATGTGCTGCTGGGTCATTATCCTCTCACCTGGGTGAAACATCCTGAATATTTGGTGCTGACCTGTGCAGCGGCTTTTTTTACCATTTTGATTGCTAAATGGATGCGTCATTTACGGAATATCTTTCTGGTTCTGGATGCCTTGGGCCTTATTGGTTTTACTATTATTGGCTGTCAGATTGCCCTGCAAATGGGACATGGTTTCGTAGTTTCGGCAGTTGCAGGAGTGCTTACCGGAGTCTCTGGTGGTATTTTGCGAGATATTCTATGTAATGACGTGCCTCTAGTATTCCGCCGTGAACTGTATGCCAGTATCTCTTTTGTTGCAGTGATCTGCTACTGGAGCTGTCTGAATCTGGGTTTATCGCTTGAACTGACAGTGATTGCAACTCTGGTATTTGGCTTTACCTTGCGGTTGATTGCTATTTATTTTGGTCTGGAAATGCCAAAATTTATTTATAAAGATGAAGACGATAGTTCAGCCTCTTCTAAAGATTTGTCCTGACCATCAATCAAAACTTGAATTACCAGAGTACTGTAGCATGGATTTAGTCTCACGAGTACAGCGCCTGCCAATTGGCAGATTTCATTATACCCTGTTATGGGTAGTGGGTCTGGGCTGGATGTTTGACGCCATGGATACCGGAATTATTGCTTTTATCATGGCGACTCTGGTCAAGGACTGGGCACTGACACCGGTACAGAGTGGCTGGATTGTCAGTATCGGCTTTGTAGGAATGGCTATTGGTGCTGTTTTTTCAGGAGGGCTGGCTGACCGTTTCGGACGGCGTACAGTATTCGCGACTACGCTGGGAGTTTATAGCGTGGCTACCGCACTTTGTGCTGTAGCACCGAATCTTACCTGGTTGCTGATTTTTCGTTTTATTGTGGGCTTGGGGCTGGGAGGGCAGTTACCGGTTGCAGTAACACTGGTCAGTGAATATGTACCGGCACATGTGCGTGGCCGTTTTATTGTACTGCTGGAAAGCTTCTGGGGTTTAGGTTGGTTGGTAGCAGCTCTGATATCCTATTTTATTATTCCCAGCTTTGGCTGGCACGTGGCTTTCTTAATTGGTGGACTGCCTGCTTTATATATTTTTATTATTCTTAAAAAAGTACCGGAATCTATCCCTTATCTGATTAACCGTGGCCGGATTAATGAGGCGCATATATTAGTACAGCAACTGGAACGCCAGTGTGGTGTAGAGGTAATAGAAACACTAGAGGTTCAACCGGTTGCTAGCCAGAAAAGTGTTTCGTTCAAACAGCTCTGGTCAGGGCAGTTTGCGCGTCGCAGTCTGATGTTATGGCTAATCTGGTTTGGGATCGTCTACTCTTATTATGGAATTTTTACCTGGTTACCTAGCCTGCTGGTTAAACAGGGTTATAGTATTGTCCAGTCCTTTGAATATGTCCTGATTATGATTTTGGCCCAGCTTCCAGGTTATATTGTGGCAGCCTGGCTGGTCGAGAAATTAGGCCGTAAAATCACTCTGGCGGGTTTTATTGGGTTTTGTGCAGTCTCGGCCTATTTCTTCGGTCAGGCTTCTAGTGTCAGTATGATCATGTTCTGGGGCTGTCTGATGTCTTTCTTCAACCTCGGCGCATGGGGCGTACTCTATACATATACCCCGGAACAGTATCCGGCCAATATCCGGGCTTTTGGTTCAGGCTGGGCTTCAGCCGTTGGCCGCATGGGCGGCATACTGGCGCCACTGGTAGTGACACAAATGATGGTAGCAGACCATGGCTTTAGCCATGTGTTCCTGATGTTTACATTGGTCCTGGTTACTGTAGCGCTGGTGATCATTATTCTGGGTGAAGAAACCAAGGGTAAAACACTGGAGTCAATTGGCCTGTAAAGTTGGGCTATCTCATGGTTTTCCGGTTGCCTAAAAATTCTAAAACGTTTAGTTTCACATCATAAGACATAAATTGTCGCACTGTATTCCGGCATACTCTTGTGTATCTGGCAGGTGCGGCATAGCATAAGAACCCAGATAAAAACGATTGATTTAGGATTATAGGTTGTTATGACAAGCCTTGCGCATCATGCGACAGAAAACCGCTCAGTAGCAGAATTTACCGAACAGGCTTACCTGAACTATGCCATGTATGTAATCATGGATCGTGCCTTGCCGCATATTAGTGATGGCCTTAAACCTGTTCAACGCCGTATCGTTTATGCTATGAGTGAACTTGGTCTGAAACACAGTGGCAAGCCAAAAAAATCCGCGCGTACAGTGGGTGATGTGCTGGGTAAATATCATCCGCATGGTGACTCGGCCTGTTATGAAGCTATGGTATTGATGGCACAACCGTTCAGCTACCGTTATCCGTTTATTGAAGGCCAAGGTAACTGGGGTTCACCGGATGATCCAAAATCATTTGCAGCCATGCGTTATACCGAAGCGAAGCTGTCCCAGTATAGTGAAGTATTATTATCTGAACTTGGGCAGGGCACAGTAGAATGGCAGGATAACTTTGATGGCTCGCTTAAAGAACCGGTAACCTTGCCTGCCCGCGTACCTAATATTCTTATGAATGGTACTACAGGCATCGCGGTTGGTATGGCAACAGATATTCCGCCGCATAACCTGCGTGAAGTCATTAAGGGAACTATTGCATTAATCCGTAATCCGAATACCAGCGAGGCCAAACTGGCCGAGTATATTCCAGGGCCTGACCTGCCGACTAAAGCTGAAATTATCACCTCAAAAGATGAACTGCTAAAAATCCAGTCTACCGGGCGTGGCAGTTATCGTATGCGTGCAGTGTATACGGTCGAAAAAAATGAAATTATTATTACCGAGCTGCCTTATCAGGTTTCAGGCTCCAAAATTATTACCCAGATTGCTGACCAGATGCAGGCCAAAAAGCTGCCATTAGTTAGTGATCTTCGGGATGAGTCTGATCATGTCAATCCGACCCGCCTGGTCATTGTCCTGCGCTCTAACCGGGTAGATGCCGACACCGTGATGAGCCATCTGTTTGCTACTACGGATTTGGAAAGTAGTTACCGCGTCAATCTGAACATGATTGGTGCCGATGGGCGTCCACAGGTTAAATCTATCCGGAAAATCCTGCTGGAATGGATTGAAATCCGTAAAGAGACAGTTACCCGCCGACTGCAGTATCATCTCAACAAGATTGAAAAACGTCTGCATATATTGGCCGGACTTTTAATTGCCTATCTGGATATTGATACTGTAATCCACATTATTCGTGAAGAAGATCATCCCAAGGCCGTACTGATTCAGACCTTTAAAATTGATGAAACCCAGGCTGAGGCAATTCTTGAATTAAAACTGCGGCACTTGGCCAAGCTTCAGGAAATGGAAATCCGTCAGGAACAGGATGAGCTTTCGGCACGTGCTGCTCTTATTCGTGAACAGCTGGCTAATCCTGAGTCTTTAAAGAATCTGATTATTGGTGAATTAAAAGAAGACGCCAAAAAATTTGGGGATGAGCGCCGTTCTCCTATTGTGGAGCGTGAAGGTGCGGTTCAGATGCGTGAACAGGACCTGATTCCGGCAGAACCAGTCACTGTAATTCTATCAGAAGCAGGCTGGATTCGCTCTGCTAAAGGTGCAGATGTCGATGCAGAAAAACTTAACTATCGTGCTGGAGATCAGTATTTAAGTCATGCTTCTGGTAAAAGTAACCAGCGTGTTTATATTCTGGATGAAACCGGCCGGAGTTATGCACTGGCTATCAACAGCCTGCCTTCTGCAAGAGGTCTGGGAGAACCGCTCAGTTCTAAACTTTCTCCAGCGAATGGTGTTTCCTTTATTCAGATACTGGTTGAAGAAGATGATCAGGAAATTATCGCGATTAGTTCTAAGGGTTATGGCTTTAAAACCCAGGCAAAACAGCTGGATACTAATGCCAAAGCCGGTAAGGCATTTCTCAGTATTCCTGAAGGTGGCAAAGCTTTACCGTTACTAGTAAATCCAGATTGCTCTCATCTGGCCTTATTAACTGATACAGGCCGCTTGCTGGTCTTACCCGTGTCAGAATTGCCAAGTCTCAACAAGGGTAAAGGAAACAAGTTGATACAACTTGAGCAGGACGAGCAGCTATTATCTATGACAACTTTGAATTTAAATGAAATAATTCAGGTAATTGCAGGTCAGAAAATTCTTAATATAAAACCGGGCGATTTAGATAAATACTTAGGAAAAAGAGCGTCTAAAGGGCAACTTCTGCCAAGAGGATATCAAAAAGTAAATAGACTCCTGATTCAAAGATAATACTAGCATCCATGTTCATAAATACGTTATATATGTGAATGTATTCGTGAAGATGGATGCGATGATCGAGCATAAACAAGTTAAAAAATAGGCTCGTCATTGAAAAATATTTGACTAAGGATATTGATTGGAGAAAATGGCATTATGGAAAAGATTTGGTTCGCTGAATACCAAAAGACAGGGATACCGGAAACTGTAGAATTACCCCCAGAAGATACCTCGCTGGTCGATATTTTCGAACGTAATTTCCAAAAGTTTGGTACACGTGACGCCTTTATCTTTATGGATAAAGCCATGTCCTTTAATGAACTTGAGGAAGCAAGCCGCAAGTTTGCTGCCTATTTGCAAAGCTTGGGGTTAGCAAAAGGCACACGTGTTGCGGTTATGATGCCAAATGTCCTGCAATATCCTGTTGTTGCACTCGGTGTATTCCGTGCCGGCCTCATATTAGTCAACGTCAACCCGCTTTATACAGCGCGTGAACTTGAACATCAGCTGAATGATTCAGGTTCTGAAGTATTGGTTATTGTAGAAAACTTTGCTTCTGTCTATCAGGCAATTATTGGTAAAACACCAGTCAAGCATGTGGTGGTTGCTTCGGTAGGCGACATGCTGGGTACCTTGAAAGGCACACTGGTAAACTTTGTCCTGCGCAAAGTACGCAAGCAGATTCCAGAATGGAATATTCCGGGGCATATCAAGTTTAATGCAGCACTGGCAAAAGCTAATCCAAGCAATTATAAGCGCCCCAATCTGACCTTAAGTGATACTGCAGTTCTTCAGTATACGGGCGGAACTACAGGGGTATCCAAAGGCGCCGAACTGACACATCGGAATCTGGTTGCCAACATGTTGCAATGTGACGGTATTTTTCAGAGCAAATTTGGTGCAACAGATGGGGACAAAAATGACCGTATTTTCTGTGCGCTACCGCTTTATCATATCTTTGCATTTATGGTTTGTGCCCTGTATGGCATGTATAAAGGCCAAGCAAACGTTCTGATTCCTAACCCGCGTGATCTACCAGGCGTTATTAAAGAGCTGCGTAAATATCAGCCATCATTCTTCCCGGCGGTTAATACACTGTTCAATGCACTGGTGCATAACGAAGAGTTCAAGCAGCTTGACCATAGCAAAATGAAAATGGCTATGGGGGGCGGTATGGCTGTACTGCCATCTACGGCTGAAGCCTGGAAACGGGTTACCGGAACTACTATCATTGAAGGTTATGGCCTGTCTGAAACCTCACCAGTGGCAACTGCTAATCCACCAGCCTCTACAGAATTTAGCGGCACGATTGGTATCCCACTGCCATTAACAGAAGTGGCTATTCTGGATGATGATGGTAACGAAGTTGCTTTGGGTGAGCAGGGAGAAATCTCGATCCGTGGTCCACAGGTAATGAAAGGCTACTGGAATCGTCCGGAAGAAACTGAAAAAGTCATGACTAAAGACGGCTTTTTCCGTACCGGTGATATCGGCATCATGAATGACCGGGGCTATGTAAAAATTGTAGACCGTAAAAAGGATATGATTCTGGTTTCTGGCTTTAATGTTTATCCATCTGAAATTGAAGAAGTGATTGCTAAACATCCTAAAGTACTGGAAGTGGCTGCTATTGGTGTGGCAGACGAGAAATCAGGTGAAGTGCCTAAACTGTTTGTGGTTAAAAAAGATCCTTCCTTAACAACTGAAGAAGTTCTGGCATTTGCTAAAGAAAATCTGACCGGTTATAAACGCCCGCGTTATGTGGAGTTTATGGAAGAATTGCCAAAATCAAATGTTGGTAAAATCCTGCGTAAAGATTTACGAAAAACTGCTTAAAATAAAAGCGCCTTCGGGCGCTTTTTTATTGCTCCAAAATTATTTTTTCATTAACCACCGGTCAAAATAAGGCCGTCCAATACCCACTATACCGAGAAAAATAAACATCGTACCAAACTGACGACTTAAACCTGAAATATGAAGAGTTTTATAGGTCAGAAAGTTATCAATCAGACAGTAGATGAGTACAATGACCAGCCAGTGCCAGAGTGGTAAACGTTTAATACCAACTGCATAAAAGGCTATAGTCAGAATAATAAAAGTGCCCAACCAGGATGCCCAGTTCATATTGGCGCAGATAATACTCAGTAAAAATGCAGTAATAGGCAGTACGATCTTAAAAACGCGGTCAACTTGACGCTGATGCTGCTGCTGTTTCTCCAGCACTTCAAACATATCTTTTTCATCAGGTGCTAACATGCCGTGTTCACTCATCAGATTTATAAAAACACTATATTTAACAAAATTTGTCGCTAAAACACCATGCTATGATATATCTTTCACTGGGAATTGATGAGAACAATATTCATGCATGGCATAAGCGGGATCATTTATATCATTTTAGCAGCTTGTCTTTTGCCCTATGTATTTACAGGCATTGCCAAGATGGCTGGTGGATTTAAAGCCAGAGATAACCAGAATCCACGTGAATTTCTTGCCCAGACCAAAGGTGTTGCTGCCAGGGCCAATGCGGCACAGCAGAACAGTTTTGAGAGTTTACCGCTTTTTATTGCGGCAGTGTTAATGGCAGAGTACATGGTCGTACCACAGGGCATTATTATGACCTTAGGTTTGGCCTATCTGGTGTTACGGGTCATCTATGGTATTTGTTACCTGGCCAATCTGGCCATGTTACGCTCGATCATCTGGTGCCTTTCACTACTTTGTCCAATATTTCTGCTGATTATTACCATCAAGATTAGTTGATTAAAGCATTGCTCAGATAAATCTTCATTTTTAGTGAGCTGGCGTTATAATTTCATCGGTTTGATCCTGTCCGTAATAGTGACAGGATCTGAAGACTTCACTGTTAAAGAGTACGGCTATGAGCTACAGCAATATCCCAGCGGGTAAAGATGCACCAAATGACATCTATGTAATTATTGAAATTCCTGCAAATGCAGCACCGATCAAATATGAAATTGATAAAGACTCTGATGCACTATTTGTAGACCGTTTTATGGGTACCGCCATGTTCTATCCAGCGAACTATGGTTACGTGCCAAATACTTTATCGTTGGATGGTGACCCACTAGATGTATTGGTTGTTACGCCATATCCGGTTGAGCCAGGTTCAGTTATTCGTTGCCGTCCAGTCGGTAAATTGAACATGGAAGATGACGGCGGTGTAGATGCCAAACTTGTTGCTGTACCACACGAAAAGTTAACACCAATTTATAAAGACGTTCAAGAATATACCGATCTGCCACCTTTATTGATCAGTCAAATTGAACATTTCTTCCAGCACTATAAAGATCTTGAACCAGGTAAATGGGTTAAGTTAAGTGGTTGGGAAGGTGCAGATGTAGCTAAACAAGAAGTGTTGAGCTCAATTGCTGCCTATGCTGAAGCAAATAAATAATTTGTCTTAGGCCCGGCGTTCTTATTCTGATAATTAAGGACGCAATAAAAAAACCTGCATAATGTGCAGGTTTTTTTCACTTAAATAGTTCTAAAAATTAAAATAATTTCACAGGAACATCTAAGAATATACGCCATTCATTAGTATCACCAATGTACATACCTTGGTATGCATCACTTGCTCGATAGTACGAGTTACGGATACGAAGGCTTGCATCTTTAGCAAAACCAGATTGAACGGTATATTTTACCTGATTGAAGAATTCACGTTCTTGAGCATCATCCGTAGTTGGAGTTTTGATATCCCAGCCGTAAACAAATGCAGTCGTCCAGTTTAATCCCGGTATACCGTAGTCATTGAAGTTAAGATTGTATTGAACTTGAGCTGACTTTTCATGGTTTCCAATGAAGTCAGAAAGGTATGAGTTTGGCAAATAGATACTTTGGAAACCATCAGCATTATAAGCATAGTCATAACCAGTATTGCCTGTATTTTGCTGATAGGCGAGCATTACCGTATGCGCGTTCTGGTTATAAGTTCCAGAAATTGCCCAAATATTATTTGAACGGTCTGCCGGATTATTTGCTGTCGTATAACTAGTTACTGCATCTCTATCCCATTCAGTGTGATAACCGCTGAAGTCATAAGTAATAGAACTGTCATTAGTTAAAGGCAACTTGTAATTAGCATTTACATAGTGACGCTCTAATTTATCCTTAGAGTCTAAACCATAATATGAAGCATTGAGCTGGTCATTAAACTTGTACTTGGCGCCCCAAACTACTGCACGATCAAGGTTGTTTTCATCTGTAGAAACCTGATCCGACATCTGGTCTTTAGTAAATTTACCGGCAATCAGTTCCAGATTTTCAATTTCACGGCTGTTTGCCAGTACACCTGTAAAGTATTCAGGGACCAAGCGTGCAGTGTTACTTGCCAGTACTGGCAAATCCAGAACTTGAGTACCATAGCGGACGGTCGTGTTAGACATACGAGCTTTCACACTTGCGCCACCACGAGCCCAGTGGTCATAAGGTTCCCCATTACTGTCACGAGGAATCATATTGTTAGCAGAGTTTTTATTATCCCCGATTTTAAATGATAAATCACCGACAGCTCCTACCCCGAAGCCAACGATACCTTTAGTAAAACCAGACTCTAAATTAAAAATGGCTGTTTGTGCCCATGAACTTGTGTCATGAACACCATTTTTTTTATCACGGTAAAGATAACCGTTGCGGAATAAAACTGATCCTTCAGCATCTTCGACAAATCCTTTCGCTTCACTTTGTTCGCTAGCGTAGACTGAGGTTAGGCCAATAGCATGAATTAGAACTGCTAAAGTAAGTTTTTGGACTTTTAGCATTGGAGCCTCATAAATAAGATAAATTACTATTTTGTTTAGAAAAAACACAAAATCAGGTTAGATTTTATATAAAATTTATAAAAAAATAACGTTTTTATTATCTTTATTACACTAAAGTTATGCAATATTTACATTTATACTTCTTTAAGTAATCTTTTAAAAAACTCATTATAAGATGTTTTATTTTAAAATTTACTTTCAATATCAGAATATTATTTTAAGAAAAGAATTAAATAAAAGTATTTTTATATAATAATAATCATTATTACTAACTTGAATTATGGTCTTGAATAAAAAGTGTATCGCTTTATCTGAATTAAAATTCACAATCAAAGTCGCAGCATTCTGTTTACATTATCAAAAATAATAAGGCCCACTGAAGTAAATTTTGTTATTTAGACATTTATTTGATTTTTTAAGTAGGTCCCAGTGCAATAGCAAACTTTAATTTATTATTATTTGATCATTATAAAAACAATAAATTGGCATAACTATTGCTAAGTCTTAGACGTGAATTTTAAAAACAAACCAAACAATACACGTCACTCTCTAAAGGGGATACAAGATGTCAAAAAATATTCTTAAAGCTGCTCTTTTTACAGTTATTAGTGGAGTTTCTGGCTTAAGTCTCGCAGAAGAAACCCGGCCTTTTCCTTTTCCGGGAGAGGTTACCGGAAATATCGGAGTATTTTCCAGCTATAACCTGCGTGGTCTGACGAATGTTCCTGAGAACTCGGGTGCAACTATACAAGGTGGGCTGGATTATAGCCATCCATCTGGGTTTTATGCGGGGTATTGGGGTTCCAGTCTGGACTATTCTTTGGCTGATTACGATCCACTGACCGAAAGCTATGAGGGTGGTGACTCTTTTGAGCACGATTTTTATCTGGGTTATAAAGGTTCAATCAATGAAGATACCGGCTTCACGATAGGCGGTACTTACTATTATTACTATAACTCAGATGTTGACTCTGACGGCTTTGAAACACTGCTTGGCTTAAATTATAAAGATTTTGGTATTACTGCCCAGACGCTGACCCAGAATACCACTTGGGGTAATCAGGGTGATACCTATCTGCTAGCCACTTACAGTCGGGCTTTACCACAAGCTTTTACTGCAAATTTTGCTCTGGGCGCTTATTACTATGGTGATGATGACGAATTTATTACGACGACAGAAGATTTCAATTTCAGACATTTTACTGTCGGTTTAAGTCACCCTTTAGGAGATACCGGAGCCAATATGAGTCTGGATTATATTATTGGTGGATATGACCGTATGGATGATAAACAAAAGAATAAAGTGGTACTTGGCTTAAAATACAGTTTTTAAGCATTGTCAGAAATAAAAGCCAAGCTGATCTGAATCTGTCTTGGCTTTTTTAGTTCAGGACTGACTGCGGTAAGAAAGCGCTTCACTTAAATGACTTGTCTGGATTTCTTTGGAAAGTGCCAGATCAGCAATTGTTCTGGCTACACGTAAAACCCGATGATAAGCCCGGGCAGAGAGATTGAGTCGTTGCTGTGCCATTTCAATTATACGTAGTGAGCTTTGGTCCAGCTGTGCATGCAGTTCGAGCTGTTTAGGGGAAAGCAGCTGGTTAAGGCAACTCTGGCGTTGGAGCTGCTGTTCATAAGCTAAAATGACACGTTTCCTGACTGTGTCTGAATTCTCAGCAGGTGTAGTTTGCTGGAGTTCATGCGCCTGCAAGGGTGGCACATCAATATGCAGGTCAATCCGGTCCAGCAATGGACCGGAAATACGGTTCTGATAGCGCTTAATTGCATCCGCTGAACACTGGCAACGGTTATCCTGATTAAATGCATAACCACATGGACAAGGATTCATAGCTGCTACCAACTGGAAGTTGGCCGGAAAAGTCATTTGCCGAGAAGCCCGAGAAATAACAATTTCCTTAGACTCGAGTGGCTGACGTAAAACTTCCAGTACTTTGCGGTCAAATTCAGGAAGCTCATCTAGAAATAAAACACCTAAATGTGCCAGAGTGATTTCACCAGGCTTAGGTTGCGAGCCGCCGCCGACCAGCGCAATAGCAGATGCAGTATGGTGTGGAGCCCGAAAAGGCCGTTGTCCAAAGGGATGCTGAACATTGGCAATTGAATAGATACTGGCAACTTCAAGATTTTCCTGGGCATTGGGCGGAGGTAAAATGCTGGGTAACCTTGAAGCCAGCAGGGTCTTTCCAGTTCCAGGAGGGCCCTTAAAAAGTAGAGAGTGACTGCCTGCTGCTGCAATTTCCAGAGCACGCCGTGGGCGCAGTTGTCCCTTAATATCTGCCAAATCCAGTTTATAATCTTGAGCAGCTTCAGATAGTTTCCTTTTAACCGGTAATAATGGCTGTTGCTGTAGTAGATGCTGGCAAACCTGTTTTAGGTGCTGTGCTCCGTAGACCTGAAAGTCAGGGAGCTGCGCTGCTTCCATTGCATTTGCTTCTGCCAGTATCAGCTGATGCCGTACTTTTTGACATGCCATGGCAATTGCCAGTGTGCCGCTTACCGGACGCAAGCAGCCATCTAGAGCCAGTTCACCAATAAATTCAATCTGTTCTGTACTTTGTTCAGGGAGCTGGCCTGAAGCAACCAAGATTCCCAAGGCAATCGGTAGATCTAGACGTGAACCATCTTTGGGCAAATCGGCAGGAGCCAGGTTAATAGTAAGGCGTTTGGTGGGAAACTGAAAGCCGCTATTAATGATCGCCGAGCGAACCCGATCTTTACTTTCACGTACTGCGGCTTCAGGAAGCCCTACAATAGTCAGGGAAGGAAGCCCCTGACTCACATGAACTTCAACTTCAATAGAAGGCGCATGTAGCCCCAGCACCCCCCGGGTATAAATTTTGGCAAAAGACATTTTATTGTTCCGTTATGATCTTATTTTTGTTGATTATGGTCTTCAAGTGCACTGTTAAGGTGCTTATTTTTTGTTCTTTAAAGTCTCTTCCAGCATATTGACCTGTTGCGTAAGCTGTTCGAGACGCAAATTGGCATTTTGTAGGGCAACACGCTGCCGTTCCATTTCCTGTTTAGAAACCAGATCCATTTTTTCTACAGCTTCATTTAATAAAGCCCTTAGATTTTTCTCAATATCTTTTTTAGGTTGGTCTATCTGCTCAAGAATGGCCTGTAATAGGGTTTCAATCATAGGGAATCCAGAAAATTATAAATATGGGCATACTTTAACACTGCTGAGGGGTATACCCTAGCCTGTTGAGTACATATAAAATTTTATATATTGAACAAGTTAAAATTACATATAAAAATGTTTATTTTTTAAAGTTTAGTCAAGCTGATCAAGTATAATCAAGCGTACGTCTCATGCCAAAAAATTCTATTTTCCCCAACCTTTAGAGATTATTGGCATGAAAATTGAACATAAAACCTTACTGGTGAAACAAGCCGAAGGAAACTGAAATGAAGCTCGTAACTGCAATTGTAAAACCATTTAAATTGGATGACGTGCGTGAAGCCCTGTCTGACATCGGTGTTCAAGGTATTACTGTAACTGAAGTCAAAGGCTTTGGACGTCAAAAAGGCCACACTGAACTATACCGTGGTGCAGAATATGTTGTTGATTTCCTGCCAAAAGTAAAAATCGAAATTGCGATCAGTGATGATCTGGTGGATTCAGTGATTGAATCTATTACCCGTGTTGCCAGCACAGGAAAAATTGGCGACGGGAAAATTTTTGTGACCAATCTGGAACAGGTCATCCGTATTCGTACTGGCGAAACAGGACCGGATGCTGTCTAAGTTGGCATAAAGTTTGCTGAGTAACTAATAACTCAGAAATAAAGGTTGGGGGACACAAATGAAAAAAATGCTGCTTGCGCTCAGTCTGTCGGGTGCACTTTTAGGTGGATCAGCGGCTTGGGCCGAACCAACACCAGCTGATTCCGCCGTTACTGAAACTGTGGTTTCAACTTCATCTGACTCTACAATAATAACTTCGGCCGAACAGCCGGCTAATATAGCGCCTGCCGAAGAAGAGGCGCAGGCCGATTCAGGTGATACCGCTTGGGTGCTTATCTCTACTGCACTCGTCCTGCTAATGACAATTCCAGGCTTGGCTCTGTTCTATGGCGGTATGGTCCGCAAGAAAAATGTTTTAAGTACAATGGCACACAGCTTTGTAGCTACTGCCGTAGTAAGTATAGTCTGGATTGTGATTGGTTATAGTCTGGCATTCAGCGAAGGTAATGCCTTTGTTGGTGGACTGGACAAGCTCATGCTTATGGGAATCGGGCCGTCTGCTGTGCAAGGCACCATCCCGGAAATTCTGTTTATTGTATTCCAGATGACATTTGCCATTATTACGGTAGCTATCATCAGTGGTTCGATTGCTGAGCGGATGAAGTTTGGCGCATTTATTACTTTTGTCGCATTCTGGGTGGTGCTGGTCTATGCCCCGATTACCCATTGGGTATGGGGTGGTGGCTGGTTAGCCAATGATGGTGCGCTGGACTTTGCTGGTGGTACTGTAGTTCATATCAATGCTGGTGTAGCAGGTCTGGTAGCTGCCTATATGCTGGGTAAACGGATGGGATTAGGCCGTGAATCTATGGCGCCACATAATCTGACTCTCACTATTCTGGGCGCCAGCCTGTTGTGGGTAGGCTGGTTTGGTTTCAATGCCGGCTCTGCACTGGGGGCAAATGGAGCAGCAAGCTACGCTATGATCGTGACTCAGGTGGCAGCAGCCGCAGCTACAATCGCCTGGCTGGTGGCAGAAAAATTTGTACGTGGCAAGGCCTCAGTACTGGGTGCTGTTTCAGGAGCGGTAGCTGGTCTGGTGGTCATTACTCCGGCCGCAGGTTTTGTGACAGTAAGTGGCGCATTAATTATGGGGCTGATTGGTGGAGTATCATGTTTCTGGGGCACTACAGCTCTTAAACGGTTACTCAAAGCCGATGACTCGCTGGATGCCTTTGGCCTGCATGGAGTAGGCGGTATTGTCGGGGCAATTTTAACCGGTGTATTTGCCAGTGAACTGATTATGGGTGATGCAGTTCCTACCGACATGATGAAACAGTTGTGGGTACAAGTAGAGGGTGTGCTGGCGACTATTGCTTATAGCGGCATCTTGACCTTCGTGATTCTAAAAATTATTGATCTGGTGATTGGCCTGCGTGTCTCTTCTGACGATGAACGTATGGGTCTGGATTTAAGCCAGCATGGGGAACGCATCGAATAAGCGGAAACATAATGACAGGCAGCCCTACGGGGCTGTTTTTTTATGGCAGAACTGGCGAAAGTGCAGCAACATGCAGAATTTTTGCTACACTAGGTTAAGTTGATCATTTCTATTCAAGTCTATGCATTGTCCATTTTGTAATGCCGCAGACAGTAAAGTCATTGATTCGCGTCTTGCTGCCGAGGGCTGCCAGATCCGCCGGCGAAGAGAGTGCATCAATTGCGGTGAGCGCTTTACGACGTTCGAAAGTTATGAAGTCGTCATGCCGCGTGTCATTAAATCCAATGGAAAAAATGAACCGTTTGATGAGGCCAAGCTTCGTCGTTCCCTGATGCATGCCCTGCAAAAACGCCCGGTGACTCAAGAGCAGATTGAAACGGTACTGAGCGATATTCAGCTTCAAATCCGTCGCTTGGGTGAACGTGATGTTAAATCGCAGACTATCGGTGAAATCGTCATGCAGTCTCTGTTTGCACTGGACCATGTAGCCTATGTAAGGTTTGCATCGGTATATCAGGATTTTCAGGATGTTGAGGCATTTCGGCGCCAAATTGAACAGATGCAGCAACGTTAACAGAAGCGGAGAAAGGTAGTGAATAGTGGACTTGACCAAGACTATTTTTATATGCGGCGTGCCATTGAGCTTGCGCGTCTCGGTCAGTATTCAACCAAGCCCAATCCGAATGTTGGCTGTGTAATTGTCAAGGATGGCCAAATTATTGGTGAAGGCTATCATCCACGCGCGGGACAGCCTCATGCCGAGGTATTTGCGTTGCGTCAGGCGGGTGAGCAGGCTCAAGACGCAACTGCATATGTTACGCTGGAACCCTGTGCACATTATGGCCGTACTCCTCCATGTGCAGAAGCATTGGTCAAACATCAATTAAAAAAAGTAGTAATTGCCTGCCCTGATCCGAACCCACTGGTTGCAGGTAAGGGTATAGCCATTTTAAAACAAGCTGGTATCGAGGTGGAGAGTGGTATCTGTGAAAATGAAGCGGCACAGCTTAACTGCGGCTTTTTGAAAGCCATGGCTGTAGGCATGCCTTATGTACGTCTTAAAGTAGCTTCCAGTCTCGATGGTCGTACAGCAATGGCTTCAGGTGAGTCAAAATGGATCACAGGTAAAGCTGCCCGGCATGATGTGCAACATTGGCGTGCAATTTCAGGGGTAGTGATTACCGGTATACAGACCGTGCTGACTGATGACTGCCAGCTAAATGTACGTTGTTTATCCGGGACTGATTTGCAGACCGTTGTGCAGCCCAAACGGCTGGTACTGGACCGTCAGGGGCAGTTACCGTTAACGGCCAGAATAGTGGCTAGTCCGGAACAGCTTATGGTAATGGGACCCTTCCGGCAGGAACTTGCCGACTTAGGCGTGATACAATTACCGTTACAGCCTTTAAAAGGGCTATTACAGACCTTATGTAACCAGTATCAGATTTTTGATGTGCTGGTTGAAGCGGGAGCAACGCTTTCTTCGGCCTTCTTGCAGGAAAAACTGGTTGATGAGATGATCAGCTATGTTGCACCCACTTTTTTGGGGCAATCTGCCCGTGCGATGTTTAATGCTGAATTTATCAGTATGGCTGAGCAACTTCGTTTTAAGCTGGAAGATGCTACAATTGTAGGTGATGATCTCCGCTTAAGGTTAATCCCTACTCAAGAGACAGTATGAATTCAGAGTCTTCGGTTTATCACAAGCGTCGTCATGCCGCCCGCACGACAGATGAATATCTTTTTCATCAGCTGGTTCCTTATCTGGGTAACAAGCGCCGACTACTCCACCTGATTTTAGAAGCACTTGAAATTACTGGTACCCTGAATCAGGGTAATAAACGTGCCCCGATTTTTGCTGATTTCTTCGCTGGCAGCGGAGTGGTTTCACGTCTGGCCCGACAAAATGGTTATCGTGTGATTGCCAATGACTGGGAACCTTATAGTCATGCACTGAATCATGCAATCTTGTCCTGTGTAGAGGCTCCTGCTTTTAAAGAGCTGGGCGGCTATCAAAAAGCAATCGATTATTTAAACCGTTTACCTGAAGTTAAAGGCTGGGTGACCCATAATCTGTGTCCGCGTAATGACGAAGTTTATGATCCGACTCGTGACAGACTGTTCTTTAAGCGTCGCAACGGTATGCGTATTGACGCTATTCGCCAGCAGATTGCAACCTGGCAGGCACAAGGTGCAATTGATGATGTTGAGATGAGTGCCTTGCTTGCGCCATTGCTTTATTCTGCCAGTTTTGTCAGTAATACCAGTGGTGTATTTAAAAGTTTTCATCAGGGCTGGGGAGGAAAGACCCAAACAGCCCTGGAACGAATTGAATCATTATTGTGGCTAACACCTGGCCGTTTCTGCGAAGTAGGTGAGCCGAAAAAGCCAGCTGCTGAAATGTGGTGTGTAGATGCCCAGCATCTGGCTAATCAGATGAGTAGCTTCGAGGTCGATGTCGCCTATCTGGACCCGCCTTATAACCAGCATGCTTATAGCAGTAACTATCATGTATTAAATGCATTAACTTTATGGGACCAGGTGGACTTGCCGAGCCCAGATACCAAAGGCTATAAAAGTGGGATTGACCGTGCTTGGCGCAAAGAACGTCCAAGTCCCTACAATTCATCCAAACACGCTAAAAAAGCTTATGAAAAGCTGCTGTCAACGATTAATGCACGCTATATTCTGACCAGTTATTCAACTGATGGTAATATAGAAGCCAAGGATTTGCTGAAGGCTAATCTGGAGCGTGGCAAAGTGACACTGCTCACGCAGGATGTACCACGTTATCGGGTCAGCAAGCAGCGTCAGTCAGAGCGGGCACGTGTACTTGAGTTTATTGTCATTACCGATACTCATGCCAAATCCGGTCCGCCTTTACGTCAGCTGCTCAGCCAGCTTTATCATTTTGCTGAACTTGGTGGTGTAGATACCTCCGGCGTCAGTACACAATTAGCCCTGTGGTAAATTATTTAAGAGAAGAGATCTATGTTTACAGGCATTATTGAAAGTCTTGGAAAAGTACAGAGCCTGCAGAGCGTAGGCGGAGATGTACGGTTACGGATTCAGACTGACCTTGATATGTCTGATGTAAATTTGGGAGACTCGATCGCGACCAATGGTATCTGTCTGACCGTGATTGAATGGGGCGAGAACTGGTATGCAGCGGATGTTTCACGAGAAAGTTTAAACCGTACTACATTAGGGCAATGGAAAGTCGGACAACCGGTCAATGTTGAAAAGGCTATGCTACCGACTACGCGTTTCGGTGGCCATATTGTCAGTGGCCATGTTGATGCGGTTGGTGAAATCACCTTGGTCCGTGAAGATGCGCGTTCTGTTTACTATGAAGTGACTGCTCCAAAAGAAATTGCCAAGTATCTTGCCGAAAAAGGCTCGATCACTGTAGACGGTATCAGCCTGACCATTAATCATCTGCGTGGTAATATCTTAAGCCTGAATCTGATACCGCATACTGCCGAGCGCACCAATATCAGTACCTGGAAAACAGGCAGCAAAGTTAATCTGGAAGTAGATGTGTTGGCACGCTACATTGAACGTTTGTTGCTAGGTGATAAAGCTGCTGAACAGAAACCTGAGTCTTCTATCAGTATGGCATTTCTGGCAGAAAATGGTTTCTTGAAATAAGCCTCATAATTTGCTTTTAATATAAAAAACCGGCCATTATGACCGGTTTTTTATATTAAAATTTGATCATAGTAAGTGCAGGATATACTGCTGGGCTTTTTAAAATGGCAGTTTCTTTCAGTCTAAATCAGCCTGTTTCAGAGGCATGAGATAAAAATACAGATATAGAGAAAAATCTGCACGGCTGATCAATAAATCCTGTGTGGAGATAGTCCACTGTTCACCCATAGAAAGTTGTGAAATATGAGCAGAGAGCGGGCTGGTTGAGTGTATCCATAACTCTTCCTGAGCATCTGATAACTGGTCCTACTGCTGTAATGAGCACGATTTCGGCAGTATATATCTATTGCATTACCTTGTTGCTATGTCAGTTTTATGAGAGCTCACCAGCCTTACCGGTTTTAAGCATCTAATCTTGGATAGATGTCTTAAACTTTGTATTTTTCAGGATGTATTCGATCTCTTCATGAGCTGCTGCCTGTAACCTGGCACGAAAGGCACTCACCGCCTGTTCGATCTGGGTATCTGCTTCAAGCTCTAAACGCAGGCGTACACTTTCAAGTTCAGTGAGAATTTGATCATCCTGAACTTTCAGAAAATATTTCTGGGCGTAATCAATGGCTGGAAGCTCAGGATTTTTATGATAACGTGAACTGTACTCCAATGTTTCCTGACTCAGCATCTGGTTCAAAATATACAGCTGCTCAGTCTGTTGATGAAACTGACGAGCTTCATCTTCATATAGCCCGGCATTATAAGCGGCCTGGTCGGCGCGTTTTTTCGCCAGAGATTTTTCTAGAGCCCATTGTTTGCGAATACGGGCCTGTTCCAGCAGTTCTGCTTTGAGTTCAGCGTAAGCAGTTTCGATTCTCTGCTGTGATTCAAGCTGAGCTCTCTGCTCTCTTGCCTGCCAGTTTTGGATAGAAGTTTCTGGTCGCAGTAATTCACAGATTCGCTTGAGGTCATCTTCATATACTTGCCGGACAAGTTCCGGAGTATCCAGCCAGCGCTTTTTAAAGTCTTGACCAATATTAAGGGCCACCTGATTCTCCTCTAGATCATTTCATGTATATGGTACAAAGCTGATTTACAGTTTAAATGTGCGGGGTTGAATACCCAGTTGCCGGTAAGTTTTATATTTTTCCCGACCAGTTTGCTTGGCAGTTTCATTGTTTTCAATAATTTCAATTATATGTCCAAATTTTTCAACTGGACCAAGCGCTTTGTCAGAAAAATTAAACACCAGCCAGTCTAATTCAGCAGGCAGCTCGGCAGAAATACACACCGGTGCATTAACCTGGTCAATGCCATGACCAATAAAACTGGCTGTATCGAAATTCCATAATGCTTCATCCAGCTGCTGCTGCATACTTGGATCGGGGCAATATAGCCAGATTCTGGCAGGCTGCCGCAAGATCTTACGGCATAAACGGCAAGCACTTTCTACTTGCCGTTCCTGACTTTTTTCAAACAGATAAAAACTGACCTTAGCCATTAGCCGCTGCACGGTTTGCTAAAAATTGCATCAGCATTGGAACAGGGCGGCCAGTTGCGCCTTTTGCTGCTCCAGATAACCACGCAGTACCGGCAACATCAAGATGTGCCCAGCGGTAATCTGTGGTAAAGCGCTGCAAAAAGCAGGCTGCAGTCACTGAACCGGCCTGTGGCCCGCCAATATTGCCCATATCTGCAAATGGTGAGTCAAGCTGTTCCTGGTAATCGTCCAGAACCGGCATACGCCATACACGGTCATGGCTCTGCTCTCCGGCACGGGTAATTTCGGCTGCCAGTTCATCATCTGGTGTAAACAGGCCAGAAAGTACTTTACCCAGCGCTACAACACATGCTCCGGTTAAAGTAGCAATATCAATCACCAGTGCAGGATTAAAGCGTTTTACATAAGTGAGGGTATCGCAGAGTACAAGACGGCCTTCAGCATCAGTATTCAGGATTTCGACAGTCTGGCCACTCATGGTGGTAACGATATCACCCGGACGGGTAGCGTGTCCGGAAGGCATATTCTCAGCAGCCGCAACTGCTCCAATAACATGAATTGGCAGTTTTGCTTCACACAGAGCACGTATGGTCCCTAATACCGAAGCGGCACCACACATATCAAATTTCATTTCATCCATGCCTAAACCAGGTTTAAGTGAAATACCGCCCGTATCAAAGGTAACACCTTTACCCACCAGTACTACTGGTGCCTCTTCGGTTTTCACTTTATATTCCAATGTGATGACACGGCCCGGACGGTCTGAACCTTTACTTACAGCCAGAAAAGCATTCATGCCCAGATCAGCCATCTGCTGTTCATTAAGTACAGTAACTTTTAACAGATCAGGATATTGAGCCGCCAGTGCCTGTGCCTGTTCAGCCAGATATTCAGGAAAGCAGATATTGCCTGGACGGTTACCTAAATCCCGTGCAAAATTTTGTCCCGACTGTACGGCATGTAAAAGCGTTAGCTGTTGCTGGCTCAGGCTGCTCTGAGGTGCAACCAGTTCAATATGTTCCAGCTGGAACTCATTTTTCTTTGATTTAAATTCATCAAACTGATAAGCCGCCTGAGTCAGTCCAAGAGCAAACAGGTAGTGAAATTCATCAGGTAGTGCTGAAATATCAATACTGATGTGCTTGAATTTTTTTTGTGTAGATTTAATAACAGTTTGTGCGATTTTTGCTAACTTGGCTGTTTTGAACTCACTTACCTTATCGAGCCCCAGCAGTACAGCATTCTGATGAGCTGAAGTCTGAGCGATTAATGGCAGGCATTCATTCAAACTACCCTTGAACTGTGTCGCGTCTATTAAAGCCTTTAGTTCATTGAACTGGTAGGCTATGGCAGGCTGTTCAAGGTTTTCAGCATCAGTCAGAATGATTAGGTGCTGGCTGGAAGTCAGAGTAGAGGAAGAGGTATTAATTGTCAGTTTCATATGTCTTTCATGCCTATTCAATAGCTTGATTTATTAAACCATTGAAACATTTCCTTTGATAGCGTTTCAATGAGCAAGTCCGTGACAGGTTTTATATTTTTAACATTCGGGTAAACTAGCGCTAGTTCCGATTGGCCTTTTTGGAAGATTAACTTTGATTATCCGGCGTTATCTCGTCAAGCAAGTAGTTTCGACTTCACTGGTGGTCATTGCCTTATTGACCCTGATCATGATGGGCGGGCGTCTGATCAAGTATTTCGGCGTCGCAGCGCAAGGACGGCTTGATGCCAGTATTCTGCTGAGTATTATTGGCTACCGTTTACCGGAATTCTTGACCCTGATTCTTCCACTGGGGTTTTTTATCGGTTTAATGCTGGTTTTTGGCCGTCTTTATGTTGACCATGAAATGGCAGTGCTGAACGGAAGTGGTATTAGCCGTAACCGGCTAGCACGTCTTCTAATTCCCCTGACACTGGTTTATATGCTGGTACAGAGCATATTGATGCTGTGGATGTCGCCATGGGGAATCCGCCAGTTTGAGCAGCTGACCACCAGTCAGGCTGTGCGTACCGGTTTTGATCTGGTCAGGCCTAAAGAATTTATTTCTTCAGGTCCTTATACGATTTATGCCGGTTCACTTTCAGAAGATCATAAAAACCTAAAAGAGATATTTTTTTATCAACGGGCAGAAAAGCCGGGTAAACCTGATGTCATGATTCTGGCCAAGGAAGCTACCCGGGTAGAAATGATGGATGACAGCGCCAATGTTGTTGATCTGGTGCAGGGTCGCCGTTACGAGATTTATCCGGGTCAACCGCGCTATTCACAGGCAGAGTTTGAAAGTTACCGGTTACGTTTGGAAAATGACAAGACTGCAAATTTTGAAAGTGATGATGTTGCTGCACTTACCACCAGTAAACTCTGGGAGCAGCGGGCTGACCCGGTGGTGGCAAGTGAACTGGGGTGGCGGATATTTGTACCGTTTGCCATTATGGTCGCATTGATTCTGGCGATGGCGCTTTCTGAGGTCAGCCCACGCCAAGGACGCTACATGAAGTTATTTCCGGCTTTGCTTATTTTTGCCAGTCTGATTGTAGCGCTGATGGCCATTAAAACCCGGGCCAGTAAGGATGAAATCGGAATATGGGCCTATCCGGCGGTTTTGCTGGTATATGCTGTTGCTGGCGCTCTCTTTTCCAGAAAGCAGAAACTGGCCCCTAAACTTAAGAAACAGATCAAGCGAGTAAGATCCTAATGCTGGCACGTAGAATTGTTGCAAAACATGTTACCAAAACCACAGCGCTCGCCATGCTGGGGGCAACCGTCGTGCTGTCTATTTTGCAGGTCCTGTTTACTTATCTGGGGGAGCTTGGAAATCTGAAAGAAGGCTATAATGCCTGGCAGGCACTATTGTATGTGTTATGGAGCGCACCACGTTATATTTATGAAATTCTACCGATTTCGGCATTGATCGGTGCAGTTTTAGGTTTAGGGACGCTAGCTTCAAACAGTGAATTAATTATCATGCGTGCCGCCGGTATCAGCCTCTGGCGGATTGTTGGCTGGGTAATGCGTTCAGCCTTATTACTGGTGATTTTATCTTTTGCCTTGAGTGAATGGGTTATTCCTGTAACTAATGAGCGTGCCGAAAGTGTAAAAAGTCACCGTTCAGTCGCACAGCTGGGTGAAGTCAAGGGCTACTGGAGCCGGGAAGGCCAGCGTTTTATTTATATTGATTATGCTAACTCGCAAGGAAATCTGCGTAATGTACAGGTGGTCGACTTCGATCAGGATTACCGTTTGCAGGCTTTACTGAATGCTGACTCTGGCCAGTTTGAACAAGATGGCCAATGGCGTTTACAGAATTCTGTACAGGTAGACATTCTGGAAGCCGGTAATGCAGTACAGCATATTGCTGAACAGCAGCCTCTCGCACTGGCGTTAAAACCTAAATATGTCCATATGGTAACACTAGACCCAGAAGATTTATCTCCAAGTCAACTAATAAGCTTTATGCGTTATATGGAAGAATACAGTCAAGTACCCAAAACCTATCAATTGGCCTTCTGGCAGAAGCTGGCTTCACCATTTGCCCTGATTACCTTGGTACTGATTGCCTGCTCATTTATTTTCGGTCCTTTACGTCAGCAATCGATGGGCTTCCGGCTGGTTATTGCGCTGTTTATCGGTCTCGGCTTTTACTATCTGCAAGATTTTCTTGGCTATGCCAGTCTGGTCTATTCACCTTCTCCAGTCTGGTTTGTCTTTTTCCCGATTCTACTGATGTTTATCGGTGGTAGTTATTTGTTATATCGGGCACGCTAGACCAATTGAAGGAACTGATAGACGGGATCGTCTAAACTCATCTCGACTACATAGAGTCTTGAGCCAAAATTGGTTAAGATAGCCTGATGAATTTGCAAACAGAAAAGAGTGTAAAAACATGACGGATGCGACAACAGGCAAAATTCCACACGTACTGGTCATTATGGATGGCATAGGTCATCGTGAAGCGGCTAAGGACAATGCCTTTCTTGCGGCAAAAACACCCAATCTGACCGCTATGAAGCAGAAGCATCCGCATGGCCTGATTTCTGGATCTGGAGAGGACGTGGGGCTTCCAGATGGACAAATGGGTAATTCAGAAGTGGGCCATATGAATTTGGGTGCTGGTCGAGTGCTATATCAGGACTTTACTCGTATTACCAAGGAAATCCGTACCGGAGCATTCTTTGAACATGAAGTGCTGGTTGATGCCGTAGAGAAAGCGAAGACAGCTAACGGTGCAGTACACATTATGGGGCTGCTATCCGAAGGCGGAGTGCATTCACATCAGGACCATATTATGGCCATGTGTGAACTGGCGCTTAAACGTGGTGCACAGGTCTATCTGCATGCGTTTCTAGATGGCCGCGACACGCCACCAAAAAGTGCCGAACCATCTTTGCAGAAGCTGGATGCCTTATTTGCCCAATACCCGGGTCAGGGGCGTATTGCTAGCCTGATTGGCCGCTATTATGCTATGGACCGTGATAACCGCTGGGATCGTGTAGAGCAGGCCTATCGGCTGTTAACTGAAAGTGAAGCACTGCGCGTAGCAATGACTGCAACCGAAGGGCTAGAGCAGGCCTATGCAGCAAATGAGACAGATGAGTTTGTAAAAGCTACTCGTATTGGTGAGCCTGTAAAAATTCAGGATGGCGATGCAGTGGTCTTTATGAACTTCCGTGCAGACCGCGCACGCGAACTGACCCGTGCTTTCGTGGAAAAGAATTTTCAGGGGTTTGAACGGAAGGTTGTGCCAGCATTATCCAAATTTGTGATGCTGACCCGTTATCAGGCCACTATTGATGCACCGGTTGCCTATATGCCGGATGCTCTGGTTAACTCTCTGGGCGAGTATCTGTCCAATCTGGGCAAAACCCAGCTCCGTATTGCCGAAACTGAAAAATATGCTCATGTGACTTTCTTTTTTAGTGGCGGCCGTGAAGAAGAATATCCGGGTGAAAAGCGTATCCTGATACCTTCTCCAAATGTGGCAACTTATGACCTTAAGCCTGAAATGAGTGCTTATGAAGTCACGGATGAATTGGTTAAGGCTATCCATTCAGGTGAATATGATCTGCTAGTAGTAAACTATGCAAATGGTGACATGGTCGGCCATACCGGTATATTTGATGCCGCAGTAAAAGCGGTTGAAGCAGTAGATACTTGTCTTGGCCGGGTCTATGAAGCAGTAATGGCCAAGCATGGACACATGCTGGTAACAGCCGATCATGGTAATGTTGAACAGATGCAAGATTACCAAAGTGGTCAGGTCCATACCCAGCATACCACTGAACTGGTTCCTTTCATCTATGTCGGACCGACCTCTGCAGAGATTATTGAAGGGGGAGTACTTGCCGATGTTGCACCTACTTTGCTGAATCTTATGAAATTACCTGTACCGGCAGAAATGCAGGGACGTAATCTGGTTCAGTTAAGTACCTCTTAAACAACGATAGGTGATTCATATGCTCCAGCACTGGAAATACAGGGCAGTCATTGCCGGCCTATTAGGGTGTTGGAGTAGTAGTACTATTCTGGCTGCAAATACGGCTAATGATGGATTTGTGCCTGAGTTAAATTCACCAGTGACACAAGAAGATTTTGCTGAGATTCCGGTTGAGTCCATTCAGCAGTTTGTCGAGATTTACGGAATTGTAAAAGATAACTATGTTTCCGATAAGACTGATGATGAACTGTTTCAACAGGCAATTAGAGGATTGGTCAGTGGGCTGGACCGTTACTCACGCTATCTTTCAGCAGAGGATTACCGTGAACTGATTCAATATACTGAAGGAGATATTGCTTCAGTTGATTTTAACTTAAATTATGATGCGCATGATCGCCAGTGGCGGATCCGTGATTTAAAAGATGGCTCGGACTCTTCCAAACTGGGATTACGTAACGGTGTATCTGTCTCGCGTATTGATAACCAGGAACTTAAGAGTCTGAACCACAGCCAGGTCAATAACCTGTTATATGGTACTGTCGGTTCAACGCTAGAAATGCAGCTGGGCAATAACGCTACACCGATCAGTTTGGTCCGTAACAAGAAGATTGAAGCCGATATTGAGCCGATATTGATTCATAACCAGCAGGTTTTGGTACTCAAGGTACATGTATTCCAGCAGGATACTGCTAACCAGATTAAATCACTTATTGAAGAGAACCAGTCGCCACGTTTGAAAACAGTCCTGATTGATCTGCGCAATAACCCGGGTGGATTGCTCTCGGCTGCGGTTGAGACTGCAGATCTATTCCTGAATCAGGGCATTATTGTTTCAACCAAAAGTCGTTCAGAAGGCAGTCAGCAGTTTCAGGCTTTACCGGGCAATGAGTTCCAGAACCTGAAAATGGGTATTCTCATCAATAACCGTTCTGCTTCTGCGGCTGAGGTGTTTACAGGAGCTTTAAAAGCTCAGAAACGAGCTTGGGTTATTGGTGAAAAGAGCTATGGTAAAGGTGTAGTCCAGAAGTTATTTCCCTTACCTAATGGTGCAGCACTACAGATGACGGTGTCACATTATTACACTCCAGACGGCAACATGATTGAAGGCCGTGGTATTCAACCGGATCAGCTATTTCCGATGAGCCCAAGTATTAAAGAAGAAACTTATCTGGACAATGTGGCAGAATTACTATTAAAAAAATATCCCTGACTACTCATCATCGGTATCCAGCCCAAATTTTTTGAGTCGATAACGTAAAGAGCGAAAACTCATTCCAAGTTTTTTAGCAGCCAAAGTCCGGTTCCAGTGTGTCTGGTTCAGTGCAGTGAGCAGAACTTCTTTTTCAATATTTTCCAGATATTGCTCCAGGCCTTCAGCAGGAATTTTCCTGTGAGGGCTCAATGGAATGACTTGGTCCGTTAGCGGTTCATGATTAACTTGGCCCGCTACAAAATTTTGGACATTGCGCAGAGGTGCACTTTGTAGTTGGGGTAAATCAATATATTCATTATCACTTAATGTGATTGCACGTTCGATAATATTACGCAGTTCACGCACATTCCCCGGAAAATATTGCTGCATCAGAAATTGCTGGCCGCGCTCGGTCAGAATTTTATTGGGAATATCCCATTCCTTACATACTTCCTGAATAAAATGTTTAGCCAGCAGAAGAATGTCATCTTCACGTTCACGTAGGGGAGGCAGAACAATATCCATGACATGAATCCGAAAGAAGAGATCCTGCCGGAACTTACCTTGCTGTACCAGTATTTCCAGGTCCTGATGACTGGCACTAATTACACGAAAATCGACATCAATTTCCTGATCACTACCAATCGGACGGATTTTCTTTTCCTGTACGGCACGGAGTAATTTAACCTGCATGGCCAGAGGCAGTTCAGCAATTTCATCCAGAAACAAGCTACCACCATGGGCAGAATAAATTAGTCCCTGTTTGTCCTGACTTGCGCCGGTAAAACTTCCTTTTTTGTGTCCAAACAGCTCACTTTCCATGAGATCACCTGGAATAGCGCCACAGTTAATAGCAATAAATGGACCATCACTGCGGTTACTTAAGCGATGTACCAGATTAGCCACTACTTCCTTGCCTGTACCGGATTCACCAGTAATAAAAACAGGTGCCTGTGAGCGGGCAATTTTTTTCAAGGCAATTTTGAGCTGCTGGATTGGCAAAGAAGTGCCAATCAACATCCGATTTTCCAAAGCATCCTGAACCAGTTGCTGAGCCGATTGAGGTGTATTGAGTGCTTTTTGAACCAGTTGCTTTAGATGGGCCTGATTGACAGGTTTACTGACAAAATCAAAAGCTCCAGCCTTGAGTGCTGAAATAGCAATTTCCATATTGCCATAGGCGGTCAAAACGGCGATCGGTGTACAAGGATAAAGTTGTGAAACATACTGGACTAATTCCAGCCCATTGCCATCTGGCAAATTCAGATCAGTCAGGCAGGCATCATAAGCATGTTGCTGAAAAAGTTTTTTTGCCTGCTCCAGTCCATGTGCAATGTGGGTTCTGATATTGATTTTGGCCAAAGACATTTGCATTAAAGTACAAAGGTCCTCCTCATCATCGACCAATAATATAAGTGCCTGCTGATTTGTCATGATGTTCGAAAAACCTGGTTAATTCTAATAAATAATGGAGCATTCGATTCGAAAACATGCGCCTTGTTGTTGCTTGACATAAGTAAGTTTTGCATGATTAGCCTCACAAAAACTGTGAGATAAATATAATCCTAAACCAGTTCCATTGATTTCGGTACTAAAAAAGGGTTTAAATAATTGTGAAATATCGCGCTCTGCTACGCCTTGACCAAAATCAATGACATCAATCCAGCCGCGTTCTTCTGTGCCATGTACCCGTATAATAATAAAAGATTGCTCTGCTGAATTATGCCTTAATGCATTACGGATCAGATTAATAAGCACTTGACGTAGCTGGAGTTCATCAAAATAAATCCAGATATCCTGCTCAATCTGTAGCTGTACAGCCTGTTTTATATCGATCAGGTCTTCATTTAAAACTTGGGCAAGAAAACCTGATAACCTGATTTTAGCAGGCTCAGTCGGACTGTTACGTGCCATATTCAAGGTATCATGGATAATCTTGTCAATACGTTGTGACTGCCGGTCAATCATGCCCGTGAGCATCTGCAACTGTTCTGGCTGGCTGTCAGCTAATAATTCATTAGCCTGAACAATAGCTGCCAAAGGATTACGAATTTCATGGGCAATACTGGCCGAAAGCTGTCCCAGTGCCATCAGTTTTAATTGTTGTACCTGCTGCTTGATTTTCTGGGCATCCTGCAATATCAACAAGGTTAAAGCTTGATGAGGCACAAGAAGTTTCTGAACCTGTATATCTACACTGTAAGGTGAAAGCTGCGATTCAAACAGGAACCTTTCACCATCTTTTAAGTCACTAAACCGGATAAGCGTATAGAGGTCTGGCTGGAGTTTACGTAGAAAATACTTTTCATCAGTAAAAATCGGTGGAATACCTAGTAATGAACAGGCTGCCGGATTATTTAAAATCACCTGCTGCTGCTCATCTAAAACTAAATAGCCTACCTCAATTTGCTCCAAAATAGCCCGGTTAATATTCTGTAGCTGGTTAAGCTCAATGGACTGATAAAAGTTCAGGTTTTCCAAAAGGCGAAACCGCTGTACAGCAATCTGTCCAATGCCATACATCACAAAAAATAAAAAAGCTAATAAAGCACTATTACTGATACTGTTGAGATGGGAGCTGTTAAAAAAGCTTCCTACTACCTGCTGATAAATCACACTAATTACAGCAACCAGTGTGATAATTAAAGCAAGCTGGGGCCTGAGTAAAATTGTTGCGGCAAAGACCGTCACCACAAAAAGTAGACTTAAGTGCAGATTGGGTCCACCCAGTGCAAAATTTAGCAGGCTAAAACAGCATACATCTACTATAAACAGTAAAATAAGCTGCTTCGAAATTTCGAAAGGTAGAATTTTATAAAAAATCAGCTGGATACAGCTGATCAGGGCATAACCGACAATACTATAAAAGTACAGGTCAGGATGCTGGTAGTCTTGAGCAACAGTCTCAAGGGTTAGTGCAAAAATAATATTAAGACTAAGTGCTAAAACAAGACGATAAGCACTGTACCACTCTCCCAGACGGTAGATGGTCTGAAGCAGTGAGGCGGGGCGTAGAGGGGCCATCTTTACGCCTATACTTAAGGTTTAATCAAGCCATAACGGATCGCCAGATGGGTTAGTTTCACGTCACTATCAATATCAAGTTTTTCAAATATACGATAACGGTAAGTATTGACTGTTTTAACACTGACAAAGAGCTTGTCTGCAATTTCCTGAGCACTGATACAGTTCACTACCATCATGGCAACCTGCATTTCCCGTTCAGACAAGGCATCAAAAGGAGACTGCTGTGTATCAGAAAGATAAGAACTGGCCAACTGTTCGGCAATATCAGCACTAAAATACTTGCCTCCTTGCATGACCTTATTAATAGCACGTACCATTTCTGTAATAGGTGCGCCTTTAGTGATATAACCTTTGGCGCCAGCTTTAAGTAACAAAGACGGGTAAGGTTCCTCAGCTAAACCACTGACCGCCAGAACCTTGGTTTCAGGGGCAGTCTGTAAAAGACGACGGGTCGTTTCTACTCCGCCAATACCTGGCATGTTCACATCAAGTAAAACTACATTAGGATGAAGCTGCCGGACCAAGGCAATGGCTTCTTCTCCAGACTCTGCTTGCCCGATCACCTGTACATCTGCATGATCTTCTAACATACGACAAATGCCAGTACGTACCAATTCATGGTCATCGACGACTAAAATAGTGATCAACTTGGCTCTCCTTAAACTAAAAAATCATGATTTTTGTTACATAAAGCAAAATTAGCTTGCAATGAAACGACAAAATTAGCAATCCTATCTCTAAAATTGAACGAATAGATATGCACAATTACCTAAGCGATAAAAAGCTACGGGTTTTGTACAAATGTAAGGCATATTTGAGGTAATTAGCAAATCGCGTTTTGCCTCTCCAAGACGAGTATACCGCCGTGAAAAATTCTAAAAAGTCTTTAATGCATGTGCTAAGCATGTCTGTCCTGCTTGGCCTGAGTTCAACGAGCTTTGCAGAACTCATTGTGAACTCCTCTCCGGGAGGCAGTAACTCTGCATCACTTAACTGGTCATCAGAAGATGTCAGCCAGTTTATGAATGCTGATGAACCATCCCCACAAGGTTCTACCAGCGTTACTACCACTATTCGTCAGCAAAATAGTCCAGCAGCCACTCTGAAACCTAAAACGGTTCAGATTATTAACTCAACCTCGTATGTGAACCAACCTTCAGTGAATGCCCGTGCAGCACTGGTCATGGATGCACAAACAGGTGAGGTGTTGTTCAGTAAAAACACCAACACAGCATTACCGATTGCATCAATCACTAAATTGATGACTGCCGTAGTGACTTCTGATGCACGTCTAAATATGTCAGAAGAAATTACTTTGCAACCTATTGATTTTATTGGTCCTAAAAAAGCCAGTTCTACTCTGCGTGCCGGTGACAAAATGAACCGTGCAGAAGTTCTGCTTTTTGCTTTAATGAAGTCTGAAAACCCGGCAGCGGCGGCTCTGGCACGGACTTATCCAGGCGGAAAACCGGCATTTGTAGCAGCAATGAATGCCAAGGCACGCGAGCTTGGCATGCATAGTGCCAAGTTTTATGAATCTACGGGTCTGGATGCACGTAATGTCGCATCTGCCCGTGACTTGGGTATTCTGGTAAGTGCTGCTTCTCAGTACGGCCTGATCCGCCAGTTTTCAACAACACCCACCTATGATTTTAATCTAGGCTACCGTGTGCTTAAATCGAATAATACCAATGCACTGGTACGTAACGGGGGCTGGAATATTAACCTGTCTAAAACCGGATTTATTAATGAAGCAGGCCGTTGTGTAGTTATGCATGCAACTGTAAATCAGCGTCCGGCTATTGTGGTGCTATTAGGTGCGTCAGATACCCAGTCTCGTAATAATGATGCAACCCGTTTATTTAGCTGGCTTAATCAGCTTCCTAAGAATATTTAACCCAAACCTCAAGAGCTGATGATAGAATTTAGCTCTTAAGCATATAAAAAGCCCTGTAGAAACAGGGCTTTTTATATTCAGACCAGATTATTTTTCCATATTGGAGAGAATAGAGGTCTTAACATCATTCATTGTGGCGTCAATCGTCAGCATGACCGCATCAGCACATTGCTTGATTGCTGTATCTGGATCTTTCAAACCGTTTCCTGTTACTGTGCAGACAATAACTGAACCTTCAGCAATTTTACCCGCCTTAATATCACGGATCGCACCGCCAATTGAAGCGGCTGAAGCAGGTTCTACAAATACACCTTCATACATCGATAACATACGCTGTGCGTCTAGAATTTCGCTATCTTGCAGTTCATCAAACCAGCCTTCAGAATCACGTACAACTGCTTTAGCATGGTTCCAGCTTTGTGGATTACCAATGCGGATGGCTGTAGCCACAGTCTCTGGCGCAGCTACGGGAGCACCACGCAGGAAAGGAGCAGCACCTGAAGCCTGATAACCCACCATAACAGGTAGGCCTTCAGGCTTAGGTCCAGTAAAGGTATCTGTTACGGCATCATAAATCACTTGCTCGAACTGGTCAGCAGGCTGATTGGCAACAGCTTCAGTATAGCCCATCCAGTGTGCAGTAATATTTCCGGCATTGCCTACAGGCAGGCAGTGATAATCCGGTGCACGGCCAAGAGCTTCTACAATTTCATAAGCAATGGTTTTCTGGCCCTGTAAGCGGAATGGATTAATTGAGTTAACAATAGTTACTGGTGCCTGATCGGCAACTTCTTTCACCAGACGCATACCATCATCAAAATTACCACGGATTTGCATAGTGATTGCACCATACATCATGGCCTGAGCCATTTTACCCATCGCAATTTTGCCTTCAGGAATCAAAACAAAAGCTTTGATACCGGCACGTGCTGCATAAGCAGCCGCAGCTGCCGAAGTATTGCCTGTAGATGCACAGATAATCGCTTTAGAGCCTTCCTCAATCGCTTTGGTTACTGCCATGGTCATGCCACGGTCTTTAAATGAACCAGTCGGGTTAAGACCTTCATACTTCACATAAATTTCAACATCTTTGCCAATAATACGTGGAATATTCTCAAGCTTGATCAGCGGCGTATTACCTTCGCCCAGAGAAATAGCACGAGTCGTTGCTGAAACGGGCAAACGGTCACGATAACGGTCTACAAGACCGGTATAACGGTTGGCATTAGACATGATGATGTTCCAAATATGAGGTAGAGCTGGTGAGAGGGTTAAACCCTCTCCACCTGATTAACTATCAAGCGATTCTAAACGAATTCGCACGATTTCGCCACGAACGGCAGATAAAGCCTGAATTTTTGCAAGAGCTTCATCCATTTTTGATTCTACAATCGGATCAGTCATGATGACGATTGGAATAATATCTTTAAGGCGCGGTTGCTGCATGATGGCATCGATACTAATACCGTCACGACTTAATATGGTGGTGATATCGGCCAGAACACCAGTCTGGTCTTCAGCATCAACACGGATATAATAGCCGGTAGTCATTTCTTCGCGGCTCAGGATTGGCAGGTCAGTCAATGCCTCAAAAGCCAGCTGCGGAATAGTACCTGCACCATCTTCGGTATAGGAAATGTCCCGCACGATATCAACTACATCAGCTACTACTGCAGAGGCTGTTGGTCCGGCACCGGCACCGGCACCATAGTACAGGGTAGGGCCAACAGCATTGGCCTGAACCAGTACAGCGTTTTTCACACCATTTACATTTGCAATAAGCTGTTCCTGAGGAATCAGGGTTGGATGTACCCGTAACTCGATACCGGCACTGGTACGGCGGGCAATACCCAGATGTTTGATACGGAAACCTAGTTCTTCAGCATATTTGACATCTTGAGCAGTAATCTTGCTGATACCTTCGGTATACACCTTATCAAACTGCAGTGGGATACCAAATGCAATTGAGGCCAGTAACGTCAGCTTGTGTGCAGCATCGATCCCTTCGACATCAAAGGTCGGGTCAGCTTCTGCATAGCCCAGATCCTGTGCTTCTTTCAGTACGTCAGTAAAAGCACGGCCTTTTTCACGCATCTCGGTCAGGATAAAGTTGCCTGTACCGTTGATGATGCCAGCCAGCCAGTCAATTCGGTTAGCAGCCAAACCTTCACGAATTACCTTAATAATCGGAATACCGCCTGCAACGGCAGCTTCATAAGCGATCTGTACTGCATGATCATCGGCTGCCTTGAACAGTTCATTACCATGTTCGGCCAGTAGCGCCTTATTGGCGGTAACCACCTGTTTGCCATGTTTAATGGCTTCCATGATGACTTCATAGGCCGGATGAATGCCGCCCATAAGCTCTACCACTACATCAACATCAGGCTGACGTACAATTTCAAGCAGATCAGCGCTTTGCTTGACTGTAGCCGGTAAATCCAGGTCAGGACGTGGACGGCGGGTACCGACGTGGGTAATTTGAATTTCTCGACCGGTGCGACGTTTAATTTCAGCAGCGTTTTGTTCTAATAGTTTAAGGGCTCCACCACCCACGGTCCCAAGACCGAGTATCGCCAGACGAACTGGTTTCACGTCACACTCCATACATCATTAAAAACTTGAATAGGCCTAGATCATAGCTAAAAAAACCGCCAGACTCTAGGGTGAAGATTGATTATCTTCACCTATAAAAAATATTTAGGTTTTATATAAAAATTAATTATTTAAGCGTTTTAACAGTTCGTCTGGTGCAAGGTAACCTCCTAAGTATTCACCCTCACTGTTATAAATCGCTGGTGTTCCATTAACTCCCATACGGTGGCCCAATTCATACTGTGCACGAACTGGAGTTTTACAGGTTGCAGCAGGAAGCTGTACTCCCTGAATAGCCTGCTCAAATGCAGCAGCGCGGTCTTTACTGCACCAGATACTTTCCATCGCAGGGAAAAGCTGATCTCCACGTGGCCAGGCAATATAACGTACTTCGATGCCCTTGGCGGTGATTTCATCCATATGCGCATGCAGTTTCTGGCAGTATGGACAGCTAACATCGGTAAATACGTAAATTATGTGCTGGGTTTTATTTTTAGCGGGGTAAACGATCAGATCTTCAGTTTTCAGTTCCTGTAGATAGCGTTTATTCTCAACTGATTGCAGGTTTTCACTCACACTATGCAATTCCTTGTCCCCTAAACGGATCACATCACCTTGAATCAGATATTTACCATCACTGGTGGCATAAACGGACGGCATTCCCTCGAGTGAAACCCAGTACAGGTTTGGCACTTCTGTTGCCTTGACATCAACCACTTTGGCATTAATGTTGGCCTTCTTGAAATGCTGTTGCAGTGTCTTGATCAGACGTTGCTGGGCATTACGCTCGGATAGGTTGGATGCTTCACCTGTTGCAGGAGCAGTTGCAGTTAAGGTATTGGTATTGCCTTGGTTATTCTTGTCATTAGAACAGGCGCCTAGCAGGAGAGTAGTACTCATGGCACACGCCATAAAAATTTTCGAACGGGTAAATAACATAGACAACCCTTATTTTAAACATTGTGTTATTTGAAGATGTTTAGCATAACAAAAATATGGGGCGTGAGTTCAATCTTCATGTGCTGTTTTACCAGCTTATTCTCAAGCCCTAGGATGATGAGCTGCATGCAATTGCTGCATACGGATCTGAGCTACATGAGTATAAATCTGGGTAGTGGATAAATCACTATGGCCCAGCAACATCTGCACTACACGAAGATCAGCACCATGATTAAGTAAATGTGTGGCAAAAGCATGTCTTAATGTATGTGGGGAGAGCTCTGCCTGTATACCGGCCTGAAGAGCATAACGCTTGATGGCATACCAGAAATTTTGCCGGCTCATAATCCCGCCATGCTGAGTTAAAAACAGATAGTCTGTGGCACTTTTATAGAGTTGTGGCCGTGCTTCATTGAGATATTTCTCGACCCATTCAATGGCAACCTGTCCCAAAGGAACTAAACGTTCTTTGTTGCCTTTACCGGTAATACGTAGATAGCCCTGTTTCAGATTAATCAGCTCCAGCCTTAAATTTAACAGTTCGGTGACCCGCAGTCCGCAGGCATATAGAACTTCCAGCATAGCCCGGTCCCGCAGTCCTAGTGCAGTATGGATGTCAGGAGCATGCAGTAGGTGTTCAACATCGAGTTCAGACAGATCTTGAGGAAGCGCACGGCCAAGCTTAGGCGTTTTGTGTGTGGCAACCGGATTATCGCTTCGTAATTGCTGTTCACGCATAAATTTGAAAAATGAACGTAAGGCTGACAGTGTCCGTGCAATTGAACGGGGACTTTTGCCCTGTTTAGTGAGTTCAAACAGAACATCAGCAATATCTTCACTGTTCCAGAGCGGTAGCGGAGTAGAGGGACAATATTCACTACACTGGATCAGATCGGATAGATAAGCATTCCGGGTATGCGGACTAACGGTCTGTGCAATTAAAAAATCACGAAAACCCTGTAAAAAACTTAAATGTTCCGGAATCTGCACCGGAGAGGGGATACGTGGTTTTTTATTGAGCATTTAATCTGTTCCAATCCATCTCTTCATTACTTGTCAAACTGTAGTTTAAAACAGGGTGATTGTCGATTTGTGCAGAAAAATAGAATTGAAATCGATCCCTATTTGTTAATTATTCTCATTTGTTTGTTATACTGGCCGGGCAAAAAATATTAGGATTAGATGCGGTGCGTTTATCAGAGCTAAAAGTTAAGCAAACTGCCATCATTACCAAGGTCAACCGGACTTTGGATGGCACTTCAGAGCAGTCTGACCTTGTAGCAAGCCGATTGGAAACCTTGGGCTTTGTTCCGGGAACTCAGGTTCAGGTCATTACTAAAGGGCTATTCGGTGGTGATCCAATCCTGATCCAGATTGGTTTTACCCGTTTTGCCCTGCGTAGAGCCGAAGCAGAGAAAATTGAAATCAGTAAAGAAGGAACACCTGCATGAGTGAGCCCTTACGTGTTGCCCTTGTGGGAAATCCTAACTGCGGAAAAACTTCTTTATTTAATCATTTGACCGGTACCCGCCAGAAAGTAGCCAATTATGCCGGGGTAACGGTTGAACGGAAAACCGGGTTTTTCGAGCTGCCTTCGGGCCAGCAGGTGCGTGTACTGGATCTACCTGGGACCTACAGTTTAAATGCTACCAGTCCGGATGAGGCCATTACCCGCGATGTAGTGCAAGGCAAAATTACCGAAGAAGGCCAGCAGGATGTATTTCTGTGTGTGGTGGATGCAACCAATCTGAAACTGCATTTAGGGCTGGTCATGGAAATGATCGAGCTTGGCCGTCCGATTCTGCTGGTTCTGAACATGATGGATGAAGCACGTCGTCGCGGCATGCAGATCAACACACAAAAGCTCTCTGAACGCCTGGGTGTAAATGTGGTTGAAACTGTGGCTGTACGTAATGCCGGGGTTGAAAGCCTGATCAATTCACTGGATCAGCGCAAGTTTGATGTGCCACATACCGAACTCAGTGGCTTATCAGGCAGTACTCATCAAAAGATCACCCATATTTTAAAAGATGTGGTGAACTATATTGATGAGGAAGATAAACGTACCGACTTTTTTGACAAGATATTCTTGCATCCAGTTTTGGGGCTGCTGAGTCTTGCCTTGATGATGTTTGTGATTTTTCAGGCGGTTTTTGCCTGGGCTGCGCCCTTTATGGACGGGATCGAAACTTTCTTTGGCTGGCTGGGTGAAACTATCAGTCCTTATATTTCCCAGCCACTTCTCAACAGTTTGGTGGTTGACGGTATTATTGCCGGCGCAGGCGGGGTTGTGGTGTTCTTGCCACAGATTCTGATTCTGTTTTTCTTTATTTTAGTACTGGAAGAGTCTGGATATTTACCTAGAGCAGCATTTTTGCTAGATAAACTGATGTTCAAGGCAGGACTGAGTGGCCGGGCATTTATTCCTTTACTGTCCAGCTTTGCCTGTGCAGTTCCAGGTATTATGGCAACCCGCAGTATTAGTGATCCACGTGACCGTTTAACCACTATTCTGGTGGCGCCACTGATGACCTGCTCGGCGCGACTGCCAGTTTATGCATTATTAATTGCTGCCTTTATTCCGGAGCAGACAGTCTGGGGCTTTATGAATTTGCAGGGCTTAGTCCTGTTTGCTTTATATATGGCTGGTATTGTTAGTGCGCTCTTGGTGGCGACCATTATGAAGTTCTTCTATAAAGATAAATCTCAGCATACCTTGCTAATGGAGTTACCAAGTTACCGCTTTCCGGATATTAAAAATATCTGGATTGGCTTGCTGGACCGTGGCAAGATTTTCTTGAAACGCGTGGGCGGCATTATCTTTGCACTGTCGGTTCTGCTCTGGTTTCTCTGTACATTTCCGCAGCCACCAGCAGGCGCGACTATGCCAGATATTGACTATAGTTTTGCCGGGATGCTTGGCCACTTGATGCAGCCAATCTTTGCCCCACTTGGCTTTAACTGGCAGATTTGTATTGCCCTGATTCCGGCCATGGCTGCGCGTGAAGTAGTGGTTGCAGCTCTTGGAACCGTTTATGCCCTGTCTGCAACTGATGAAGATGCGGTATCACAGGGACTTTCACAGCTGATCAGTGCAGATGGTAGTGGCTGGTCACTGGCCACCGGTCTGTCTCTTCTGGTATGGTTTATTTATGCCCCCCACTGCCTGGCAACACTGGCAACAGTACGCCGTGAAACCGGTTCATGGAAAACAGTGGCCTTTATGACCACATATCTGTTTGGTCTGGCATATTTTATGTCATTCCTGACCTATCAAATTGCTTCACATTATTTTGCTTAAGTGAAGAGAGGAGGTTGAGATGGTTGAAATGATTATAGTCGCGCTGGTAGTGATCTGGAGCGCAGTGGTTGTCTTCAAAAAGGTCTTCCCAAAAACTGCCAATTCGGTCTTCCTCAGCCTTTCTCGTTTCTGTGAGCAGAAACAGTGGTATACACTGGCAAAATGGTTAAAACCAAAGTCGACCAGTAGTGGCTGTGGTGGGAGCTGTGGTTGTGAGGCCAAACCAGATATGAAACAGATAAAAAATGATGAGGTAAAGCCTGTAAAATGGCACTAATCCTTGAATAACAATAACTGCAACTATAAAAAGCCGTCCAAGATGACGGCTTTTTTACGCGCTGACACAAAAAAAATGAGGTTAAAAGCAAAACAGAAAAAGCTTTCAAAATCTCAAAGTGCTACCATTTCGTCAGTTTCTAAATACACATAGATGCGGGGCAAAAATGTTAATACAGCGTGGCGGATTAAAAGTCGTGGCCGGTTTGGGCATCTCGGGCGTATCTGCCGTGAATTTTCTTCATGAGCGTGGTTATCAGGTGGCTGTGACAGACTCACGGACCCATCCACCAGGGCATGACCAGATTCCTGCAGGTATCCAGACCAGTTTCGGACAACTAGATACCGAGTTACTGCTACAGGCTGAAGAAATCATTTTAAGCCCCGGTCTCGCGCCACAGCTTCCTGAAATTCAGCAAGCTATAGCAAAAGGAATTCCAGTAGTAGGTGACATCCAGTTGTTGCGCCGCGCCACCGAGATGCCAATTGTAGCGATTACCGGATCGAATGCTAAAAGTACCGTGACCACACTGATTGGTTTAATGGCAAAAGAGGCTGGGAAAAAAGTTGCAGTGGGCGGGAATTTGGGTCGTCCGGCGCTTGATTTACTTAAAGATCAGCCAGAACTGATTATTCTGGAACTATCAAGTTTTCAGTTAGAAACCACTTCACTGTTAAATGCCGAGGTGGCAGTCGTGCTTAACATGAGTGAAGATCATCTGGACCGGCATGGTGATATGCTGGGTTATCATGCAGCCAAACACCGGATTTTTCAGGGCGTTAAAAAAGTCGTCTTTAACCGTGATGATGCCTTGAGCCGCCCTTTAGTTCCTGATGCTGTGCCAGTACAAAGTTTTGGGCTGAATGCACCAGATATGAACCAGTATGGTGTACTGCGTGATACAGACGGTACACTCTGGCTAGCTCGTGGCCGCGAGCGCCTGCTGAAAAGCACAGAAATGTATATCCAGGGTACGCATAATATTGCAAATGCACTAGCCTGTCTGGCTTTAGGTGAAGCTATCGGTTTACCTTTAGATTCTATGCTAGAAACATTAAAAAGCTTTAAAGGCTTGGCTCATCGCTGTGAATATGTCGATACGGTGAATAACGTACGCTATTACAATGATTCTAAGGGAACCAATATCGGTGCAACTCTAGCGGCAATTGAGGGCTTAGGCGCAGCCATAGCACCTCGTAAAGGTAAGGTTGTGGTCATTTTAGGCGGACAGGGCAAAGGGCAGGATTTTAAGGCTCTTCGCGCAGCAGTTCAGCAATATGTCAAAACAGTGGTACTGATTGGTGAAGATGCACTGAAGATTGAACAGTCAATTGAAGGCAGTACTGAAATTCTGAAAGCTGCAACTTTACAAGAGGCGGTACAGCTATGCCATGCCAAGGCAGATGCAGAGGATGTGGTCCTGCTGTCTCCTGCATGTGCCAGCTTTGATATGTTTAAAGGTTATGATGATCGAGGTCATCAGTTTGTTGCTTGTGTAAAAGCATTGGTCTAAAAGAAAAAAGATAAGGAAAGGTCTATGGCTGGGTTTGCTCAGACAACCATTAACAAGGTCCAGCAGTGGTATGAGCGTTGTGCACCACGAATACCGGCTGAAATTACAGCGCGTAATGTTCTGATTTTCTGTGTTGTGGCATTGCTATGTCTCGGGTCGGTGATGGTTGCATCCGCCTCGATGCCCTATGCCGAGTATCTGCATGAAAATCCGTTTCATTATATTATACGTCACGCTCTTTCAATTGTAGTTGCAGCGATTGCAGCATTTCTGACTTATAAAATTGCCCTGAATGTCTGGTTTAAAAATACATTCCCATTATGGCTTATTACCATTGTATTACTAGCCGCCGTGCTGGTCATCGGGACTGAGGTAAATGGTTCTACCCGCTGGATCAGGCTGGGCGGTTTTACTTTGCAACCCACCGAAATTGCAAAGGTAATGATGGCAATTTTTACCGCAGACTATGTGGTACGCCGTGCTGAAGAAGTGCGAAATCACTGGAAAGGTCTGGTGCGTTTAGGTGCAATCATGGCTATTACTGTAGGCCTGATTGTGGCAGAGCCAGACCTCGGCGCCACGGTGGTTATTGTCATGATGATGCTGGGTATTTTCTTCTTGGCCGGTGCACCGCCACGAACCTTCCTGATCTTTTTAGGCGCCGTAGTTGCAGCAATCGTATTCCTGATCTTGTTTGAGCCTTATCGATTCCAGCGACTGATTTCTTTCGCCGACCCTTGGGCAGATCCGCTCGGTGCCGGTTATCAGTTGTCTAATGCATTGATGGCATTTGGCCGGGGGGAGTGGTTTGGAACCGGACTTGGGCATAGTGTACAAAAACTGTCTTATCTACCAGAAGCGCATACTGACTTCATGCTGGCCGTCTTGGGTGAAGAACTGGGCTTTTTTGGTATTTTTGTAGTCATTGGCCTTTCTTTTACCATGCTTGCCTGCTGTATCAAAATTGGCCATCGTGCACTGCAACATCAATACCTGCGTGCAGGCTATCTGGCTTATGGTATCAGTATTATTTTTCTGCTGCAGATTCTGGTTAATGCCGGCATGAACATGGGCCTTATGCCAACCAAAGGACTAACGCTGCCTTTCATTAGTTATGGAGGAACCTCACTCATGATGTGTGCTGTAATGATCAGCCTGATTTTAAAAATTGATGCCTCTACTCAGGTCCTCAATCCAAACCGTGAAGAATCCAGCTTTTAAATTTTCTAAATCCGGGCATGCTCCAGTACCATGCCCGGCATTTCATGGCCACAATGCAGGCATTTTACAAGTTCTCCTTTAGCCTTTGACAGGGGCAGGAGAGGTATAAAAAATAAGGAAAAATACTGACGTTGCTGCTTCAGTTCATAAGCGCTGCGTGTCCGGCAAACTGGACACACAAACTGTCCATTTTCAACTGTTTTTGTTTTGGGTCCGATACCGAAAATAAAAAACATCTTGCTGCTCCACTGATCTGTTCTGCTCCATTGCAGCTTACTTTTCAGATTCAAGCAATCTTTTCATGTTACAGATAGTGACCATTTAGCATCAAGCTGTGAGGTATGGCCTCAACACTCCACTGGCTAATTGCCTGTTTGAGCATTAAAGATGGCGTATCCAAATCAACAGCAGGCTGATTTAGAGCATTTAAAGCTTTTTGTAGTAAGACAGAGGGCTGGCTTAAATCAAGTGCTAATGCCAGATTCTGTTTGGAGAGCTTTTGTCCTTGACTATTCATTGCAAGCGGAAGGTGCATATAATGCAGTACAGGATAACTCAGCACTGAACCCAGCCATATTTGCCGGACCGTATTGTCGAGCAAATCAGCACCGCGTACCACGTGAGTGACGCCCTGTAAGTAGTCATCCACTACTACAGCCAGTTGATAGTTAATAATGCCATCACGACGTTTGAGCACAAAATCACCCAAATCATAAGCCAAGTTAGAACAATGCTTCCCTTGCAGTCGATCTGTAAAGCACAGTTCTTCGTCACTTACCTTAATACGGATGGCCTGCTGCTCAAATGGAAGATTGAGATGGCGGCAGGTACCTGCATAGATATGATTGGAGCCTAATATTTTACGGGTACACTGGCAGGCATAAACCAGGCCCTGCTTTCGCAACTGTGCCAAAACCGACTCATAAATATCAAGACGGTCTTTCTGGAAAATGATATGTGAATCTACTTCGAAACCAAAGGCCTCAACGGCACAAAGAATATGCTGTTCACTATCAGGAAAGATTCTCGGGATATCTGTATCTTCAATCCGGACCAGCCATTTACCCTGTCGGGCTTTGGCATCACAGTAACTGGCCACTGCTGTAATAAGTGAACCGAAATGTAAAGGGCCGGTTGGCGATGGCGCAAACCGACCCACGTAATGCTCTTGAACTGATATTTCCCTTTGTAAAGGAGGGATCAGAAAGGAATCACTGCTCACAGAATTAGCCGTTATTCTGCTTCTCTTTGATTTCCGCCAGTGTTTTGCAATCAATACATAACGTAGCAGTCGGACGCGCTTCTAAGCGGCGTAAACCGATCTCAATCCCGCAGGTTTCACAGAAACCATAGTCTTCATCTTTAATGGTCTGTAAAGACTGTTCAATCTTGCGGATCAGTTTACGTTCGCGGTCACGGGTCCGTAACTCGATTGCAAATTCTTCTTCTTGGGTAGCGCGGTCATTGACATCAGGCAGGGCAGTATTCTCATCTTGCATGGTGTTTAGAGTACGGTCTACTTCCGACATCAATTCAGCTTTCCACGCTTCTAGAATCTGGCGGAAATGCTCAAGCTGCCCTTCAGACATGTATTCTTCATTTTTTTTAGGCTGATAAGGCGCTATACCAAACAAGCTTGCTGTCGTACCTGCCTCTGAAGTTTTAGCTTTCGGCTTACGGGTACGTTTTGCAGCAGTTTTTTCACTATCTGCAGCTTCTGTATGTTCGTCTAAGACTTGATTCTGGTTGTCATTCGCCATATAGGGCATTCCTCATCATATACGTATATCTATACGCAAAAAATATGGTGATATGCAAGTATTATATCCATCCCCCTAGGGTGAATTTTCCCATCAGGGGCGGTCATCATATAGATATTTTAATTAAGATGATAGTCACACTCTCTCAGACTATCGGCTTAATACTAAATTTAAGGGTCTTAAATTAGCCCAAAATTTAAGAAATGAAAAGTTAATAGCCTGAAATTTCTGTCTCAATTCTGTGATGAAAATCTTTTAAGCGATGTACTTGCGTATCTAACTGGCCATTGCTGTGCAGCTTGAGTATCCGGTAGCCTGGAGCCTGCTCATCTAGCGCAAACTGGTCACTGAGTGGCTTAAACTGAACAGAGGTAGATGGGGTCGATAAAAACTGGATATTATTCCAGATATGGATGGAGTCCTGATGTACATGACCACAAATTACAGCCTGTATATTACTATGCTGAGCCAATATTTCTGTCAATTCCGGGGTATTCTTGAGTTTATGCTGGTCGATCCATCGGGATCGCATCTCGAAAGGGTGATGATGGCAGGCAATTAAGACATGCTGATGCGCATGTTGCTGAAGCTGCTGTTCAAGTGCCTTAAGCTGTGTCTGGCTAATGTAGCCATCTACTCGGCCATCCACTGCACTATTTAATAAAAACAAGCACCAGTTTCCAAGCTCGACAATACCCGGTTCATGATAACTCTGCTGAAACGGAAAATAATCAAGATCATCATGATTGCCTGGAACCTGAAAAAAGGGTATTCCTAAACCCTGCATATAGCTGAGATAACGCTGGTATGTGGTCTGCTCGGGTTCCTGGGCCAAGTCTCCTGTATGAATAATCGCATCAATGTGGGGGTGCTGGAGAAGAATCTGCTGTATGACTGCATGAAAGCTCTGTTCGGGGTTCATCTGTACAAATTCTTTTTCAGCTTGCCCCATCAGATGCGTATCGGTGATTTGTATGATCACCCAAGTATCTCGATGCTCCATTGAATGAGAGACTATCATCGTTATCCTTTAGTTCTTTATTATTGTGACTACATGCTGCCTAAGCCATTGCAACGCCATGATGACTGGGGCGTTGCATAACCGATTCTGCTGAAATAGCTGGTCAATGTCCTGATAGTCCAAAATATGAAGACGAATATTTTCGCCTTCATCGGGCATACCAAAGATTCCTCCGTTTAGATCGAGCTTTGCTTGGGCTGTATATAGATGAAATAACTCGGAGCAGGCCCCTGCAGAAGGGTAAAAGCTAAAAAGATGTTGCAGGGTATGAATCTCGCAACCCGATTCCTCAAGACTCTCACGGTACAGACACTGTTCAGCAGATTCACCTGCATCAAGAACACCCGCAATTACTTCAAGCTGCCATGGTGATTCATGGTCATCGACAGCACCAATACGGAACTGCTCAATCAAAGCAAATTTCTGCTGTTCATCATTATAAATCAGGACACCTGCCGCCTCTGGACGATGAATCAGCTCGCGCTGTAATACGGGAGTGTAGGTATTCTCGCCAAACAGGCGATGACGCAAGGCGACTTTCTCGACCTGTATAAAACCTTGGTACACACTTTCACGTGCTTCAATCTTAACATCGGTTGCAGAATAGCTGGCCTGTTCAATGATGGTCATACGTTCAATCAGGATGAAGAAATGTTTACTTCATCCTAACTGAGATTAAGACGTACTCAAATGTTTTTTTAGAAATTTAGACTTTATGATAAAGCTTCTGGCCTGCCTCATGGTAAGCCGCCTTCATCGTTTCAAAGCCTTCTTCTACCTGCTGTGCTATTTCGAGTTCCTGGTTCTTTGCCTGATTCTGGGCATAATCCCGGACATTCTGGGTAATTTTCATTGAGCAGAATTTTGGACCACACATTGAGCAGAAATGAGCTGATTTATGTGCCTCTTTGGGTAGGGTTTCGTCATGCATACTGCGGGCTGTATCAGGGTCCAGACTCAGATTAAACTGGTCATCCCAGCGAAATTCAAAGCGGGCTTTGGACAGAGCGTTATCACGCACTTGGGCTCCGGGATGGCCTTTAGCCAGATCTGCTGCATGCGCTGCAATCTTGTAAGTGATAATCCCGTCTTTTACATCTTTTTTATTTGGAAGCCCCAAGTGTTCTTTTGGCGTGACATAACACAACATGGCAGTACCGTACCAGCCAATCATGGCAGCTCCAATAGCCGAGGTAATATGGTCATATCCCGGAGCAATATCGGTAGTCAGCGGCCCTAATGTATAAAATGGCGCCTCCTTACATACTTCAAGCTGCAAATCCATGTTTTCCTTGATCATATGCATAGGTACATGACCCGGGCCTTCAATCATGACCTGCACATCATGCTCCCAGGCACGTTGAGTCAGCTCGCCTAGAGTTCGTAGTTCATTAAACTGCGCTTCATCATTGGCATCCTGAATACACCCCGGACGCAAGCCATCTCCCAGACTGAAAGAAACATCATAGGCTTTCATGATTTCACAGATTTCATCGAAATGGGTATACAGAAAATTTTCCTGATGATGGGCCAGGCACCACTGTGCCATAATCGAGCCACCACGCGATACAATACCGGTCAGACGCTGAGCAGTCAGTGGAACATATCGCAGTAATACGCCAGCATGAATAGTAAAGTAATCTACACCCTGTTCAGCCTGTTCAATCAAGGTATCTTTAAAAATTTCCCAAGTCAGGTCTTCGGCTACTCCATTTACTTTTTCCAGCGCCTGATAAATTGGAACAGTTCCAATCGGTACCGGTGAGTTACGGATAATCCATTCTCGGGTTTCATGTATGTTTTTACCAGTCGACAGATCCATAATGGTATCGGCGCCCCAGCGGGTTGCCCATGTCATTTTAGAAACTTCTTCATCAATTGATGAGCCCAGAGCCGAATTTCCGATATTGGCATTAATTTTGACCAGAAAGTTACGACCGATGATCATCGGTTCAATTTCTGGATGATTAATATTGGCAGGAATAATGGCCCGGCCTACTGCTACCTCCTGACGTACAAATTCTGGAGTGATTTCACGTAAATTCTGTGCACCGAAGTTCTGGCCACTATGCTGTCGGGTGTCAACGCCGTGACACTGGCGCTGATTTTCACGAATGGCAATATATTCCATTTCTGGCGTAATAATGCCCTGTTTTGCATAGTGCATCTGGGTAACATTTTTACCTGCTTTGGCACGACGGGGCTGTGAGATATGGGCAAAGCGGATTTCGGCAGTAGTAATATCTTTTAAGCGCGCCTGTCCGAACTCTGAAGAAAGCTGATTCAGGACTTCGGTGTCCGCACGCTCTTCAATCCATCGTTTACGTACATCTGGCAGGCCCTGCTTCAGGTCAATCTTGATTCTCGGATCGGTATAAACACCCGATGTATCGTAGACCATAACTGGTGGGTTGTGTTCACCGCCTAGACCGGTTGGGGTGTCGGTCAGACTGATTTCACGCATGGGAACCTGAATGTCGGGACGTGAACCCTGTATATAGACTTTTCTTGAAGCAGGCAAAATACGGGTCAGATCTTTGGCTTCTTGCTCATGCTGACTGGATAAGGGTAAAGAAGAATGATTCGTTAACTGGTTCATGTACATGATCCTTATGAATGATATCAACGAATCAAGCACGACCAAAAACGGTGGCAGATTTATTCTGTAAGAATAAAAGAAGAGCTTCAGTTTTTAGATGGCTTGATTCCTACGCAGGTCTTAACCTGATCAGGTTCAACGGTACTCATGATCAATTCCTGAAAAAAGGAATTACATGATCTCAGCGAGTAATTACTCGCGCTCCGTCAAGCATGTAAAGATCTTAGCATGGATTTTCAGAATGAACAGCCATGCTTGAAGTAACAATGTAGTTCTTTGGTCTTAATAACTTATACAGACAGCATCACTAAAACAGTCACGATATTGGTCACGTGGGGAGTTGGCATACGGGTCACGTAACTGAACATATTTTTCCAGCTGCCGTAAGGTCAAAATATTTTCCTGTCCTGAAAGACGTTCCGGTGCAGTCAGCTGAACTTTTATTTTCTGATTACGCTGGGCGGGTGACATCTCTACAAATTCTAAAAAGCGTTTGGCCTGTACGGCCAGTTCCGAGTCGCGCTGTTTAGCAACTTGCTGAATCACAGTCAGTGCATCTGGCCGTATAGAAAGCTCACCAGTATATGTATCAGAGATTGGGGTATTATTCATACCTTTAAACAGGAATGAGGTATAAAGTGAAAGCAGCAGTCTGGCATCATCTATAAAGCTGCTATTCGGATATTGCTTGACATAGCTTTCCCAGAACTGGGCACGCTGTGCGATTTCATCCCAAGAAATTGTCAGTGCGCCATCACGCAGAGGACTCTGCTGGTTCTGGCTAGCCAGTTTTTCAATAAAGATTCGCTCGGCAGTCGGTAAATAGGGGGCAAAAATCTGTGCCAGATATTGTGGCTGGCGGCGATAACTGAACATGCCTTCTCCACCATCATATAGCTCATAATATACTTTGCCCTGATGCTTGAGCAGGTACTGATCACGCGGTGAAAATTTTTCGGTATAACTCTGCTGTAACGTCGGATGAGGGGACTGGTTAAAAGCATAGTCTTCAAATGCCGTCTGCTGTTCAGGAGTACGCTTAACTGTCAAAAAGCGCTGATACATGGCATTCGAAGCTTTGAGAATCTGTTTTTGCTGTTCAAATTTTAGCTGTGGCAAACAGGTTTTAATTTGTGCATTGACTTGATCTAAGGCCTCTACTGTACTTTCCGAATTAATTTTCTGCATCTGTTCTGCCAGGTTCAGGCAGCGGGTATCATCCTGTTGTGGAGCAATACGGGTAGGAGGCGGCGTTTCTTGCTTGGCTGTTTTCTCCATTTCGGGCTTCTGGCAGCCAGCCATAGCTAACACCAGCAGGGATAGAGAAAGATAAGCAAGAGGCTTCATACGTTTTTTCCTCCAAGGCGGGGGACTACTTGACTCAGGTTGTATGATGCGTGAGCAAGACAACAGCGTACTAAGAGCGAGCAAACTAGCAGAATATGGTTGATGATGATTATCTTTAAAAACTCAGTAAAAGCTGTAGTATTGTTTAAATTATTTGTAAGCAATATGTAGTATGGATTTAGGCAAGATAGCTGGATTTTACTATATTCTTACCCTATTGAAACTGCCTGAAGTCAAGAACTGGGAAAATTTAATAAAAATCATACTTAAACTTGGCTATTCATGAGTAATATGGCATACCTGAAAACTGTCCTGAAAAAGATAGTTCGGTTTTTTGCGGTGTAGATGGGCATTTAAAAAAATGAAGAAAAAAATTTTCCTGAGCCTGTTTTTTCTAACTACAAGTTCACAGCTTTATGCACTTGATCTGGTAGAGGCTTATCAGCGTGCCAAACAGTCAGACCCAAGCTGGCAGGCTAATCTTTACCAGTATCAGGCAGATCAGCTTAATCTGGGTATTGCGCGTACTAATTTTTTGCCGACAGTCAGTGTCAGCGGTAATATTACCCGTAAACATCAGGGAAGTGACCAAAGCAATAGTGTGACCATTCCAGGTTTTGAAAATTTTGGTGATGCCTTAATGTCCTCGACCTCTACCACGAAGCAAATTTCGATTACGGCACGTCAGCCCTTATTCCGTAAAGATGCCTGGGAGGGTTATAAACAGGTACAAACCTCCGTACTGCTGAGTGAAGTACAGTTACGCCAGCGCCAGCAGGACCATATTCTCAATGTGGCTGAGAGTTATTTTAATGTCTTACGTCAGCAGACACTGACCAGCTCTCATTTACAGGAAGAGAAAGCATTATTAGAGCAGCTGGAAATGATGAACGCCAAGTTACGTGAAGGACTGGTTGCCCGTAGTGATGTCAGTGAAGCCAATGCCCAGTACCAAAATGCCCGGGCCAACCGGATTTCAAGTAATGTACAGTTGCTTCTGGCGCAGGAACAGCTGGCACAACTAATTGGGCCATATCAGGAAAGTCTGGCGGTGCTTCAAGAAAATTTTAGCTATCAGCAACCTTATCCGGCTAATTTGCAAGAATGGACTACCTTGGCACAAAATCAGAATCTTTCAGTACAGCAGGCACGTTTGCAACAAAAATATAATGATGACCAACGCCGGATTGAACGGGCAGCCTTATATCCGCAGCTTGAAGCAGTAGCTACCTATGGCTATACCAAACAGTCACCGGAAACACTTATCTCTGGTGATGGTCAGTTTGACCAGATTGGCGTGGAAATGAACTGGAATCTTTTTAATGGGGGACGCACACAACAAAATATACGAAAGGCTACAGTCGATATCCGGCGTGCTGAAGCAGAGCTGGAAGCTGCTGTCCGTAAAAGTACAACTGATGCCAAACAGGCCTACCTGCAGGTTCAAACTGACCAGAATAAATTAGAGGCCCGTAAGGCCGCGATGCAATCATCCGAGCTGGTATCACGCGCTTCACGTGCTCAATATAATGAAGGTTTAAAAACTATAGTAGATGTATTGCTGGCTCAGCGTAATGCTTTTTCTGCCCGGCAGGATTATGTAAATGCACAGTATGATCATCTGATTAATATATTGCGTTTAAAAGCCGCCGCAGGTCAGCTCAATGAACAGGATTTGCAGGAAATGAACAGCTGGCTGGTTGAAAAGTTTTGACAGCTATTCATAAATGAACTGTCATTAAAGTTTCATCATAGCTATGCTTTAATACAAGATGCATCAGAATTTTCTTTTTAGCTGGCTGGAGTCTTTATCTTGAGCTTGAATAATCCTGTATTAAGTCACCATATTTCTTCACAGTTTAATGAAGAACTGCAAGGTGTTACGACTAAATTTATGACTATGGGTGGTCTGGTCGAGCAGCAGGTGGCCAATGCAATACGGGCTTTGCTGGATACAGATACCAATATGGCTATCGACGTACAGTTTCAGGATAACGTAGTAAACCGTTATGAACGGGAAATTGATGAAGGGTTAACCCTGATTCTGGCACGCCGTCATCCGGCTGCGATTGACCTGCGTATGGTGATCGCGATGAGTAAAGCAAATACTGACCTGGAACGGATTGGAGACGAAGCCGCAAAAATTGCCCGTATTGCCCAAAACTTATGTGAAGAAGGCGGATCGCCACGGGGTTATATGGAAACCCGGCATATTGGCAATCAGGTGCGGGTTATGATTCATGATGCACTGGATGCTTTTGCTCGAGTCGATGCTGAGCAGGCGCTTAAAGTACTTTTAGCCGATGCCGATATCGATCGTGAATACCAGTCAGCCACCCGTACTCTGATGACTTATATGATTGAAGATCCACGCCATATTTCCCGGGTACTGAACGTGATGTGGGTATTGCGCTCACTTGAACGTATTGGTGATCATGCCCGTAATATTTCGGAACAAGTAATTTATATTGCAAAAGGACTTGATGTACGTCATACCAGCCTGGATGAAATTGAAGAACACGTACAACGCCGCTAAACAGACGTTTTAAAAAGTGAAAAGGCCCGGGGAAAGTTTCCCGGGCCTTTGAGTAAAGAGTAAGGAAAAATCATCACATCCTGTACCCATTGCAATTTTTAATTATTTTTCTATGCTCACCTAGCTTCCTGCTTGGCTACAACTTTAGTCTAATGGAGTTAAGTAAATATCGTATAAGTAAAAATCTTATATCACTGTAAGCTAAAGCTTATACAAGAGTAAGCAAAAAATTAAATATAGAATAAAAAAAGTCCCAGACTTTGGGGGAAATCTGGGAACGAAAGAGGAGCTCATTCAAAATTTCACTTATGCAGAATTCATCAGAGCTTTATATAAGTTTTCTTAAAATCAGTATAAGAAGTTCAGGTTTATTACTCATTATAGTTCATGTGTTTTGATGTGAAGGGCATGTAAATTAAGTTAATATAGTGTAATTAATTGCTTTAAAAATAAGCTTTGTCTTTATTTATTAAAAGTATAAATTGAACAGCAATGTCTTGACCCACTCTAAAGTGGATCAAGACAAAGATTAATTTTCAGGTTTCCAGCCCTCAGCTTTTTCTACACTCGCATCATTACTGAAAAATTTTTCACGTTGCTCTTCAAGAAATTTTTTTGCGTCGGGCTCAAATACATTCAAGCGTTTTTCATTAATGAGGGTGGTCTGATGCTGTAACCATTCCTGCCAGGCCTGTTTAGAAACCGTGTCAAATAGTTCCTGACCTCTAGCGCCGGGGAAGGGTGCAAATTCTAACCCTTCCATTTCTTTTTGATATTTACGGCAAAACACCTGTCGAGACATATCAATACTCCAAAGTTAAGATATAGCGTTTAAGCATAAAGTTTTTCTAAACGCGCATGGGCACGATCAATAGCTGCTTCCACTTGAGCCGGGGCCGTACCGCCAATATGGTTACGCGCATTTACTGAAGCTTCCAGAGTTAGTGCTTTTTCAAAGACATCTGCCTGAATCAGGTCAGAGAACTGCTGAAGCTGCTCAAGGCTAAGTTCAGACAAGTCTTTACCTTCCTGAACGCCCAGAGCCACTGCTTTACCTACGATTTCATGTGCATCGCGAAAAGCGACTCCATTTTTTACCAGGTAGTCTGCAAGGTCTGTTGCAGTAGAAAAACCGCGAAGGGCTGCTTCACGCATGATATCGATATTGGGTACCAGAGCTGGAATCATGTCAGCAAATGCCATCAATGAACCACGTACGGTATCAATCGCATCAAATAGTGGCTCTTTATCTTCCTGATTGTCCTTGTTATAGGCCAGTGGTTGACCTTTCATTAGGGTCAACAGGCTCATCAGGTCGCCGTAGACACGACCGGTTTTACCACGTACCAGTTCAGGAACATCGGGATTTTTCTTTTGCGGCATGATTGAAGAACCCGTACAGAAACGATCCGGGATATTGACGAATTTGAACTGCGCTGAAGTCCATAGAATCAGTTCTTCGGACATGCGTGATAAATGCATCATGATTAAAGATGCAGCAGCATTAAATTCAATCGCAAAGTCACGATCCGATACGGCATCTAACGAGTTTTCAGCAACTGCTTCAAAACCCAAAAGTTCAGCCGTATAGGCACGGTCAATTGGATAAGTTGTACCAGCAAGTGCCGCAGAACCTAATGGCATGCGATTAACGCGCTTGCGGCAGTCAATAAGACGTTCAGAGTCACGAACCAGCATTTCAAACCAGGCCAATAAATGATGACCAAAAGTCACAGGCTGTGCGGTTTGTAGATGGGTAAAACCGGGCATGATGGTTTGGGTATTTTTAGCCGCCAAACCCAAAATGCCTTTTTGTAATTTTTCCAGTAGATCTAAAATGGCATCAATTTCATCACGGACATAAAGACGGATATCAGTTGCGACCTGGTCATTACGGCTACGGCCGGTATGCAGTTTTTTACCTGTAATGCCGATACGCTGGGTCAGGCGTGACTCGATGTTCATATGTACATCTTCAAGGTCAATGCGCCACTCAAAATTTCCTGCCTCAATATCTGCTTTAATGGCAGTCAGACCTTCAATAATGTCATCACGTTCCTGTTCGGTCAGTACCCCTACTTTGGCAAGCATGGTCGCATGAGCAATTGAACCGGCAATATCCTGTTTATAAAAACGTTGGTCAAATTGTACAGATGCGGTAAATTCAGCCACAAAAGCATCGGTAGCTTCGGAAAAACGGCCGCCCCACATACCGGAAGTCTGATTCTGGGCAGGCGTATTGGAGGAATGAGAAGATGTGGTCATGTCGGCTCAGCAAAATAAAAAAGAGTATAGCAAATTCAACAGCGCTTGCCGAAGCACAGCGTGATAATTCCACAATACCATCAATAAATAACCGGAATAATTTATATTCTTTTACAAAGCGTGGACGCTGGCAATATCTAATCGAATTATTTCTGGTCAGTACGCTGTTGTCACTGATCCTTATTCTGGCAAAAGCGGGGACATGGCAAAACCTTCAGCTTGACCAATTGGCACAGTACATTTTTTTTATTCAATGGGTAGTATTGTGTTTTACTGCTTTGGTAGATACCTGGCAAAACCAGTTCAGACAGCTCAGCCATTTTTATGCCTTACTGTTCGGTTTTCTGCTACTTCAGTGCATTGTTCTGGTATCTACCTTCAGTCTGAATATGCTGAACTATTGGGGCAGTCATTTGAGCTGGACGGGAATAGATTCCGATATTTCATTTAAAGATATAGGTTTAAATCTCAGTTTTGGGATATTGATGGGAGTTATCTTTCTACGTTATCTGTATATGCGGGAACAATGGTTCAGACAGCAAAGTAGTGGATTAAATGCCCATATACAGGCCATGCAGGCACGTATTCATCCGCATTTTTTATTTAATAGTATAAATAGTGTAGTAAGTCTCATCAGTACAGACCCTGACAGGGCTGAAACAATGCTGATCAGCTTGTCCAAACTTTTTCGTGCCAGCCTGCAAGACCTCAAGCTGGTCAGCTTACAGCAGGAAATTGATTTGTGCCGGCATTACCTTTCAATTGAGCAGATGCGTCTGGGTGAACGGCTCCAGGTAGAGTGGAAAATAGAAAATACTCACTCTTTAAATCAGGTTTATATTCCACTTCTGACCTTACAGCCTTTGATTGAAAATAGTATTTTCCATGGAGTTGAAAGTGTCTATACTCAAGGTACCATCGGTATACTGGTTGAAATACTTCAAAATCAAGTTACTATAGTCATTACCAATCCTTACTCTTTAGATAAAATAACATTACGTAAAGGTCATGGTATTGCTATAGAAAGTGTACGGGAGCGGTTACAGGCCTATTTTGGACAGTCTGTACAGTTTCAAACTTTTGCCGGTGAGGGGATTTATACCACTATCGTGCAGTACCATTATAAATAAAAGAATAAAACCAGAGTCCAGATCAACATATATAAATTAAATGAAGTTGGTCTAGACAAGGAGAAAAAATGGATATCCTGATTTGTGATGATGAGCCATTGGCCGTCGAACGCTTATCTCGTCTGGTTACCCAGCTCGGGCACCATGTAGTCGCTACAACATCAAGTGGTCAGCATACGATTGAACTGGTCCAGCAGTATCAGCCTGATGTTGTATTGCTTGATATTCAAATGCCGGAAATGGATGGTTTGCAATGTGCTGAACAGCTAAACCAGCTGGACCTTATGCCGGCGATTGTCTTTTGTACGGCTTATGAAGATCATGCATTGGAAGCTTTTAAATCAAGTGCGGAAGGTTATCTGCTTAAGCCCATAGAGGTCAGTGAGCTGCAGCAGGTTCTGGACAGGCTGACCCGTTTGAACCAGGCACAAATGTCGGGCCTGAAGCAGAAAGATATAGATACGGCAAAATTACAGCGCCAGCAAATTACTGCAAAAAGTTATCGGGGTGTTGAGCTGGTGCCTGTGGAGAACATTTACTATTTCTTAGCTGATCAGAAATATGTCACAGTACGTCATAAACATGGCAGCATTTTGATTGATGAGACCTTAAAAGAACTTGAACAGGAATTTTCGGAGAAGTTTATCCGGATCCATCGTAATGCACTGGTATCTGTTGACTATCTGGATGGGCTTGAGGTTGTGACTTCCGGACAGTATCAGGTGCGCTGCCGTGAACTTGACGAGCGGCTGGCCGTAAGCCGTCGCCATTTACCTGGTCTGCGTGAGCGGATACAAAAGCTTTAAAGAACTAAAATAGGACGGTTTTATCGGCTTTGGACGATAATTTACTTGCATTTTTAGGGGATCACGTTAAGTTTAAAGGGACTTTTTAACGCCTGAATTATGATGATGACCTTAAAAATTGCAACCCGTAAAAGCCCTCTAGCGCTCTGGCAAGCTGAACATATTCGTGCCTGTTTGCAGGAACTTCACCCTGGCTTGACGGTAGAACTGGTCACGTTTGTAACCCAGGGCGATAAGATTCTTGATACTCCTCTGGCAAAAATTGGGGGTAAGGGCCTGTTTGTAAAAGAACTTGAAGCTGCCTTGCTGGATGGACGTGCTGATTTGGCAGTGCACTCAATGAAAGATGTGCCTATGCATTTGCCAACAGGGTTATCGTTACCTGTGATCTGTGAACGTGAAGATCCATGTGATGCTTTTGTTTCAAATCGTTTTGAAGGCTTTGAGCAGTTACCAAAGGGGGCAACAGTCGGGACGTCAAGTTTACGCCGTAAAACCCAGATTTTGAAAGCCCGTCCAGATCTGAATATTCTTGATTTACGTGGTAACGTGGGTACCCGTCTGTCTAAACTTGATGCAGGTGAATATGATGCGATTATTCTGGCTAGTGCTGGTTTGAAACGTCTGGGATTGAGTGAGCGCATTAAACATACCCTGTCTCCGGAATTAAGTCTGCCCGCTGTTGGCCAAGGTGCGCTGGGACTAGAATGCCGTACAGATGATCAGGCCATACTTGATCTGATTTCTCCACTTCAGCATGAGCAGACAAGTATATGTGTACGGGCAGAAAGAGCATTTAATAGTCATTTGGAAGGAGGATGTCAGGTTCCGATTGCTGCTTACGCGACTCTGGAAAATGGCCAGCTCCAGCTTGAAGGCCGTGTAGGAAGTGTGGATGGTTTAATATTACTTTCATCTCAAGTTTCAGGACAGCCGGAACATGCTGAACAGTTGGGGATCGAATTGGCAGAAAATTTATTGTCACAAGGTGCTGGCGAGCTGTTGAAAGCCCTTTATAAGTAAGTTTTATGCTATTTATTAATACCCGCCCGCAAGAACGCAGTCAGGCATTAAGTCTTGCCTTACTGCAAGCAGGTCATCAAGTACTTGAGTTGCCTTTACTTGAACTGATACCAACTGCTTACTCACTCCAGCTACAACAGCTCTATCAGAGTCTGCCATTCTGTCAGGTAATTGTAGTAGTGAGTCCTGCAGCAGCAGATATTGGGATGCAGTATCTTCAGCAAAGTGGCATCAGCCTGAACGATTTAAGACAATTACAATGGATAGCGGTAGGCCAAACCACAGCTGAACACCTGAAGCATTACGGTATTTCCAGTCAGGTCCCTAAACTTGAGACTTCAGAGGGGATGCTTGAGCTTGATGTATTCAGACAATTTAATGACCTGCACAGTGTAGCATTCTGGCGTGGAGAAGGGGGGCGCCAGTTTATGATGCAAAATCTGCATCAGCAGGGAATAAAGGTTTTGAACTTTATTTTATACGAGCGGTCCTGTCCGACACAAAGCATTCATGATTTTTCTAAAGTTGCAGCACAGATTATACAATACGAAAATCAGGTGCTGGTGCCTATTACTAGTGAAGCCAGCTGGTCTAACTGGCTGGATTTATGCCAGAATCAGCAGTCTGTTTTGCAGCTATGTCATTATCTGGTGCTGGGAGAACGTTTATATCAGTTGATACACGGTTATAAAATCCAGCATCAGGCCAAATTTCAGGTTTCAAAAATAGAATATTTAAAACCTGAGGTCATACTCCAGTATATTGCAGAGTTGCAAGGGAAATTATGAGAAAGTTTTTATTCTGTATAATCATTCTGGCGTTGGCTTGGTTGGCAAAAATTAGTTATGACCTGTTTCAGGTTTCCCGCCAATTACCGGAAGTAGAAGCCAGTTTGCATCGAACTGAGCAGCTCAATGCAAGCCTCAACGACCAGGTAGTAGCTCTGCAGCGCCAGATTAGCCAGATAGCAGTAGCCACGTCCACTAGCCCTTCTCAGTCTCCCCAGCAGCAGTCAAGTCCGGCCGTTTTGGCAGAATTTAGCCCGGTCGCATTAATTGGTGAACGTTTAGAGCTGGTTCAGTTTGCTGTCCGGCAGCAGCAGTATGTGTATGCGCTGGAAAAATTATCAGAACTGGATCGTGATTTACATGGCTATGCACTGGCATCTGAACTCAAACAAAGTCTACATCAGGCGATTCATGCAGATCAGTTAGCGATTCAACAGTTCGTGCAGGCTAAAACTCGGCAACAAGAATCTTTAGATGCACTGTTGTTAGAAACTGACCAGTTACTGAAGCAGGCCATACAGCAAAATAATTTAAGTCCTGCCAAGAATCAGCCACAACATTTCTGGCAGCGCTGGTTGCAGATTGAACCGGTTCAGCGTCCAGGAGCTATATTGATGAATCGGCAACTGGTTCTCAAAGAGGTACAACTAAGGCTGTTACTGGTAAGACAGTCACTTATGCAGGGGCAATATGCAGAATACCAGCAGGGCCTGGATGATGTAATTAAACAGCTGAATCAGCTACCCGACTATGACAGCCAGCAGTTAAAAAAACGTTTAATGAATATGAAGTATCTGCCAGTCATACCAAATCCGAAACTTGGTGCTATGACATTACTGGGTTAAGGGGGCAGTATGAAACAGATTTTTCTTGCTTATACACTGGTTAGCTTACTGGTTTTGGCCTTATTAAGTGTACTAAGTTATGGCTACGGTGCCGGTTATGTTTATGTGCAATGGCGCAACTGGCAAATGCAGACCAATTTATGGATATGGCTAGCTTTACTGGCAATATTCGGTTTGATTATCCAGCTGGTCTGGCTACAACTAAAACGTTATCTGACTCGGGAACAGCGTAAAACAGAAACTGTACTTGACTTCAAAACCTTACATCCTTACGAGCAGTTGGGAGTGATTTGGCTGTTACAAGCGGAACGGGACCAGCAGTTATTTATTCAAAGGGTCTTTTCTCAATCAGGTCTATTAAGAGGAATGATTGAATCACGCTTATTCTTAAGTAATGCTGAGACAGACCTTGCATTGAAAAGCTTGAATCAGGCATCTCCCCATGCATTTGAACTGGCAGAGCTACAACGGATTGAAATCTTTTTGCATCAGCAAGATCCTGAGCAGGCATTAACTCATCTTGAATTTCTGAGTCAACATGCTTTGTCTCCCTGGTTACAACAAGTGGAAAGTGCCTATCAATACAGGATTAATGAGCTCTGGGGGGAATTCGCAGTTCAGTATCCATGGCTCTACTTGCGCTCCAGCAAATATGGTCACTTAAGTCACGACTATAAAGAACAGTGGCTACAGCAGCTGCTGGGCCAGTTTGACCAAGCAACTCTTGATGATCTGCAGGCATTGCAGCAACGTTATCTGGACATGGCAGGTCAGATACAGAACCGTACACGTGACATTCAGATCCTATGGCTTAAGTTACTGGCACGTATGCCTGAAATGAGTCTGCAGCATGAATCACTAGCCAATTTACTGCTGGCTGATAATTTTGATCAAGATGTTTTCTATTTATGGTTTCAGCAACAATTACTTAAGCAGAATCCTGACTATGAATATGTCGGGCAGCGTATTTTATTTTTAGAAAACAAGTACCCAAGTATCCCTATATTAACTTTTGCAAAATGGCACATATATCAAGCAACTGACCGCGTACAGGAAGCAGAGCAGTTACTTGAGCTCTATCCAGATAATATATTGATGATTTATTTAAGGATCAAAACAGTATTTAAAGGAAATGAGGATTTAATTCAGCAATTAAATCTGGTTTTTGAAAATGACGCTAATTTTATGCAGTTAAAGATTTAAGGAATTAATATGACCAAGTTAACAGATTACCCAGTAATTTATGAACAGAATGTTGCTTGGGGAGATATGGATGCATTTGGGCATGTCAATAATGTAATTTATTACCGTTATATAGAAAGTGCCCGTATTTGTTATCTTGATAGCTTGAATATATTCAAGCTTGATATTAATACTGTTGTGGCTTCAAGCCAGTGTAAATACCTTAAACCGGTATTTTATCCAGATCAGTTGAAAATTGGCGTCAGGGTTGAAGAGATTAGGAATAGTGCCTTTCGCATGAATTACCTGATATGGAGTAGTGCCCAACAACAAAATGTCGCTTTAGGAGAAGCAGTAATTGTTTGCGTAGATAAAGAGAATATACAAAAGACACTCATTCCTGAAATAATAAGAGAAAAAATCATTAAGATTGAAAAAACTGTTAAGCATGATTTAAATAACCGATGATTAGTTTTATTAAATAAAACCTCTTATTTCATATTAATTTGGCTATGTTGAGTTATTGTTATTAATTTAATTAAATAGTCTTGATAATTGTATTTAAAATACATAATATGAGTTTGAATATTAATTCAAATAAATATGATTAACTTGTGTTGCGGAGCCAATATTAATGAAGCCAGATATTAGTGAACTTTCGGTAGAAGATCTCAAAAGATTACAGCTTGAAGCCGAAGCATTAATCGCCAGCAAAAAAGATCAAGCAGTAGATGAAGCTTATGAACAGGTTTTAGAAATTGCTGAAAATGTGGGTCTGACTATTGAACAGTTGCTAGAATTTGGAGCGCAAAAGCGCAAGAAAACAACACGTAAATCAGTAGAGCCACGTTATCGTAATACTGAAAATCCTGAAGAAACTTGGACAGGACGTGGTAAGCAGCCACGCTGGTTAGTAGCAGCCCTTGAAAAAGGTGCAAAACTTGAAGATTTTCTGATCTAAGTTTCATCGAACTGTCATTCGACTGCCTTAGAATGTTAAAAAAGCCAAGCATGAATGCTTGGTTTTTTTATAGCAGTGAATTGGCGAGGTAGAAAAATTATGCATAATGGGACGCAGGGGAGAAATATAGTTATAGGAAAAAAATTAAATGTTGGTTATTGCTGAATGAATAAAAGAGCGAAGCAATTAACGTGGTGGATATTTGCAGTCCTGGCGTTTTTATTATTTGTAGTGTTACAGATACCTGCTGCCTGGATTATTTCAAAATTTTCAAAAGATAATCAAACCTTGCAAAATGTCAGCGGTAATATCTGGCAGGGCCAGGCAGACTGGCATAAAGATAAACTGCGTGGATCAGTCAGCTGGAAAACCAGGCCTCTCGACTTATTGCTATTACGCTTGGGAGCAGACCTGGAAATTCATAGTGCCAATACAAAGCTAAATGGTACAGTGGCCTATGGTTTAGGTAAAAAAATAATTATTCAAGAGATGAAGGGCCAAATAGCGCCAGAAACCTTAAAGACCTTAGTAGACTGGCAATGGCCAGCCAATAGTATTCAGCTTCAAAATATTAATTTACGTTATCAGAAAAATGATGGCTTTAGCAATGCAACTGGCCAGCTGCAATGGGCAGGCGGACAACTCCTGTATAGCTTGGGCTCACGGCAGGACCGAATGAATATACCCTCTTTAAAAGGAGAGATTCAAGACGACGGTGGAAAGCTCATCTTTAATATACAAGATCAGCGTGGACAGAAAATGGCAAATCTGGTTCTTGATCCGGACATGATGCTGGATGTGCAACTAACCCAGCGTCTACTCTTGAATGTCCCTTCTTATGACGGTAAAGCTGGACTCGATACCTATGTGATTAGCTCCCGTCAGCCTCTATTACGGGGCAACTGGTGATGAAAACCTATCTGAATAAACTCCAAGATATTTTCTGGTCTAAACTGGACCGGGCTGGACCGTTCGTGCTGGCATTATTAATTCTGATCTTTTGCTGGAAGCTGGCAGCGTTGTTCTGGTGGGTGGTAGCACCGCCACAAGGCATACAGTTTGAGCGCGTCATGCTAGGCTCACAGCAACCACAAGTTCCAAATATTTCTTCATTTTCCCTGTTTTACGAGCCAGGTCAAAGTGCTGCGGCGAATACATCTGCTGAAAGTTTAAATATAGAATTGCAGGGTGTGGTCATTGGTTATCCAAGCCGTTATTCCTCAGCTGTAATTAAAGTAGACCAGATTGCAGAGCGTTATCGGGTTGGAGAAACCATTACTAATTCTTCATTTCAATTAGCAGAGGTTTACTGGGATCGGGTGATATTGCGTCAACCCAATGGTACATCTCGTGAAGTTCAGTTTAAAGGAATTGAAAATGGCCTGAACCAGCCGATTGCGCCACCTGCTGACTCTGCCACTTCGGCAGCTCCTTCGCCATCACCTGCAAATTCTTCTCAATCTGCTTTAGGACAGGCGATACAAAAAATTCAGGAAGACCGTGAACAATATTTGCAGGAAATGGGTGTAAGCTCGACCGGTAACGGTTATGAGGTCACCAGCCGTACACCGGCTGCACTGCGCAGTAAGCTGGGTTTACGCCCAGGTGACCGGATTATGTCTTTAAACGGTCAGCCTGTCGGCCAGGGACAAAGTGATATTCAGTTACTTGAACAAGCCAGACGTGAAGGGCAAGTCAAAATAGAAATAAAACGTGGTGATCAGGTGATGACCATCCAACAAAGTTTTTAAGTGGGAATACCTCACAGTAGTGTTAGGAAAAATAACAGGCTATGGCTTTATTACAACATCATCGTCCACTTTGGGCTTTAGTGGCTGCAGCACCAGTCATCGCTGCTATAAGCACGGCAGCCTATGCACAAACCTGGAAAATTAATCTGCGTGATGCAGACCTGACTGCTTTTATCAATGAAGTCGCCGATATTACAGGGAAAAATTTTGCAGTTGATCCACGGGTCCGCGGTAATGTGACGGTCATCTCTAATAAGCCACTCAATAAAAATGAAGTTTATGACCTGTTCCTGGGTGTATTAAATGTCAACGGTGTAGTGGCAATTCCATCAGGGAATACTATTAAACTGGTTCCAGATAGTAATGTAAAAAGCTCAGGTGTTCCTTATGATGCACGACGTAATGCACGTGGTGATCAGGTGGTCACCCGGGTAATCTGGCTGGAAAATACCAATCCCAATGACCTGATACCGGCTTTACGTCCATTAATGCCACAGTTTGCACATCTTGCTGCAGTAGCAGGAACAAATGCTCTCATTGTCTCTGATCGTGCCAGTAATATTGCGCAATTAGAAACAATTGTCCGCAATCTCGATGGTACCGGGCAAAATGACATTGAAGCAATTACCTTGCAGTCGAGTCAGGCAGAGGAAGTGATTGGACTGTTGGAGTCCATGAGTTCAACAGGCGCTGCTAAAGATTTTAGTGGGGCACGGGTAAGAATTATGGCAGATAACCGGACTAACCGTATTTTGATTAAAGGCGATCCGGCAACACGTAAACGTATCCGGCATATGATTGAGATGCTGGATGTACCCTCAGCAGACCGTCTGGGGGGACTTAAAGTATTCCGCTTGAAATATGCCAGTGCCCAGAACCTGTCCGAGATCCTGCAAGGACTAGTGACCGGGCAGGCAGTAAATAGCAACAGTAATTCAAATAATTCTGGTTCCAGTAATTCTATTAATAACCTGATTAATAATACTGCCAATAATAATCAGGGCGGCACCGGCTCTGGAATTTCTACACCGGGTATTAACCTCAACGCTAACACTAATTCCGGGCAAAATCCGATCAGTAGTTTTAATGCCAATGGGGTTAGCATTATTGCGGATACTAACCAGAATGCTCTGGTGGTTAAGGCTGATCCCCAGCTGATGCGTGAAATCGAATCAGCAATTCAGCAACTGGATATACGTCGCCAGCAGGTTCTGATTGAAGCCGCAATCATTGAAGTTGCTGGTGATGATGCAGATCAGCTTGGAGTACAGTGGGCACTCGGTGATATCAGCAGTGGAATTGGCTTGGTTAATTTTACAAATGTAGGAAGCAGTCTCGCCAGTCTTGCTGCTGGCTATCTGGCTGGTGGTTCAGCACTTGCTAATGCAGCCAGTAATTTAAGAGGTTCATCACTTCTTTTAGGTGACTACCGTGAAGGTGCTGATGGCTCACGACGTTTGTATGGCGCCCTGATTCAGGCCTTAAAGGACAATACCAAGTCTAATCTGTTGTCCACACCCTCTATTGTTACCATGGATAATGAAGAGGCTTATATCGTTGTCGGCCAAAATGTCCCATTTGTTACCGGTTCAGTGACAACAAATGCAAATGGTGTAAATCCTTATACAACTGTGGAACGTAAAGATGTTGGTGTGACTCTAAAAGTTATTCCACATATTGGTGAAAATGGTACTGTCCGGCTGGAGGTGGAGCAGGAAGTATCAAATGTACAGCCTAATAAAGGACAGGCTACAGACTTGGTTACCAGTAAACGTGCAATTAAAACAGCAGTCTTGGCTGAACATGGTCAAACAGTCGTACTCGGTGGACTAATCTCAGATAATTCTATTTACAGTCGACAGGCTGTACCAGGTTTGGGGGCTATCCCGGGCATAGGCCGCCTGTTCCGGTCTGACAGCAACAGTAATGAAAAGCGAAACCTGCTGGTATTTATCCATCCGACCATTGTCGGCGATGCTAATGATGTACGCCGATTAACGCAACGCCGTTATGATCAGCTTTATAGCTTACAGCTGGCTATGGATAAAGACGGGAATTTCGCCAAATTGCCTGAAAATGTAGAGGATGTCTATCAGCAACGTTTACCAGTTCCTGCTACCTCTGATAAACCTAATGTGTACAAGCAGCTTTCTTCAGGGGGGGTTACTCCTGTGGTAACGACGACTCCTGTAGCGATTGAACCTGGTATTGGACAACGTAGTGTAGCTTTGCCTCAACCGGAGGTAGAACGTACTAAAAATACAGTAACTACAACTACTCTGCGTCCGGCTTCTTAACAGACAAGGCACGGAACATGAAATAAGGCATGTTATGATATAAAAAAATCACAAGAGATGAGTTTATGACTTGGAAATTACAAGCAATTACAGGTGATATTACGGGGCAGGAAATCAGTATTATTACCCATGACATGCTGGTGGGCCGGCATCAGGACGCTGATGTATTGTTACAGTCTGCGGAAATCTCCCGCCGCCATGCTGCCCTGTTGTTAAAAGATCAGGGACTTTGGGTACAAGACCTTAATTCATCCAATGGCACTTTTGTTAATAATGTCAGGATTGACCATGAAACCTTGCTAAAAGATGGTGACATTCTACAATTTGCCAGCCTTAAGTTCTCAATTTTGGCACCTGTAGCAGATGCGGTGCAGGATGATGAGCCAGAAGTTGAAATGGAGCCAGTGGTTGAGTCTACCGAGTCAGTTGTGGTTGAAAAAACTGCTGCAGAGCAGATGAACGAGCAAGGTATGCCGAGCCTGACTGAACGTGCAGAAGTTCCGGTTAGCCGTGAAGGGATGCCGCAGCGAGTAGATATTCCTAAGCCAGCGCCAATTCCTGAAACTGTCCAGCCTAAAGTGCAGCCGGAACCTCAGTCGGTGCCACTGGAACAGCCTGTATCACGTGTTGCTGAAGAAAAAGAGCAACAGAAAAATGCATCAGTAGGCTTAATGACAGTGATCGTGCTGATTATTCTGGCAGTGATTGCATGGGTATTCTTTAAATAATTATATAGTCACGTTTATGGGCATGCTCGCATGCCTTTTTATCCGGATAAAAAAATATGACAGTTGCTCAACTTACAACACGCAATTTAATCCTGTTTGATCTGGATGGAACGCTGGTAGATTCAGCCACTGATCTGTTTAGAGCGATGAATATTAGCTTAAATACCCTGCAACTCCCGATGGTTACAGAACAACAGATTCGGCGATGGGTAGGTAAAGGTGCATCTAAACTATGTGAAGACGTATTACTTAATCTTCTGGGTGAAGTTGAACCGAGTCAGCATCAGCAGCTCTACGCAGAATTTTTAGAAGTATACGCTGCTGGTATTTGTGTGGACAGTAAGCCATTTCCTGGGGTATTTGATTTTCTTGACTATGCCGTCCGGCAAAATATTACTTTGGCTTGTGTGACCAATAAACCACAAAAACTGGCTGAAGCCTTGCTCTATGAATTAAGGCTGGACCAGTATTTTAAACTGGTGGTCGGTGGTGATAGCTTGGAACATAAAAAACCGCATCCTCTACCTCTACTGCACTGTATGGATGTTCTCAAGAGTAATGCGAAACAGACGTTATTAATTGGTGATTCAAGCAATGATATTGAGGCAGCGCGCCGTGCAGGGGTTGATTGTATTGTCGTAAGCTATGGTTATAATCATGGTGAAGATATTCATGACTCGGCTCCACAGCAGGTCGTAGATGATTTAAGAGAATTAATTGATCATTGAAAAAGTTTAGAAAGTGAAGGATACAACAATGGACGACAGTATGGTTTTTCGATGGCGACATAACATAGCTTTAAAGCCTGATGCCTAACTTACCGAAAAACAATCAAGAGTCCCTGTATGACCACCCTAAACCAGTTTGAATCACTTAAACATGCCGGCTATAACCTGATCCCTGTTTACCGTCAGCGCCTGGCAGATACCGAAACTCCGCTGTCCGTATTTGCGCGTTTAAAACACCATAGTCAAGCTTATCTGTTTGAATCAGTTGAGGGGGGTGAAAACTGGGCCAGATATTCAATGATTGGCTTGGGTGAATCTGTAGTATTTTCTTGTAATGAGGGAGAACTCACTGTAAAAGCTGCTGATGGCCAGCTTACCACCCAGCTGTGTGATGATCCGTTCCAGTTTATTCGAGACTTCCAGGCTCAGTTTAAAGTACCTGATGCGCAGTTGTTACCCGGATTGCCCGGTTTTACAGGAGGGCTGGTCGGTTATTTTGGCTATGATGCAGTGCGCTATATTGAACCCAAGCTCAATAATATGCCGCAAGCAGATCCAGTGGGCTTGCCAGATATATGGATGATGCTGTCAAAAACAGTCATTATTTTTGACAATCTTAAAGATACGCTATTTCTGATTGTGCATGCAGATATCAATGATCCTGAAGCCTATCAGCGCGCGCAGTTACAACTCGATCATCTGGAACAGACACTGAATACACCAATCAGCTTGCAGGCTTATCCACACACCCCACCACATTTTGAGTCTCTTACCGGGAAAGATAGATTCCTTGAGTCGATTGAGACAGTTAAGGAGTATATCCGGGCTGGTGATGTAATGCAGGTAGTGCCAGGTCACCGTATGGTATCTGAGTTTGATGGAGAGGCATTGCAGGTTTATCGTGCACTACGTCATCTTAATCCATCACCTTATTTATTTTTAGTACAAGGTCAAACTTTAACTGATGGCAAGCCCTTTCATATTGTAGGTTCATCGCCTGAAATTCTTTCTCGTCTGGAAAATGGGATAGCAACTGTACGGCCACTTGCAGGAACCCGTCCGCGTGGTAAAACCAAGGAAGAGGACTTGGCGCTTGAACAGGACCTTTTATCTGATGAAAAAGAGATTGCCGAACATTTAATGCTGATTGATCTGGGGCGTAACGATATCGGTCGAGTCTCCCAAATCGGTAAGGTACAGGTGACGGACCGCATGGTTATTGAACGTTATTCACACGTCATGCATATTGTTTCAAATGTGCAAGGTGAAGTAAGTGAAGGTATTGATGCACTAGATGTATTTAAAGCTACTTTTCCGGCTGGAACACTTTCTGGCGCCCCTAAAATTCGTGCAATGCAAATTATTGATGAAGTCGAGCCAGTTAAACGTGGGATTTTCGGTGGGGCTGTAGGTTATTTGGGATGGCATGGTGAAATGGATATGTCGATTGCCATTCGAACTTGTGTGATTCGTGAAAATAAGGTTTATGTGCAGGCTGGAGCGGGGCTGGTCGCTGACTCGAATCCTGAATCTGAATGGAATGAAACTCAAATAAAAGCTCGCGCAGTGATCAAAGCGGTTGAATTATCATCAAACGGATTGATTTTATGAGTTTTTGAGGTTTTTTTTAAAAAAAACTGTTGCATGCCTGCGAAGTTTTGCTAAACTGCACACCGTTCCGATACGAAACGTACGAAACACTAAGAAGCGCCGGCATAGCTCAGTTGGTAGAGCAACTGACTTGTAATCAGTAGGTCCACAGTTCGAATCCGTGTGCCGGCACCATCTAAAGTGTGTAAGTTTGTAGAGGAAAGCACTGAAATAAGTGCGATTGGTGGGATTCCCGAGCGGTCAAAGGGAGCAGACTGTAACTCTGCCGCGTAAGCTTCGAAGGTTCGAATCCTTCTCCCACCACCAACTTTTACTTTAAATGTAGTGGTCAATTACCAACAATGCGGGAGTAGCTCAGTTGGTAGAGCGGTAGCCTTCCAAGCTGCATGTCGCGAGTTCGAACCTCGTCTCCCGCTCCATTTAAAGCTAAATTTCGCTCTTATAGCTCAGTGGTAGAGCACTCCCTTGGTAAGGGAGAGGTCTCCAGTTCAAATCTGGATAAGAGCTCCAGATACAGTTTAGTAGATTTTTCTACAAAGTTTTTAAAAAGCAGGCTTTTAAGTCTGCTTTTCAAGTATTGGGTGTCTGTTTTTAGACAATGGGTCGATGAGCTGAGTTATCTCAGGGCTGTTTTCTTAAGCTGGTTTCGACGTAAACGAGGAAGATCATCATGGCTAAAGCCAAGTTTGAACGTAATAAGCCACACGTAAACGTGGGCACAATCGGTCACGTTGACCATGGTAAAACAACTTTAACCGCTGCGATTGCAACAATCTGTGCAAAAACTTACGGCGGTGAAGCGAAAGATTACGCAGCAATTGACTCTGCACCAGAAGAAAAAGCGCGTGGTATTACCATTAATACTTCACACGTAGAATATGACTCTCCAACTCGTCACTACGCTCACGTAGACTGCCCGGGCCACGCTGACTATGTTAAAAACATGATCACTGGTGCTGCTCAGATGGACGGCGCGATCCTTGTATGTGCAGCAACTGATGGCCCAATGCCACAGACTCGTGAACACATCCTGCTTTCTCGTCAGGTTGGTGTACCTTACATCATCGTGTTCCTGA
>NZ_DBUF01000025.1:0-3008 GCF_002307755.1 Acinetobacter sp. UBA1297
TTCATATTCTCTTAATGATCTTTCTAATACCTCGTCAGTACTAGAAGCTGGACTTCGATAAACTCAACAACTTAGCGCCTTGCGCTTGTTTATTTCCGTCTATCTCGTCGGTATGGGGTGCATTCTAGAGGATTTCAGAATCATTGCAACCCCCCATTTAATATATTTTTCACGTATGTACTATTTTTCAGCAAAAATAAGAAAAAAGGCTTTTTATTTCTCATTTTTTAACCATTTTCTTGTATTTTTTCTACTTTTTTAATTTTTTTAAATCGTTCTTTCTTATTTTAACTTCGGTTAGACAAGTTAATTTTTATTCTTCACTCATCTATTTCATATGACCTAAATTATTATTTAAACCCTGCTGTATGTTTTATCGCCTCTATTTAAATTAATTTTTAAGAAAGGCTATATAGCTTTCATCGACCTTTAGGCTGGTCATTGCTGGATATTGGCCCGGACCTTTTTATATTCTTTTTCAAAAAATAGTTGAGCGCATTTTTTATATGACAATGAAGAATCACTCACTGCTTGTATTCAGGCAGATTAATATCCCGCTTAGATATAATTAACCCTAGCCTCTCAATGATATTAAAAAATTTTATTTTTAAATTTTCTGTTCTCTACGTATCAAGGAAGAGTAGCTTTATTCACTCTTCCTTAATACTCTAGAATCAGTTTAACTGACCAGCAATAAGTGGCCATAAATTTTGGTGTGAAGGCCTGAACATTAACATATGCCCAATTGATCGATGGCCATAATGTTTTGGTTGTATAATTAATTTCTTTGTAGGGGCCAGCGGATAAAGTTTCAGCAAAGCATCAATATTCTGTTCTGTTGCAATTTCATCATCAGTTGCTGCAATAGCAGTAATCGGGCAGCAAACCTGTTCATGATAATGTTTATTGATCGTTTTACCTACCGCATTCATGACATAGCCAGGACGGCTACAGAATTGTGCCCATTGCCGCGCAACGCCTTTCGGTAAGTTTTCGCCCATTCCAATTACTTTAGCGGCTCCATATCCTTTAAAAGCTGAACTTAGGGGAAATAGCAGATTAAACATAAGGGGTGCCAGAAGTTTGGTACGGCCTTTTAATCCTTTGATATGCCCTGTCGAGCCTGCAATAGAAATAAGCTGTTTAATCTGCTGATGATTTTCAACCAGACCCACTAACTGACCACCCGCACTATGCCCGATAATGTTTACCTGAGAAGCACCCGTCTTTTTTAGCGCTGTATCAATGACCGCTGGCAGGTCCAGTAAACCCCAATCTTGAATAGATGCTTTAGAATCTTTTAGTGCGCCATTAAGTGAAGCACCAATTCCCCTAAAGTCAAAAGTCAGAACATCATAACCCTGCTGAGTTAACCATACGGCAAAAGGTTGATAGAATTGCTGAACAATACCAGTAGCTGGAGAAATGATTATAGGTTCACTCTTTTTTATAGGGGCAGTACTAGGGTACAAAATTCCTTTCAGGATATAGCCATCTCGACATTTCACTTCAATATAGTTATTCATAAATCTTTTTCCTTCATTTTATCTAAATTTTTTGTCAAAAAATCTAGCCATTTTTCAATAGTACAAATTTCTTCAATGCTAAATCCCTGCTGCATATACTGATTTAAATAAGTGGCTTTTTGCTTGAGCTCTGGAAGAAGTGATCTGGATAAATCGGTCAAAAATAGACAGGTAGTTCTAGCATCGGTTGGAGAACTTTTTTTAATCACCAGCTTTTGTATTGTCATTCGTTGAATGAGCCCGGTAATTGCAGAGGGAACCAACTGCATCCGTGAAGCCAGTTCCGTAAGCGTTATGCCATCCTGCTGATCAAGATAAAACAGTACCAGCATTTGTGAAGGACTTTGCAATTCTTCTGGAAGACACTGCCTGATCAGGCTTTGTACTTTATGGTCTGCCTGACTCAGCAGATAGATCAATTTAGGTCGAGACATAAAATACTTCACATGTGAAATAATTAATTATTCTGCTTGATTAAAGCAAAAGTGTAAATTTTTCAAATTTACTGAACAGTCAAGAAATATAATCTTGTCAGTTTAAACTTACATCTTCTTCTGCTTTTTGCAGCTAGATCAATTAAGTTATTCAAAGTATTCTGAGATCAACAAGGAACAGGAAGTTCCAGAACATAAAACAACAATAATATGTTTTAGCACCAGGAGCGTGAGGTATAACAGGAGTTTTACCTACAAGCGAAATATAAAGGAATCTCATCAGGATGATGAGGTTCCTTTTTTAATATATTTATTTAAATGATTTTAGAAAATCGACAATTTCAGAATGCATAGCCATTTCTGCCAGCTGTAGAACAGTATATTGCCCTTTACTATGTAGATCAGCTCCTTTGTCTATAAGAAGTTTCACAATACCTAAATAACCATTTTCGGCTGCAGCATGCAGTGCACTGTATCCTTCTTCATCAGCCTGGTTTGGGTCAATGCCAGCATCTAATAACTGTTTAACGTGTTCCATATCACCTAAAGACGCCCAATACACAATTTCAGGAAGCCGAAGTTCAGCTTCATCTTGGGATACAGGAGAGAATGAATTAAATTTCATATGAATAACACCTACATTGAGTATGGCTGGTTTAAATTGAGAAACAGCTTTTAAATAAGATTCAACCCTAGTTATTTATTTTTTATTTATTTACAGAAATTAATTTTCTGATTCTAGAAGTATTTTAAATATTTATAAATATTATCTAAAGATAAAGTATAGATTTTTATCTTGTAACTGATTATTTATAAAATAAGCTACTTCATGCTTTTAAAAGAAATTTAAATATTAAAATATTTGTAGACTAAAGGAAGCCTATTGAATATTCATTAAATTTTATATTGTTTAACCCTTATATAGGATTACTTAACATTAGATGAATTATTGACTATTATTTAAAAGAGTTCAAAAAATATCATTCTAATATTATTTAACCCCCGCATAAAAAAAGCCCCCTCATGTGAGGGGGCTTTTTAGAATAAT
>NZ_DBUF01000026.1:0-268272 GCF_002307755.1 Acinetobacter sp. UBA1297
ACGCAAGGGGTATTTTATAAAATATCGTTCATCTGGATAATTCTTAAACAAAACATCTTTTTTTCACCATATTTCAAACAAATTTGCTTTAATAGTGTGATTCAAGGAACTGTTTAAATAAGTTCTCATCAAATTTGTGGACCATTTGACTGCTTGTAGAAGTTTTAGGAATTTTTATGCCTCACTTTCATTTTTTATGGGCAAGCTTACTGGCTGCCGGTTTTGCTTCTTCTAGTTTCGCTCAGGAGATTGCCCAGCCTGTTTCGGCTTCAGCAGAACAGGTTCCTGATGCTGAGGTGATTGATCCGGACCATCCGTCTCATCCTTCTCGTTTAGAAGCTTTAAGGCAGCTCAAGAATGTTACCCGTCAAGACTTAAAGGTAAATGCTAATGCAGCACAGCCTGAGGAGGTCAAAGATCCTTTACAACCTCTGAATCGTCAGATCTATGAATTAAACGATGCGCTTGATCGCACTATTATTCGACCGGTTGCTGTGCAATATGTAGAAAAGATACCTACTGATGTGCGGGGAACCTACCGCAATTTCCGCAAGAATTTAGGTGAACCCTGGAACGCAGTAAACCAGCTTATGCAAGGACGTCCAGCCCGCGCAGCAAAAACTCTCGGTCGTTTTACAGTAAATACCCTATCCAGTTTAGGTTTTGCTGATCCAGCGAGACGTGTAGGTTTAGAGAGTGAAGACGAGAACTTTGGTACAACTTTGGGCTACTGGGGAGTGCCGTCCGGACCTTATCTGGTATTACCTGTTTTAGGTCCGAGTACTTTTCGTGATACTGTAGGTCGCGTAGTAGACAGTCAGGCGCGACCACAAAAATATATTTTTGAAGATCACGAGGGTCTTTACTGGGGGGACCAGATGCTACGTGGTATCGATATTCGTTCCCAGCTACTTGATGTTGAAGATGTCTTACAGGGCGACCGTTATGCGGCCATCCGTGATATTTATTTACAGCGTAAAAACTATGAGATTGCCCAGAAAAAAGGCACTGATGCTGAAATCACTTTTATTGATGATGAAGCAGATGATGAAAATGCGGATCCTGAAATTATCTCGGATTAACTAATTGATAAATAGTTTTGCTAGATCCTTTCTAGTTACTCTAGCAACACTTTGATTTATATAATTAGTATATCTATTATGATGAACTTAAAATTTGTTTAAAACAGGTAAATCAACGCCTCTTATGTATTTTATTCAGCCCACTCGCCCTATTCCTTATTTGGATCGGGCTTTACATGCGCTTCCGAATCTGCAAATGATTCATATTGAGGATATCGATTTATACGACCCGACAATTATTGCAATTGCAGATGTAGAAGATTTCCTGGTTTATCAGTGGAATTTACCTACTGTAGTTATTGCTTTTCAGCATGAGGGGGCTGCACTTGCCAAAGCCTGGGAACAGGGAGCGTTAGCTGGCTGGATTTGGAATGATCTACCGGATCAGCCTGATCAGGCGTTGTTAAAAATAGATGCACAGTATAAACGTAATCAGGATAGTCGTGATCTGCCCTCAGCCGCAGAACTGCAAAAACGTCTTTTACCTAATCCTTTAGCCTTAAAAGATTATGAAATAGAAACTTTTTTTCAACCTTCAGCCTATCTGTCCGGTGACTGGTATGACTACTGGAAGCTGAATGATAAAGAAATTATTTTCTATTTAGCAGATGTTTCAGGCCATGGGGTAACCAGCAGCTTGTTAACCTCATGGATGGCTGCGTTTCATGGACGCTCTAAAACACCCTGTGAACTGATCAAGAAACTAAACGGTATGCTGATGCAAGAAAATATTGAAAAGCATATCACCATGATTGCCGGAATTTTAAACCTCGAAACCCATCAACTCCGCTGGTCCAGCGCGGGACATTATCCGCCCGCTATTTTGTTTGAACCACATAAACCACCGAAAATTTTAAGTACGAGCAGCTTTCCATTAGGCTTGACAGATGATCTGGAAGTTGAAGAGTTTGAATGTTATCTGAACCAGCATGCACGGTTCATTATCTGTTCAGATGGCGCCCTTGAACCCTTTGATGGGCGTTTGAATGAACAGTTTGAACAACTGGTCCAACATCTGGAAAAACAGTCATTTGAGCCTCCGAGTCATGTTGCAGATGACATTGCCATCTTAAGTCTATGTCGAAAGAATTAACTGATTTATCAATATAATACTCTTTAGCTATAGCTATGATGACTATCGGCCACTTGAGTCTGTAGCCCCCCTATGTGATAATTTTCATATCCTTCTCTGCAAATGGCATTTATATGTCAACAGGTCATGTTGAATATGCAAGCTTGAATGGAACGCATATTTTCAAACTTATTGGTGAAGTGCGAGCCCAATCTTGTATAAGTCTAGACAAACTACTTGGTAAAATTGAGCAACAAGCAGGTGTCGTGGGTGCAATCGTCGATTTGACCCAGACCACTTTTATTGACAGTACTGTATTAGGTATTTTGGCGAAGCTGGGCTTAAAACTTAAGCAGACCCATAATATTCAGGCTGTCATGCTCTCTACCAATTCCGATATTACGACTCTGGCCAACAGTATGGGGCTGGGGCAGGTTTTTGTAATTTTAAATTACTGCGGTGATCCAAACGTTTGCACACGTACACTTGTTGAAGAGCATGTAACTCATGGTGCTATGTTGACGACTGTACTCGATGCTCACCGAACTTTAATGAAACTCAACCAGAATAACCAGAATATGTTTGAACCTCTGGTAAAACAGTTGCAAAAAGAACAGGATACACTGGATCAGGTATCTGAACGTAAAAATGCGCCTTCGACCTGAAGCCTAAACAAACGGAGTAACTGATGCCATTACTTTCTGTTGTTCAAATGAATTCCCAAAATCTGATTGAAGATAACTTCATTGAGATTGAACGTTTGATGCAGCAGAGTAAGGCTGAAGGTGCCGAGCTTATTGTATTTCCGGAAAATTTTGTCTGTTTTGCAGCAGGTAAGCAGCGTGAAACGGCTGAACAGTTTGAACATATTCAGCGCCGGCTAGAGCAGCTGGCACATCATTATAATCTTTGGATCATTGCAGGTACATTGCCCTGCCCGTTTCGTCCTGATGGCTCTACCATAAAAGATGGTCGGGTACGTACGACCAGTTTATGTATCAGTCCGGAAAAAACCGAAGGACGTTATGACAAAATTCATCTTTTTGATGTTCAGGTTGGGGATGCTGTAGGTGGTTACCAGGAATCTAAAGTATTTGAACCTGGTGACAAGCCTGTAGTCATTCATACACCATTTGGCCAAATCGGGCTTATGGTGTGTTATGACCTTCGCTTTCCAGAGCTGGCTTTAACCCTACGTCAGCGTGGTGCCAATATTTTAACTGCGCCAGCTGCTTTTACTTACACTACAGGCCAGCTACACTGGCAGTTACTTTTACAAGCTCGCGCAATGGATAGCCAATGTCAGGTTTTAGGTGCAGCGCAGCAGGGTTGGCATGGTGAAAAGCGCCAGACTTGGGGACATGCAGCCGCAGCAGACTCACGCGGCCAGCTGCTGGCTATGGTTAACAATGAAGGTCCGGGCCTGATTACCGTTCCTTTTGACCTGCAAGAACAGCAGTCTGTACGTAACTCTATGCCTCTCATGCAACATCGAAAACTGGTCACGTTCTGATTTAATTTGGTTTTAGATTTTTTTACAAAAAAACCAATTTATTCTGGTCTTTAATACGCCACGATAACACTACAACTATTCGCTTATAGGTAATAAAATGGCTTTAGAAAAAGTAGTTTATCGTGCACATGCAAAAGCAACAGGTGGCCGTGATGGTCGCGCAACCTCATCTGACGAGATTTTAGATGTAAAACTGGCTGTACCAAAGGAAATGGGCGGTCCTGGTGGTGGCACTAACCCTGAACAATTATTTGCGGCTGGCTATTCTGCCTGCTTCTTGGGTGCAATGAAATTTGTTGCGGGCCGTGATAAATATAGTATGCCTAAAGATGCTTATATTGACGGCGAAGTAGGAATTGGGCCGATACCGACCGGTTTTGGTATTGAAGTCACACTCAATATTCATTTAGAAGGAATGGACCAGACTGAAGCGGAAAAACTGGTTGAAGCTGCTCATATTGTCTGTCCATATTCAAACGCGACTCGCAATAATATTAATGTTGATTTAAAAATTACGACTTAAAAGTAAAATGGCATTATAAAATTCAAAAACAGAATTTTATAATGCCCTGATTAATATTCTTATAAAATGACTTATTCGGCTGCTTCATTGGTAACGCGAAGCACTTCTTCTAAAGTTGTTTTACCCTGCAATACTTTACGCAAGCCGTCTTCGCGAATTGAACCTGCATGTCTGCGGGCAAAATTTTCCAGCTCATACTCTGCTGCATTCCCATGAATCAGACGGCGCATCTGCTCATCAATCGGAACAATCTCATAAATAGCTGTACGCCCAGTAAAGCCGGTATGGGCACAGTGTTCGCAGCCCTTAGGTACAGGTAAACGAACTGGTTCTATCTGTTCAAAAGAGTTAAAGATATGCTGCTCAAAACTATCAGCCTCACGCCAATTAACACAATGTGCGCATAAAGTACGTACCAGACGCTGAGCCACCACACCAATTAAAGAACTTGAAAGTAAAAAAGGTTCAATGCCCATATCTTTTAGACGTGTTACTGCACCAATAGCGGTATTGGTATGGAGTGTAGAAAGTACAAGGTGGCCGGTCAAAGAGGCCTGCACTGCGATTTCAGCTGTTTCCAGATCACGAATTTCCCCGACCATAACCACATCTGGGTCCTGACGCAGCATAGCTTTTAAAGCCCGCGCAAAAGTCATATCTACTTTGGTATTAACCTGGGTCTGGCCAATTCCTTCAAGCTGGTATTCAATAGGATCTTCGGCTGTCAGGATATTACGGCTACCATCATTCAGATCAGACAAGGCCGCATATAAAGTCGTAGTTTTACCGGAACCGGTTGGTCCGGTCACCAGAATAATACCATGGGGTCGGTGCACCAAAGTTTTTAACCGTTCATAATCTTCTGCAATCAGGCCGAGATGCGTCATATTAAGACGACCCGCCTGTTTGTCGAGCAGACGCATAACAACGCGCTCACCATGCGAAGAAGGTAAGGTCGAAACACGAACATCAACTTCGCGTCCGGCAAGACGAAGTGAAATACGGCCATCTTGTGGAATACGTTTTTCGGCGATATCCAGACGGGCCATTACTTTAATCCGGGACACCAGCAAAGGTGCAAGCTCCCGCCGTGGCTGAACGATTTCTCGTAACTGTCCATCGACCCGCAGACGAACTGAAAGTTTTTTCTCAAAAGATTCAATATGGATATCGGATGCACCGACACGAATTGCCTCAGACAGCAAGGCATTAATCAGACGAACGATGGGTGCATCATCTTCCTGATCCATCAGGTCTTCTGCTTCAGGTACCTGATCTGCCAGGCTCAGCAAGTCCGGATGGTCTTCGAGCCCTGCAGCTACCTGCTGTGATTCACCGGTATCACCGGCATAACTGGATCCTAATAAACTATTGAACTCTTGCGCACTGCATAACTGATAATGTACCGGGCGGCCCAGTAGCCGACGAGCCTCCTGCAAAGCAAGGGGAGTCGTGTCTTCACGACGCATGATATAGACTTGGTCCCCTTCATAACGCAAGATGACGCCATGACGTTTTGCAAAACTGTAAGGTATTTGTAGTTGTTTAAGTATTTGCATCACAACTTATAATAATAGAAAAATTGGTTTTGAGTGTACTCTATGCATATGACAGCGTGAAGTCTGTTTTTTGCTAAAGATGTGATGAAAGGAATAACTGGTCTTGACAAATTACAATGAAAATTTCGAGCCTGAATCTTCTACTATTAAGTGGTGGGGTGAACAGCAATTTGATATGAACCAGAATAAAGCCTGGCAGTTCGGTTCATTATTTTTTCGTCTGACTCGCAGTCAGCGCGAGTGGCAACTTGAATATCATCGACCACAGTTTCAGCATGATGATGAGCAGGAATGGCGTATCATTGAAGAACCAGATTTTATCTTTCCACAGCCGGTTGAGATTGAACGTTATATGTTTAAAAAAACACATAGCAAATTCCAGCTTATGCCTCGTCTGGCTGACCGCTCTGTCGTAATTAAACCGGTCAATCCGATTTACATCCCAGCAGGGCAACGCGGTACGCTTTATATCAGCACTCCCTTATGGATTGCCGGTTTTGTAGAAAGTCAGAGAGATCCTTTATTCGATTTACCGGTCATTCTTTCTAAAGATACCTGGTTTGGCCCAGACCAGCGTACCGGTGAAATGTGCTATGCCACCGCAGTGGATGGCCGTACTGAACTAAGCCAGCTTAAACCGCGTGCTTTTCGCGCCGTAACCCCTATCCATTTTCATAATACCAGCAATCAGCAGCTGCGTTTTGACCGCATGAATGTGCCTGTACCTGCCTTGCCTTTGTTTTATAGCGAAAAAACTGGCCGTTTATGGACTTCACAGATTAAAGTTCTGCATGAAGGACTGGACCGTCCTCCGCGGGTAAGAATTGAAAACCAGACCCCGCCTCTGGCTGGCGAGGTTCAGTATATTCATCCCCCGCGCTCTCCAGGTGGAGCACTATTTAACATGTTTGATTCATTCTTCTAAGAGGTGGTCATGGCTGATACAAATATTCCAAAAGAAGTGACCCAAAGCCTCAAAGGAATCTTTACCAATATTAATCTGGACCGTTTAAGTGAAATCTTGGTAGGACTGGTACTTTGCCTGATTGGTTTCTTGATTGCCCGGGTAATTTCCAATACTTTTATCCGTACGGTAGGTTTACGTTTTAATGCTCATCAGCGCCTCGTCTGGCGCCGCGGTATTTTTTATTTTATCTTTCTGCTTTTTGTAATTGCCAGTTTGAAGGAAGCCGGTTTCAAACTTAGCGTTTTTCTTGGCGCCGCCGGTATTTTAACAGTAGCTTTAGGTTTTGCTTCACAGACCTCTGCAACCAACCTGATCAGCGGTCTCTTCCTGATTGGTGAAGGCTCCTTTGAGGTTGGTGATACCATCCAGATTACTCTCATCCGTGGCCATGTAATTGAAGGCGAGGTTCTGTCAATTGATCTGCTTTCGGTCAAATTGCTCACCCTCGATAATGTTTATGTGCGTTTGCCGAATGAACAGCTGATTCGGGCACCGGTCATGAATCTGTCAAAATTTCCCATACGGCGTATCCCCATTACCCTCGCGATTAATTTCCATGAAGATATTATTAAAGTACGGGAAGTTCTGCTGGATGTTGCCAATAAGTATCCTCTGGTTTTGGACGAACCTAAACCGGCAGTGACAGTAACGGCATTTCGAGAATCATCAATTGAACTATTGTTCGCCGTATGGTGTAGCCGGGAAAATTATCTGCAGGTCCGTGATGAAATGCAGGAATTGATCCGTAATGGCTTTGTCGATAATCAGATTGAAATTCCTGTTCCCAAAATGGGCTTTGTTGACCGCCCCCCTCTCACTGCTGCATTGGCTAATGAAGATATTGATAGATATGCCAATGCCAGAGAAATAAAACGTGAGCCTAAACTTTAGGCTCATCATCTGTCGACTGTTGTATGGCAGGTGGCAGAGGTGCCAGATAAGCAATAATCAGCATCACGATTCCGGCCCCAATAAACGAGAACACCCGGGTAATAGTGCCACTTTGCGATAGATCCAGAAAGACCAGTTTTGCCACTACAATAGCCAGTAAGGCTGCACCGATAAACCAGATCTGTCGCAACAAGCGGCGACTGGCCAGCGTCATCAGGATAAAAGCAAGGATAACCCACAACAGGGTTAAACTGAGCTGAACTGTCCCATTACTCCAAATTGCTGTTCCCCAAAGTGGTGTACCCATGTAATGATGTAAGCCACGTACCATGATACTGCTCATAACCAGCAAGCTCACCAGAATCGAACCAATCTTGAATGTCCATTCCAGATTTTTATCATGGAATCGATATTGATAAATCGCCCAGAGTAAACCAGCCATTACTCCAATCGAAAGCAGATCGGCAGGATTAAGAATTACTGTCCAGTAGGCATATTCAGCAACCTGAACATCAATGCTCAGGCCAGTCAGCCACAACAGACTTAAACACCACACTGTAATAGAATGCATCAGAAAAGGTGTTTTTGAGTAAATTGCCCAAGCGCCATACAATGCAGGAATTAAGCCCAGTGCCAGAAGTGGCGTTGTTGGCAAAACAGCCAAACCAGTAACAGCCAACAATAACCAGCTAATCGCAGCCCAAAATTCTTTTACTGATTGACTGTTATGTTCAGGTTTTGCCCATAATGTTATAAAAGCAGTAACGGCCGAAGCAAACAGGAACGAATATTGAGACCCCGATGTACTCCATGCCAGATTAGTCCACAAATTTTCCTGCCAGATTGCAGCACCTAAAAATAGTAAAAATAGCGTATTGATAAATAACTGTACCAGCAACCAATTTACTTGGGTTTTCCAGTGCATAAATGCTGTAAATACTGCAGATAAAAGAGCTGCCATAGCCAGATATGGGCTTAAACCCTGCCCTTGCAGGCCAAGACTGTGTACAGCGGCGGCGGCTCCCGCATAAAGACCTAAAGCTAGTAAAATACAGCTTAATACACTGCTACTAAAATACTTTTCTTCAGAGGACTGATGCTGTAACAGGTAATATACTGATATCAGCTGGGCAAACGCATAAATTGCTGTACTTAAAACCGGAAACTGGCTTTGGCTCCAGATTTGATAAAACAGGGTCACTGAACTTAGCAAAAGTAATGCTACGCCAATATAACGGCTAAATCGGTAGCGTTCAGTTACGCCCCAGACAATTAGAGCGGCACCCTGTACGACCCAGCCAATGGTGCTCCAGTGTGCCCCTTGCGCCAGTGGAAAAATTAGTGCAATAAAAGAAACCGATAAAATAAAGAAACTTTTAGCGAGTAAAGATAGCTCCTGCTGTTGCTGACGAATCCAGAGTGTTAATCCGGCATAGATGAGCGCCAGCAAGGCAGCACCTAGAGTCAAAGCCAATGTGTTATCGCGCATCAACCAGGCATGCAGGGAAAAACCTAGCACGGGTACACTAAAGATCAGGCTCACATCAAGCAATGGCTGTAAACGGCCCTGTTCTTGCTCAGGATGGCTAAGTAATTGTCTTAAACTTAATGCGTGTTTACGTGCAATTAACTGGCTGTAGCGAATGCTTAGCCAGATAAAGAGCAGAATATGCAGCCAGATGATGAGATCAAGGATGAGATACTGTTTTGCTTCGCTATATATGACGATGACACTGCCACCTAACAGCATGGTGACGAAGAATGCAATGTGATTAAGAATTTTCCAGGACTGAACAAAATTAACTATAGCCACTGCCAGATTAATTAATAAATAATAGCCCAGTAAAAACACTGTATCCGGATGATACTGTGGAATGACCAGGGGCGCCGCATAGGCCATTCCTAAAGCTAGTATAGCCAGATAAACAGCATGCTGTTTGAGGCTCAAATAACTGGTCACTATCAACAGTGCTGCAAAGAGCATACTGGCTATAGACAGGCTGGCAATAACTCCATAATGATGGGCAAATACCAGTGTCAGGAAAATAACAGCGAGTCCTACCCCCTGCAATGCAACAGCAAATAAAAGATTTCTCTTTTGCAGGCTATAGCCAAAAAATGTAATAGCACCGCCAATACAAGCAATAAACCCTAAGCGAAAACCCAAGCTGAGTTGCCAGTGTTCACTGGCAAAGCGGAGTAATAATATGACTCCGATCATCAGCACTGCCACAGCGACTCGCAAGATTGGATTACCATGTACCATCCAGTTAATGGCAGGCTGCCACCAGCTTGAAGCAGCCGGTTCTGGTGCTACTGCTGGCACTCTATCTGGTTCGGTAACAGAAGATCCGGTATGAGCTGGCCCTGAAGGGGAAGTCTGTTCGGAAAGTATTTCTGCTTCTTGCCTGCTTTGCAGTTGCCGGGCGGGTAACGGAAGTAAAGAAGGTCCAGCCAGTGAATGATGCTGCTCCAGATTAGCCAAACGTTGTTGCAACCGGTTAAGCAAATGAATCAGACAAATGATAAAAATTATAATTGCAAGCCAGAGCATACTGCGCCAGTCACTTAAATAAATCACTGCCCCAAACAGCACACTTGCATACATCCCTGCTTTTTGCCAAACCAGATCGGCTGCTGGCTGTATAAATCTCGCCCGCTGTTCTAGCTGCTGCAAACGCTGTTGCATATTTGAAACCAGCTGGATGAGTAATATGCTGAAAAATAAACTGGCGCCGACTATGCCAAGCTCAAAATTAACAAGTGCAGAGCCAGCAAAAATAACGACAAGTATGATCAGAAGAAAAATGAAATATCCCTGCTTATCTTTGTTATACATGGGCAAATTGAGTATTCCTGTCCAATTTTGGCTATCTTAACCGATCTCTTATCAGATAAAAGAATTTGCATACAAACTGCTGCAAAATTCATATTCTGCATTGCAGAGAAAATTCACGTAGAATAAAGCCATTCGATTGTAAGGAAGTATTCAATGCCACCATTTGTCTTGGTTGACGGGTCCTATTTTTTATTCCGGGCATTTCATGCGCTGCCTCAATTAACCACTTCAACCGGGTTACATACCAATGCAATCCGTGGCGCGATTTCTGCAATACAAAAACTGATGCGCCGCATCCAGCCCACCCATATGGCTGTAATTTTTGATACACCCGAGCCTACTTTCCGCCATGAGCTGTCGCCACTTTATAAAGGTGACCGCCCAAGCATGCCAAGTGAACTCTCCCAGCAGATTCCTTATCTGCATGCCCTGATCCGGGCTTTAGGTATTCCCCTTTATTCCCTGCCGGGTGCCGAAGCTGATGACATCATTGGAACACTGGCAAAACGCGCTGAAGCTGCCGGCCATCAGGTCCTGATCTCTACTGGTGACAAGGATATGGCACAGCTGGTCACAGATAAAGTGACACTGGAAGACAGTTTTAAAGACAAACCGATGGATATTCAGGGAATCTTTGAGAAGTTTGGAGTATGGCCTCACCAGATTATTGACTACCTGACCCTGATGGGTGATGCCTCAGATGGTATTATGGGTGTACCAGGTGTAGGGGCAAAAACTGCTGCTAAACTACTCAATGAATACGGTTCACTTGGGGGCATTCTAGAAAATGTAGAACATATTAAGGGTAGAGTCGGCCAGAGTATTAAGGATAATCTCGAAGGTATAACCATTGACCATCAGCTGGCTACCATTGTATGTGATCTTGACTTGAATATAAGCTGGGAAGATCTAAAACTGGCAGATCCGCATGTAGAAACCTTGCGTAATCTGTATACCGAACTTGAGTTCCGTAATCAGCTACAATCCCTAGATCACCCCCATAATCCAAATAACACTACTTATAAACAGGCTTCAGCTCAAGCTACGGCTTTACCTGCAAATAAAGATATACCAGATGAACATGCTACTTTGAGCAGTGAAGAAGACCGGCTGGGCGAAGCAACTTATCATACCGTGCTGACCCAAGCAGACTGGGAATTGTTATTTCAGCGTATGTCTAGCGAAACCCGCTTTGCTATTGATACTGAAACAACCAGTCTGGACTACCGGGTAGCAGAAATGGTCGGCTTCTCTGTCGCCTTTGATGCAAAAGATGCATATTACGTTCCTCTGGCACATGACTATGCAGGTGCACCTGAGCAGCTGAACCGTGAACAGGTTCTGGCTCAAATCAAGTCTATTCTGGAAAATGATCAGGTTGAAAAAATTGGCCATCACCTTAAATATGATGCCCATATTTTTGCCAATCATGGAATTGAACTCAAGGGCTGGTTTTTTGACACCATGCTGGCCTCTTACGTGCTGAACTCGGTGGCTACCCGTCATGGTATGGATGATGTCGCGCGCCTATATTTAAGTCACCTGACCACTACCTTTGAGCAGGTGGCAGGGAAAGGTGCCAAGCAGAAGAGTTTTAACCAGATTGAGCTGGAAGTGGCTTCACCTTATGCAGCCGAAGATGCTCACGTTACTTATCGCCTCTATGAAGTACTGGCTGAAAAATTAAAAGCTCATCCGGAACTTTGCAATATTTTATATAATATTGAAATGCCGGTTGCTCGTATTCTGACGGGTATGGAAGAAGATGGTATACGTCTAGACCACGGCTTTCTGGACCAGCTCAGCATAGAGTTTGCCAAAACCATGCAGGAGCTAGAACAGCAAGCGATGGAAATGGCTGGTGAAACGTTCAATATTGCTTCTCCGAAACAGGTAGGTGAAGTGCTTTTTGAAAAGCTCGGCATTAAAGGTGGTAAAAAGACTGCCACAGGCCAGTTCAGTACCAGCGAAAGTATTCTGGAAAAAATAGAGCATCCGATTGCTGCTGTAATTCTGGAACACCGCAGTCTTGCTAAATTAAAGAGCACCTATACAGATGCTCTGGTCAAGCAGTCCAATAATTCTACCCATCGGGTACATACCAGCTACCATCAGGCACTTACTGCCACCGGACGTCTGTCATCATCTGATCCGAACTTACAAAACATTCCAATTCGCGGAGAAATTGGCCGACAGATTCGTAAAGCCTTTATTGCTCCGGCTGGTCGTGTCTTGCTGGCTGCTGACTATTCTCAAATCGAATTGCGTCTAATGGCCCATTTCTCGCAAGATGATGCCCTGCTAGATGCTTTCCGCCACGGTCAGGATGTTCATCGCCGCACAGCAGCTGAAGTTTTGGGAATTGCTCTTGAAGACGTCACCAATGACCAGCGCCGCCAGGCTAAAGCTGTAAACTTTGGATTACTGTATGGCATGTCTGAGTTCGGTCTGATTCGTCAGCTTGGTTTTACCCGTCAGGAATCGCAGGATTATATCAAACAGTATTTTCACCGTTACCCGGGAATTTATGAGTATATGCAACGTACCCGTCAACTGGCTTTGGAACAGGGCTTTGTAGACACGCTATTTGGTCGCCGTTTATACACACCAGATATTGATGCCCGTAACATGATGGTACGTAAAGCAGCTGAACGTGCTGCAATTAACGCACCGTTACAGGGAAGCGCAGCAGATATTATTAAACTAGCCATGATTGCGGTAGATAAAATCTTGCCGAAAGATCAGGCACGTTTATTACTTCAGGTTCATGATGAATTGGTATTCGAGGTTGACGAAAATATCGCAGATGAGCTGGCCCCTCAACTGGCTGAGGTTATGGAGTCGGTAGTCGAAATCTCTGTACCTTTACTGGTAGAAGTAGGTAAAGGCTGTAACTGGGAAGAAGCACACTAAGCTACCACTTGCTTTACTTAATCACCAGAAAATAAAAAAGGACCTAACGGTCCTTTTTTATTTTAGCTCTTTATAAACCCACTAACAAAATCCGGGCAACTTCATTCATCAAAATCTCGGCAATATAGAGCGCCAGGAATGCCAAAATTGGAGACAGGTCAATCATCCCCATATTAGGCATCAAGCGGCGAAACGGTGCCAATAAAGGTTCAGCCAGATCTTGAATGACTTCAATATAAGGCCCACGCGACTGGGTAAACATCACCACCCAGCTTAAGATAATCGTTGCAAAAATCAGATAGCGACAGAAACGTAATAAATCCTGAATCATGGTCACAAAAGTCAAGATCACCAGATGCACAGGGCTGTTTGGCATAACACCAGACAGATACATCAGGCCGAAAATCTTAAGCAGATATAACACCACGATCAGAACCAGAGCTGCCAGATTTACACGGCCTTTACCGAGTGTTGGCAGGATACGGCCGAACACATCAACAATCTTGGTTGCCTTGACCGTAGACATTACTACCGGGTTATAAGGATTCACCGCAGCCAACTGGACCAAGAAACGGAAGAAGACGAGCAAAATCGCTACGTTAATGATAATGCCAAAAATTAGCGCAGAATTTGCACCCATACTTTAACTTTCCTAATCAAATCAAATTATTTAGTGCTTTCACTCAGCTCTTGTGCGAGTTCCTGGCTGCGTTTTTTCGCTGCAGCAAGTGCAGCCTGAATGTTTTGGGAAATCTGTGCACGATCAAACATTTCCAGTGCAGCCTGTGTCGTGCCGTTCGGTGAGGTTACATTTTTACGTAACTCAGACGGTGAGCTGGAGCTGGTAATCGCCATTTGTGCAGCACCTAAAGCTGTTTGTAAAGTCAGTGCGGTGGCTACTTTCTCATCCAGACCAAGATTTTTACCCGCCTGTATCATACTTTCCATCATATAGAAAAAATATGCCGGGCCAGACCCAGAGACCGCAGTAACAGCATCAATCTGTTCTTCGGTATTAACCCACAAGGTCAAACCGGTCGATGCCAGAATCTGGCTAGCCAGATCACGGTCCGCCTGCTGCACAGCAGGGCTGGCATATAATCCGTGTGCACCAGTCTGTACCAGTGCCGGTGTATTCGGCATTACCCGTACCACCTGATCACTCTCGACCAGCTCAGCGATAGTTGCAATCTGAGCACCTGCTACAATTGAAATAAGCAGTTTTCCAGCAAACAGACCTTTTAAAGGTTGCAATACCTTAGCCAATACCTGTGGTTTAACAGCCAGAACGACCACATCGGCATCATGAATAGCTGCAACATTGTCTTCAGTCACATGAATATCTTTTTCCTGAAGCAACGAACGAATCTGTTCAACCGGATCAGCTACTGTAATACGGGTAGCAGGCAACCCACGTGCTAACAGGCCACCAATTAAGGCTTGTGCCATATTGCCACCGCCAATAAAACAGATATTGCAATTTAAAGCTGTACTCATGTTCAATGCTCGTCATTTACATTTGTTGTTGCTGAGTGATTAATACCGGTTGCCAGCCACCTCGCTCACAATATGGAGATTGCGCCAACCAAAACCCTTTGGGCGTAAAAACCCCAAGCATAACATTATCTCGGCTTAATATTTGAATCTGATGACGCTGCCAAGGAAAAATTTGTGCTTCCTGAATAGCCTTTTTGAGCGGCCATGCACCTACACGGCCATAAAGATGAATTCTTTCCCCACCCTGCCGCGATGTTAATACAAGATTCTGCTTCAATAAATCTGCTGATAAACCCACTGCTTGCGGTTGAATTTGATAATGGCCAGAAGCAGTTTGGTAAACATGAGAAAGCTCGGGAATAAAACTTTGTTCAAAAATGAGCTGAGTATTTTTCTCAGCCAGATATTCATCTGTCTGTAAACGGTGAAGCTGCCCGTGATAACGAACATAATAATACTTGTTCCAGTGTAGCGCCGCCTGTGCATCGGCTTTGGCAGCAATAACTTCATGCTGAATCCGCTCAACCATTTCAAAAGCTGGCCGATATATACCTTCACCTTTCATCCATGTTGAAAGCAGTTGTCGCTGTCGGGGTTTTGAAAGTAATTTTAATCTTGCGAGATCAAGCTGCTGTGCATTGCCACAGTTTTTTAAATCCTCTTGTAATACTTCCTGCAGAATCTCATCGGCATCCTGCATTAATAAAGCTGTGCGGGTGACTGCTTGCTGCATTTTAGAAAAGCGGGAAGCTAAGAGCGGCCAGAGCATTGTTCGGCACCAGGCACGGTCGTAATAGGTATTATTATTTGAAGGATCATCAATAAAACTGATGTTTAATTGTTCAGCCCATTGGCAAATCTGCTCACGGGAGAGGGACAGCATCGGACGCCAGATTGGCATTTCATGACGCTGATCCAACTGTTTCATAGCAGAGAGTCCAGAAATACCCGTGCCAGAAAACAATCTTAACAATACGGTTTCTGCCTGATCCTGCTGATGATGGGCAAGAACAAGTACTTCGCCAGATTTAATATGCTGATGATAAGCCTGATAGCGCGCTTCACGGGCCTGACGTTCAAGATTACCTGCATTTACATGTACAGGCTGCACAATGCATGGAACATCAAGCTTCATACATTCAGCTTGCACATGAATACCCCAGTCCCTACTCTGAGCCTGTAATTGGTGATCAACATAGATAGCCCTGATCCGTCCGGGGCAAAGCGCCGCCATAAAATATAATAGGAGCATGGAATCCATGCCCCCACTACATCCGATCAGGAAAGAAGTTTCTGGTGAAAACTGCTCAAGCTGTTTTAAGCAACCAGACCTGAATTCTCGCTGCCAAACTTCATTAAACGTTGGTAACGTGCCTCGCATCGTTCGCTAGCATCCATTCCTTTCAATTCATCAAGTGCCTGTTTAAGCACTTCTTGAAGACGGTCCATAACCAGTTCAGGATGTAAATGTGCTCCCTCACCTTCATCGACGACATATTCTACAATACCCAGTGCCTGAAGTTTATCTGCTGTTAATGATAACGCTTCACTGGCCTGTTCTGCCTTTTCAGCAGTTTTCCATAAAATAGAGGCACATCCTTCTGGCGAGATTACCGAATAAATACTGTGTGACAGCATAATCACGCGGTCTGCAACCCCGATCCCCAGCGCACCGCCAGAACCACCTTCACCCAGTACCGTTGCAATAACCGGAACTTTCAGGCTTGAAAGCTGGGCAAGACTACTGGCAATAGCTTCAGCCTGTCCCCGCTCTTCAGCCCCTACACCCGGGTATGCGCCCATAGTGTCAATAAACGTAAATACTGGCAGATTGAATCGCTCTGCCATATCGAGTAGACGTTGTGACTTGCGATAGCCTTCAGGATTGCACATCCCGAAATTATGTTGCAATTTTTCACGAGTGCTACGACCGCGGTGCTGTCCTACCACCATCACCGGCTGACCATTGAAACGAGCCAATCCGCCGATCATCGCGCCATCATCGCCAAAAACGCGATCACCATGCAACGCATCGAACTCTGTAAAAATTTCGCCCACATAATCCAGAAATTGCGGACGTTCCGGGTGACGTGCAATTTGAACTGTTTTCCATGCTTTAGATTGAGCAGCTTTGTTCTTCATAGGCCGAGTATTATTCCTGAATTAACAAAATTGAGTTAATTGATAAATTTTTCCGACTGAATATTCAACTCAATATCCCAATGCTTGAACTGCACTTGCTCATCCTGCAAATCTGCAATCAGCAGAGGCCATTGTTTGGCATCACCCGAAACACTGAGTTGCCATTGTTGATCATTTACTACAGACAGTTCAATGGCAGGAAGCACCTGATCACTGCGACTATGATTGATTAAAACTGCTAAACGTAATAACAGGCAAAGATAGGCCAGTTTTTCGCCTCCTGCCCGCGTTACTTCAATTTTTGCTTCATGACGCAGCTTGCGGCGATGAAAGCCCACCAGCCGAGACAGATGATTTTGATCAATCTGGGAGAATCCCGGAATATCGGAATGTTGAAGTAAATAGGCACCATGATGATGATATCCACCATGACTGATTGCAAGACCAATTTCATGCACATAGGCGGCACGACGTAGCAGATCGCGATCATCACAAGTCAGATTTAATGATTCTGCCACGCCATCAAATAGTTGCTGGGCAGTTTTTACTACACGCTCTGCCTGTTTCGGATCAGCGTTATAGCGTCCCATCAATGCCTGTACACTACGGTCCCGAATATCTTCATGCTTAAAACGTCCCAACAGGTCATACATCACCCCTTCACGAAGTGCACCATCTGAATACACCAGTTTATCTAGCTCCAGGACTTCAAATACAGCATACAAGATGGCAATCCCGGCAGGTAAAACAGCACGCCGGTCATCTTTTAAACCTTCGAAATCAATTTCAGAAGCATGCTTAAACTTAAGCAGTTTATCTTTTAATTTATATAGACCTTCACGGGTAACTTTTTCCTGCTCGTCACTCAACCCCATGTTAACCATGATCTGACGGCAGGCCTTAATGGTTCCACTTGAGCCTACGACAGTATCCCATCCTTCAGTTTTATAGGTGTTAGCTATTGCAGAGAGCTCTTTACGTGCAGCAACCACGGCTTTATCAAAAGCTTTTACAGAAATAGAGCCGTCAGCAAAATAAGCTTTGGTATAGGCCACACAACCCATCTGTAAGGATTCAGTATGCAAGGGTTCAAACTCTTCACCAATAATCAGCTCAGTTGAACCGCCACCAATATCGACGACTAGCCGGCGGCCACCATTAGCAATAGTATGTGAAACTCCCAGATAAATCAGACGGGCTTCTTCACGCCCTGCAATGATTTCAATCGGCTTTGGCAAGATTTCGGCAGCTTTTTGAATAAATTCATGCCCGTTTTTCGCTTGACGCAAGGCATTGGTTGCTACAATTCGCATGCGGGTAGGTTGTACTGAACCCAAACGCGCCACAAAACGGGCAAGGCAGGTTAAACCCCGCTGTTGTGCAGCTTCAGTCAAGTTTTTATTTTCATCAAGGCCGGCTGCCAGTTGAACTTTTTCTGACATTGAGGCAACTTTTTTGACTTCCCCATGATCAACTCTGGCAATTGCAAGATGAAAACTGTTTGACCCCATGTCTATGGCAGCAAGCAATTCTTCATCGATCAAAAAATCAGACATTCTTTACACATACCTTCACCGAATTGTCGCTTAGAGTAATTCACATGCTATGAATTTAAAAGACGTTTACTCAACATTTACTCGAGTTTATATTTTTTGTTTTACTTAATGATTGTGTATCACGATTGTCAGTATCGCGAGCTTCCATTAGACAAAACAACAGATAAGAGGAAAAATAACTTTAACTCTTTCATTGAACCTGATGGCTGTGTAATATTCGCAAAATTACAATGCTATCTTTAAAATACTTTTGGAGTCATACCCATGTCTGCTAATATTGTTAATACAACTGATGAAAACTTCCAGGCAGATGTTCTGGACGCTGAAACTCCAGTGCTGGTAGATTTCTGGGCAGGATGGTGTGCCCCATGTAAGGCAATTGCTCCTGTACTTGAAGATTTATCACGTGAATACGAAGGCAAGGTTAAAATCGTTAAAGTTGACGTGACTTCATGCGAAGATACGGCTGTAAAATACAATATCCGTAATATTCCAGCGCTGTTGATGTTTAAAAATGGCGAAGTTGTAGGTCAACAGGTAGGTGCTGCTCCACGTTCGAAACTGGCTGCATTTATTGACGAAAATATCTAATCTGGTTTTAAACATCCGTTATAAAAATACGCTGTTATAAAATAGCGTATTTTTTTCATGCTTAAATTGACAAACTTCCTGTTCTGACTTATATTTCATGCTCAAGAAACGTTGGAGCAATTCTCGCTCTCCACTTTCTTAAAAGATACAAAACATAAGATCGCCGCTCGGCAACAGAAAGTGTTTTATACATTTCTCTTCGATACAACTAATCAGTCATCTGAGTTTGTTATTGTGCAATTACGACGGACTTACTCATATTGCATGCGGCCGACTTTTGCTTCTTCTTAACTTCCACTTCATATGTCCCTTTTTAGACCTATCTGACCATCTATGAACTTAACCGAACTCAAGAAAAAACCGATTGGCGAACTTATTAAAATTGCTGAGTTTATGGGCCTTGAAGGAATGGCCCGTAACCGCAAGCAAGATATTATTTTTGCCATCTTGAAACGTCATGCTATGAATGGCGAAGAAATTTTTGGTGATGGTGTACTTGAAATTCTCTCTGACGGTTTTGGCTTCTTACGTTCAGCTGCGGGTTCGTATCTCGCAGGCCCAGACGATATCTATGTCAGTCCATCCCAAATTCGCCGTTTTAATTTACGTACGGGTGATACCATTACAGGTACTATTCGCCCGCCAAAGGAGGGTGAACGTTATTTTGCCCTGCTTAAAGTTAACCAGATTAACTATGACACACCTGAAAACTCACGTAACAAGATTCTCTTTGAAAACCTGACCCCACTCTTTCCAACCGAACAGCTGGTAATGGAACTTGGTAATGGTACAACGGAAGACTTGACAGCACGTGTGGTTGACCTGGTTGCTCCGATTGGTAAAGGTCAGCGTTCAATTATTGTAGCGCCACCAAAAGCCGGTAAGACCATGTTGCTGCAGAATATTGCTCAGTCAATTGTTCGTAACAACCCGGAAGTTTTTCTGATCGTGCTGCTCATCGATGAACGTCCAGAAGAAGTAACTGAAATGGAGCGGACGGTTCGTGGTGAAGTAGTAGCATCTACCTTTGATGAATCACCTGCTCGCCATGTTCAGGTAGCTGAAATGGTTATTGAAAAAGCTAAACGTCTAGTTGAACATAAAAAAGATGTGGTAATCCTGCTTGACTCGATTACCCGTCTGGCCCGTGCTTATAACACGGTAATTCCATCATCAGGCAAAGTACTGACTGGTGGTTTGGATGCACATGCTTTAGAACGTCCTAAACGTTTCTTCGGTGCTGCACGTAATATCGAAGAAGGCGGCTCTTTGACGATCATCTCAACTGCCCTGATTGAAACTGGCAGCAAGATGGATGACGTCATCTATGAGGAATTTAAAGGTACAGGTAACCAAGAAATCACCCTAGACCGCCGTATTGCAGAAAAGCGTGTTTTCCCTGCCATGAATATCAAGAAATCAGGAACGCGTCGTGAAGAGCGCCTGATGAGTGAAGAAAATCTGCGCAAAGTCTGGATTCTGCGCAAACTTCTTCATCCTATGGATGAACTGGCAGCTATGGAATTCCTGCTTGACCGTATGAAAGAAACCAAGACCAATGATGATTTCTTTGATCAGATGAAACGCAAGCAATAAGCAAGAACTGTAAAGTAAGTACTCATAATATAAAGGCCATCTATAACGATGGTCTTTATATTTTAGTTGACAAGTTTTACATATTGATACAAACGACTTAACTTCATGTTTAATTTGATTACAAGCTTTTGATTAATAAAGCCTTCATTTAAAAAAACCTATAACTTTTAAGCATTTATTTAGTACTTGTCCAATGTATTCTTCATTTTCCATTGTTATTTTCTGTTAAAAATCAGACGTTTTTTTGCATTTTTTGACCTTTTTTTAAGGTTAGGCAGTAGTAATTAAAAAATGGCAGTGATAGCATATTTACAGCCCAGTTAGTCTGCTCCATGCGTTGTTACCTATCTAACGTTAGGAATAATAAAAGCACAAAACAGACTGGCTCAGGTTTTTTTTAATCTCAACTTTTTTATGAGAGTGATGCCATGTTATTCAAGAAAATCGCTATTGCTGCTGCAGTTGCTACTACCCTAGCTTTCGTTGGTTGTGCTAAAAAAACTGAAGATGCTGCTGCTGATGCAAACGCTGCTGCTACTGAAGCTACTGCTGCTGCAAACGAAGCAGAAACTGCTGCTGACGCTGCTGCTGTAGAAGCTGCTCCTGCTGCTGAACAAGCTGCTACTGATGCTGCTCAAGCTGCTGACCAAGCTGCTGACGCTGCTACTGATGCTGCTGGCGCTGCTACTGATGCTGCTGACGCTGCAACTAAAGCTCCAGCTGCTGATGCTAATGCAACTAATGCTACAGCTACTGACGCTCCAGCTACTGAAAAAGCTGCTCAATAATCTATACGATTATTTGTCAAAAAAGAGAGCCTTTGGCTCTCTTTTTTATTGTCTAAATCTTTAAAAAATTATAAGTTATCTTTCTATCTAACATTTTTATTATCTTTCAGGCTTTCCTCTCTTCTTCTATAGTTTTTAAAAATTTCTGCTCCAGTGTCTTACAATCCAGAGCCGACCTAAAAATAATTAAAAAAAAGCAGGTCAATCGACCTGCTCATTCCCCACACGTTGTCTAAATTTCTGTCCTGCTCGGAAAGTCACTACACGACGTGCTGAAATTGGAATTTCTTCACCTGTTTTTGGGTTACGACCTGGGCGCTGGCGCTTATCGCGTAACTCAAAGTTACCAAAACCGGAGAGTTTTACCTGTTCACCGGCAATCAAAGCTTGACTAATCTCATCAAAAAATAACTCAACCATTTGTTTCGCTTCACGGCGGTTCAGGCTCGTAAGCTCACTAAGATGATCGGCCATTTCTGCTTTAGTTAATGCTGTCATGAGGCCCTCAATGTCGCTTGATAAGTGTTTTCCAACACTTCAATAATTTTATCCATACCTGATTTAATTTCAGCATCTTCAAGCGTACGTGTTGGGTGTTGCCACAACAGCGCAAATGCTAGTGAGCGTTTGCCCTCTTCAACACCTTGACCCGTATACACATCAAACAGCCAAGCTGAGTGAAGCAGCTCACTGCCTGTTTGTTCGATTAACTGCTGAATTTCACTAACATTTATCTTATCACTAATTAAAAGCGCAATATCACGTCGAACCGATGGAAAACGTGATAATTCTGTAAAATTAGATACATAAGATTGCAAAACAGCCTTTTGATCCAGTTCGGCAACCCAAGTGATACCTAAATCAAGCTCATCTTCTAGTGAAGGATGCAAACGTCCCAGATAACCCACGGTTTTTCCATCCACCAGAATTTCGGCTGACTGACCAGGATGTAACCATGATCGTTCTGAAGGAACATACTCGACCTTAATCCGGCCTGCTGCCAAAATTGCTTCTACATCACCCTTTAAATCAAAGAAATCCATCACTTGAGTTTTAGCATGCCAAGATTCAGGTACACGGGATCCAACTGCAATAAAGGCCAGAGTTGGAATTTGCTGAAGACCACAGATATCAGTTGCATTCTGATAGTCAAAGCGCAAACCCAGTTCAAACAGGCGCACACGGTTTTGCTGACGGTTCAGGTTATATTGTACACATGGAATCAGGCTCGATAATAAAGTACTTCGCATGGCAGCGAGATCACTTGAGATCGGATTTGCCAACATTAATGGATGTACCTGTGGATTAAGCTGCTTTTCAAGTTTAGCATCAGCAAAACTGAAGCTGATGGCTTCCTGGTATCCCAAGGTTGCGATAGTCTGACGTAATTGACCAAGCTCAAGCTGATCCTGATATTTTGCCAGTTTGACATCAATGACCGGTAGACTGATCTGGATGTTGTCATAACCATCTATTCGAGCGACTTCTTCGATCAGGTCTTGATATATGGCCAAGTCATAACGATGTGAAGGTGGCACAACTATCCAGTGTCCTTCAGCTCGTATTTCAACCCGGCAGCCTAAACGCGTTAAAGCGTCTGTAATAAACTCTCCATCAAGCTGATAACCTAGTAATTGGTCAACCTGTGTCTGTTTCAGCTCAATGGCATCACGTGTTGGTAAAAGCTCAGACTGTTCCACCACTGTAATTGGACCGAAGTCACCACCTGCCAGTTCCTGAATCAATTGAGATGCGCGGTTCATGGCCAGTATTGGCAACTCAAAATCCACGCCACGTTCATAGCGCTGTGAAGCATCCGTATGCAGTCCGAAACGGCGGGCACGTCCAGCAATAGCAAGTGGTGCAAAGAATGCAGACTCAAGGAAGATTTCCGTAGTTTCATCAGAAACTGCAGAAGACAGGCCTCCCATAATTCCGGCAATTGCTAATGCTTTTTCATCATCAGCTATGACCATTATATCCTCAGAAAGTGTAACTTCCTGCTCATTGAGCAAGACCAGTTTTTCTTGCGGGTTTGCCTGACGGACATGTATCGCACCTTGTACATTGCCAGCGTCAAAAGCATGTAATGGTTGGCCTAGCTCCATTAATACATAGTTGGTAATATCGACCAGAATACTATGCTGACGAATTCCGGAACGGGCCAGAGCCTGCTCCATCCAGAGTGGAGTAGCTGCTTTGGTATTTACATGTTTAATAACCCGGCCCAGGTAACGTGGACAGCCAGCAGTGTCCACAATCACTTTCTTTTCATCGGCAATAGTGGCTGCAACGTCTGCAACTTCAGGTGCAGTAACTGCCAACTGGTTAATTACTCCAATTTCACGGGCAATACCGCGAATGCTGAAGCAGTCACCACGGTTAGGTGTAATACTGATATCAATGACATGATCGTCAAGATTAAGATATTCACGGACGTTCATACCAATCGGTGCATCATCTGGCAGCTCAAGCAGTCCATCAAGTTTATCTTCAAGATCAATTTCAGAGGCACCACAGAGCATTCCCTGAGATTCAACACCACGAAGTTTGCCTTTTTTAATTTTGAAATCACCAGGCAAAACTGCCCCAATTGTTGCGACTGCTGCTTTCATACCTGCACGCACATTAGGTGCACCGCATACAATCTGTAAAGGTTCATCCGAACCAATATTAACAGTCGTTACACGCAGACGGTCTGCATCAGGATGCTGCTCTACACTTAGAACTTCACCCACGACAACTCCGGTAAAAGGTTTTGCTGCCGGTGACATATCATCGACTTCAAGACCGAGCATTGTCAGTTGATTTGACAGCGTTTCACTATCGATGGCCGGATTTACCCAGCTACGTAACCAATTTTCGCTAATTTTCATATCGATTAAACCTTACAAATTTTCAAATCTTGTCTTAAGCAAATTGGCGCAAGAAACGCACATCATTCTGGTAGAACATCCGCAGGTCATTGATGCCATAACGCAGCATAGCGAAGCGCTCTACTCCCAGACCAAATGCGAAGCCTTTATATTTTTCAGGGTCTATACCAGCAGCTTGCAGTACGTTCGGATGTACCATACCGCAGCCCAGCACTTCCAGCCAGCGGCCACGTTCATCCATAATATCCACTTCCGCACTAGGCTCAGTAAACGGGAAATATGAAGGGCGGAAACGGACCTTCAAGTCCTTTTCAAAGAACTCATTAAGCAGGTTAATCAGCAGGCCTTTAAGTTCTGCAAAGCTGGTATTTTCTGCGACATATAATCCTTCAATCTGGTGAAACATTGGTGAATGGGTCTGGTCTGAATCACAACGGTAAACGCGGCCCGGGCATACAATACGAATAGGTGGCTCAGACGTTTCCATAGTGCGAATTTGTACACCCGAAGTATGGGTACGCAATAAATGCTTGGCATCAAAATAGAAAGTATCATGCATGGCACGTGCCGGATGGTGGCCAGGAATATTCAATGCTTCAAAGTTATGATAGTCATCTTCAACTTCTGGTCCGGTTGCAATAGTAAAACCGGCTTTAGTAAAGAACTGACAGATGCGCTCTTGCACCTGAGTCACCGGATGGATACTGCCCATGCGCTGGCCACGGCCTGGCAAAGTAATATCAATAGTCTCACTGGCAAGTTTTTGTTGTAATGCAGCCTGCTGTAATTCTTTCTGACGTTCTGTTAGCGCAGTATTGATCGCTTCACGTACGGCATGAATGGCAGCGCCCTGAATCTTACGTTCTTCAGGGTCCATTTTGCCCAGTGCCTTGGACTGTTCTGCTAGCTGGCTTTTTTTACCCGTAAATTGAACGCGTACTTGGTCGAGTGTAGCAAGGTCTTGAGCCGCTGCAATTGCAGCCAGCGCTTCAGTGGTCAGGGCTTCCAGTGACATATTAACTCTCAAAGCATCAAAGTTGGAAATATAATAAAACTCTGCATTCTAACAGTTTTTATCCGGATTGATGAAGCCATCAGGCAGGAAAATTAGATTGGCAGGATGATTTATAAAAAGTATAAGATAAGATGAATGACAATGAGATCAACCCTAATGGCACTCGATCAAATCTGGAAACAACAATTAAGTCTCGTTACTTATGGCAATGAATATTTAAGCCATGACCTGCCCTTTAGCCGCTGGCTACATCATTCTATTTTTCAGCAACATATCTTCAGTTTTCGCAACTTGCATACACAGCACTTGCTAGCCCAGCATTTTCAAATCTGGCTGGAGGGTTTAAAGAAACGTGGGGTTTACCGTTTAAGTCTGCATAGTTCAAATTTATTGATTGATGAGAAAAACCCGAATGCAAATGTTGAGCTGTTGCCATTTGCTCATTTTATTGTCAGTCATGAGCATCAAAAAAAGACAGCATGGATTTTCGGAAAGGAACTGGCTGAATGGTATATTGCTGAAAACGATTTTGAAGCACCTGCTGGACAACGTCTGGATAAGCGTCATGAAACATTCTGGAGCTATGAGTTACCAGGGCGTTTATCCAAACTGGTTGATATTGACCTGCAAGATGCCAATTGGGATGAAATACACCAGTTCATTGAACAGGAACTTTTCAGAACCCAATTTGCCCAAGGTTATGTAGAGCCTGCAAACCGCCACCTACCATATTACGGTGTCAGTGAGCCAGCATCCCAAGTAGCGTCTGACAGTATATCATTACAATATTTGGCCTTAATTCCAACTGACTATTCTGCCGATATTGCACATGAACTATTACACCGGGTAACTGCACTGTCAGAATTTGTCGAGTATAAGCGTAAACATCCTTTTGATGAGCAGGGTACGACTTTAACGCCTGAAGAACAGATTAACCTGAGACATTTTTCTCAAAAAATTGATGACCTGCTCAGCAAGCTGATCGTTAAAGTTGCCAATCACTATAAATCTGCACAGTTAACTTATGTAGAACCGGTAGCAACCCCACTAGATAGTCCAGCAGTTACCCTGGCACAACCCGTACGTAAAGAAAAAGTACCAGCAGGTACACATAAAGCCGGCATGGGAAATGTGATTAAATTGCTTCTTTTAACAATCGTAATTTGTGTCGTCGCCTATTATTTTGGATTGTAACTGCTAAATATTTTTCTAACCCAAAGTTGTGTTCATATTGAGTCTATGACCCAGTATGAACGCAATGTCAGAACTCTAATAATCAGCTTAGAGAAACTTGGTACAATTTATGAATTAAATCAGTTTCTATTTTTAGATTTACTCATCATTATTATCAGTCAAAATAAAAATTTAAAGTTTTATACAAGATTTATAAGCGAGTTGCTCCCGCTCATGATAAAAATTAGTGCTGGAAGAATAATTTTGGGCCTTATAGTAATAAATAAAATATTTTAACTATTTTCAACAATTTAAAGGCTTACTTTACTTACGACCAGATGTTTTTAAAGATAATAAAAAAGACTGCAAAAGCAGTCTTTTTTAGATCATCGAAGATGATTAAGCAGCTAACGCACCTTTAGCTTTTTCAGCTAAAGCAGCAAAAGCAACTGCATCATGCATAGCGATGTCAGCAAGTACGCGACGGTCGATGATTACCTGAGCTTTTTTCAGACCAGAAATCATACGGCTGTAAGACAGACCGTTTTGACGCGCACCAGCATTGATACGTGCAATCCATAAAGAACGGAACTGACGTTTCTTCTGACGACGGTCACGGTAAGCGTATTGACCAGCTTTGATTACTGCTTGGAACGCTACGCGGTAAACGCGTGAACGAGCGCCATAGTAACCTTTAGCACGAGCAAGAATTTTTTTGTGACGGCGATGAGCCTGTACACCACGTTTTACACGAGCCATTTATAATCTCCTTAGATGTATGGGCACATACGACGAACTGAAGCAACGTCACTTACGTGAACCATTACACAGCCGCGCAATTGACGGATACGCTTAGCAGATTTTTTGGTCAAAATGTGGCGTTTGAACGCTTGTTTACGCTTGAAACCGTTTGCAGTCGCTTTGAAACGTTTAGCTGCACCACGGCGAGTTTTTAACTTTGCCATAACAACCTCTTTAAGCACCTGTTCGGCTCGTCTGCACCATTGCAATAACGACCTGCAGGTAAGGAAGGCGACATTTTATAGCAACTCTGCCTAAAACAAAAGCAATTAATCGGATTTTCATGATTTTAATCGGGCTTCAATACAGAAGATATATTTCTTGAATAATTTAGAAATGATGGAAATTTCAGCTTTTATTCAGGAGTATAATCACTACAAAAATATGTAGAACCCTCTTATATGTCTAACCAGCATGATGCTTTTGCCGCCTTGCGGTATCGAGACTTCTCGATTATTACACTCAACCAGTTTTGTCTCACTCTTGCCATTCTGATTCAAGAAATTATTGTTGCCTATTCTCTTTATCAAATTACCAAAGATCCTCTCACATTGGGGCTGATTGGACTGGCAGAAGCCATACCATTTATTGCACTTTCCTTATGGGGTGGCTATTTTGCTGACCGTTTTAACAAGCAGACGATTATGAAAGTTTGCCTGTTTTTTGCAGCCCCCTTGCCGCTTATCTTATGGTGGCTCTTTCATGCCTATGCAATAGATTCGATCACAATTAACAGTCTTTCTTGGGGAATCTATGCAGTTATTTTTGGACTAGGCACCATTCGCGGTTTTTACAACCCTTCTGCGACCTCCCTAAAACCTTTTCTGATTCCCAAAGCCATCTATGCCAATGGCGCAACATGGACCACCATTGGCTGGCAAAGTGGTGTGATTTTAGGCCCGATGCTAGGTGGTTTTATGTTAGCCTTTCTTGGCCGCGAAACCAGCCTGATTGCTGTTTCAATATTACTTGCCCTATGTTTTATGCTTATTAATCTGCTTCAAAAACGTAATTTTCCTGTGATGGAAGAACATCGAGTGCTGGATTCACTGGGTGAGGGGTTTCGCTTTATCTGGAAAACCAAAATTGTACTGTGGGCCATTTCTCTGGACCTTGTTTCAGTCCTGTTCGGTGGTGTCATCGCACTGCTGCCCATTTTTGCAGAAGATATTTTGAAGGTCGGACCCGAGGGCCTAGGCTACTTGCGCGCTGCTCCTTCAATTGGCGCCCTAGTTACCATGATAGCTTTAACCAAATTCCCTCCCACTCAGCATGCCTGGCGCAACATGTTACTGGCAGTTGCTGGTTTTGGTATATTTACCCTGCTGTTTGCCTTTTCAGATCATGTGTGGCTTTCACTTTTCGCTCTTGCCATAACTGGAGCTTGTGACAGTATTTCTGTAGTTATCCGACAGACTATTTTACAGATTTTTCCTCCCGAAAATATGCGGGGCCGTGTAGCTGCCGTAAATGGAATGTTTGTTTCGTCTTCAAATGAACTGGGCGCATTTGAATCGGGCCTGGCGGCCAAATATATGGGTACAGTTATGGCGACAGTATTTGGCGGCTGCATGACCATGGCTGTAGTCGTCGTTAGTTGGGCCAAAACCAAAGATCTATTTGATATAGATATAACCCAGAGTTCAGATAATCAATTCAAATAGATATTTGGCTTGGGATGCCTAGGCCTTTTCAGACTTCTTTTATATTGTCATCTGGATAGAAACAGATAATACTTAGCCGCCAGAGCTGGCCGAACGGGCAATGGCTCACTTTATCTAATAATGAAATGAATAAACTTATGAAATATGCTCTTCCTGTTCTATTTCTAATGGGCCTGCCGTCAAGTATAAGTTATGCTGCGGCACTAACAACCATGAAGCTTACTCCACAAACCAGTTCTGCATTACCTGCACATTTAACAACACGCATTCAATGGGTCCGTTTTCCTCAGCCAGTTTATAAAGATGAGGATTTAAAGGGCCAAGATCGCCACGCCATCATTCGTATTTATGCAGATGAAACAGGTAAGGTTAATAAAGCTGCAATTCAGGAAAGTACGGGTATTAAAACTCTTGACGACATCCTGCTGAATGCTGTGCAACAAGCTCAAGTCAAAGCCTATATTGAAAATGACACAGCTTTGCCAGTGATTGGCTATCAGGCTTTTAGCCTGAAATTAGACGACAATGCCGGTCAGGACTGTCTTTATAATTTTAATTCAGAAAACTGGCTGACTCAGCAACAGAATAAAAAAGTTCCTTTCCAGTATCTAAATCAGCCTCAACTGGAAATTAATCGCGACCAGTTGAATGGTTATGATCGTAGCATTAAATTTAGTTTTAAAAGCAATAGACAGGGTAATATTAAAAAAGTAAAAATACAGCAGGGTTCAGGAACCTACGCACTTGACCAGGCAGTAATACAGGCGGTTTCACAGGTACAAGTTTCTGCTCCGCGTAAATTCTGGATTTATAAAAAGTCACACTTTAAAGACCAGATTCATTTCAAGCTGGAAGAATGCCAGTAAATTTCCAGAAATACAGGAAGTAGCTATTCTACTTCCTGTATTAAAATAAAATATAAGCTAAATAAATAAAAAGATAACGTCCTGTTTTGGCCAAGGTCACCATCAACAGAAATCTTAAAAAATTTTCTTTTAACAGCCCCGCAATTAGGGTAATCGGATCACCAATGACTGGTAACCAGCTAAGTAACAGTGACCAATATCCATATTTATAATAAAAGTTCTGTGCTTTTTGTATCTTGGCTTCAGATACCGGAAACCACTTCTTATGCTTATAGTGTTCAATATGAATTCCCAGCCACCAATTTATACATGAACCTAAAATGTTTCCGGCACTGGCAACCATTAATAGCAATAAAGCTGAATAATGTTGTTGCGTCAGCAAACCAAGCAATACTGCCTCAGACTGCAAGGGTAATAGAGTCGCTGCACCAAATGCAGATATAAACAGTAGAAGGTATGCCATTGAAGATCAGTCCCAGATAAGGACTGAAGTATAAACTGTCTCTATGGCTGGGTTATCTACTCTACAATAAATTAAAGCTGAATAGTTAAAGCCCGCTGTATGGCAGGACGTGCTGTCAGGCGCTCTACATATTCTTTCACATTTGGATAGTCTTCTAACTGAATTCCCTGCCATTCATAGCGTAAAATCCAGGGTAAAATTGCCATATCTGCAATAGAGTATTCCCCAGCTACAAATTTTTGGCCGATGAGCTGTTTGTTTAATACGCTATACAAGCGCTTTGTTTCATTTAGATAGCGCTCTATGGCATATGGAATTTTTTCCGGCGCAAAACGGTTAAAATGATGATTTTGCCCAAGCATCGGGCCAAGTCCGCCCATTTGCCACATTAACCATTGTTCAACCTCTACCCGTTCCTGCTCATCCTGTGAATAGAAAAGGCCCGTTTTGCGACCCAGATATTGCAAAATTGCGCCTGATTCAAAAACAGAAATAGGTTCACCACGTGGCCCATCCTGATCAACAATTGCCGGAATTTTATTGTTAGGAGAAATTTTCAGAAAGTCTGGCTGAAACTGGTCATTTTCCATAATATTGATCGGAAAAATCTGATAATCCAGCTCCATTTCTTCAAGGGCAATCGTAATTTTATGGCCATTTGGCGTAGCCCAATAATATAGATCAATCATTTTTTATCCTTTCACTGCTATAGTTATTGTCATGAACAAACGCATTATATCTGTCTTTATAACACAGTTTTATAAATAACTTCTGTGACTGCACCATTAAAAGTTTGAAGTTTATGACTGAAATAACCCTATTTAAAGTGCACAAATTCTCATAGCAAGAGATTTGAGAATTTTTTAAAAATCTCTCTTGATTTTTTTTACTGGCATACCGATATATCTAGTACAGCAATGATCTTCCGGATATTGCTGGTAATTACTGTTGATGCCAAGCGTAACAGTAGTTCTTGTTTATACAACTTTGCTGAACTCATCAGGAGGTTATATCAATGAGTAGCGTAAGCCTTAGTCCACTTTTCCGTCGTAGTATTGGTTTTGACCGTTTAAATGATTTATTCGACTACGCCATGCAAAGTGAGGCACCGAACTATCCACCTTACAATATTGAAAAGCTGGGCGATAATCAGTACCGTATTGTGGTGGCAACTGCCGGTTTTAAACAGCAGGAATTGGCGATTAATCTGGAAAACCGGGTTCTGACTATTACCGGCAAGCCAGACAATGAAACAGGCGATCATAGTGTTGAGTACCTGCATAAAGGAATTGCACGTCGTTCCTTCAAGCTTTCATTACGTCTGGACGAGCATATTGAAGTACAACAAGCTGATTATGAAGATGGCTTATTGATCATCGAATTGCAGCGAATTGTGCCTGAAGAGAAACTGCCACGCCAGATTGCAATTGGCCGTAAAGCTAATGAAAGTGAAGCTGGCAAAGTTTATGAGATTCCTGCTTCTCAAGAATAAAGGGTTAAATTTTTAACTCTTCAATAAAAAAGCACCGCATTCGCGGTGCTTTTTGATATGAGATAATTACTTTTTCTTTTTCGGTCCAAGTAACATACCCATTTGACGGCCTTCCATTTTTGGTGCCTGTTCAACTACACCAATTTCAGCGACATCTGCTTCAATCTTTTGCAATTGAGCCAAACCAAGTTGCTGGTGAGCCATTTCACGGCCACGGAAACGTAAAGTAATCTTTACTTTATTTCCTTCTTCCAAGAACTTGATAATTGCACGCAATTTAACTTGGTAATCACCAACATCAGTAGCTGGACGCAACTTGATCTCTTTGACTTGCACCTGATGCTGTTTTTTCTTTGCATCTTTTTGCTTTTGCTTTAGGTCAAACAAGTGCTTGTTGTAATCCATGATTTTACAAACAGGCGGTTCTGCATTAGCAACGATCTCGACCAGGTCAAGATCTGATTCTTCTGCAGCACGCAACGCTTCAGCAAGTGAAACGATTCCTTTTTGTTCACCATCCGCAGCAACGAGGCGTACTTCTTTCGCACGGATCTCGTCATTAATGGCAGGACGGTTACTCTTAGCACCTTGTTGCTGGTTACGGTCAGGCTGTTTAATCTTTATTACTCCACAATATACCGGCCGCGTTCGGCTACGGCTACTTTCACTAGGTCATTGAAGGCATCAATAGACATAGTACCTAAATTTTTTCCTGAGCGGGTACGCACGTTGACCGTACCTTCCTCTACTTCCCGATCACCTAGAACCAGCAAGTAAGGAATGCGCTCAAGTGTACGTTCACGAATCTTAAAGCCGATTTTCTCATTTCTCAAGTCAGAAATTGCACGAATTCCGTTTTCCTTGAGTTTGGTCACTACCTGCTCGCAGGCCTGTGCCTGAGAATCGGTAATGTTCATGACACATGCTTGAACTGGCGCAAGCCAAGGTGGCATAAAGCCCGCATAATGTTCAATAAGTATACCAATAAAACGTTCAAAACTGCCAAGAATTGCACGATGTAACATAACCGGCTGATCGCGTTCATTATCTTCAGTCACAAATGAAGCATCTAAACGTTCTGGCAAATTGAAGTCACACTGGATTGTACCACATTGCCAGACACGGCCTAAGCAGTCTTTCAGTGAGAATTCAATCTTCGGACCATAGAATGCACCTTCACCTGGCTGTAGTTCCCATTCCAAACCTGCCGCATCCAGTGCATCTGCCAGAGATTTTTCAGCCATGTCCCAAAGTGCATCATCACCTACACGTTTTTCTGGACGTGTAGACAACTTCATCTGCACATCTTCAAAACCGAAATCTTTATAGACGTCCAGGGTCAATTTGATGAAGTCTGCAACTTCAGGCCCGATCTGCTCTTTGGTACAGAAGATGTGTGCGTCATCTTGAGTAAAACCACGAACACGCATAATACCATGAAGTGAACCAGACGGCTCGTTACGGTGGCACGAACCAAATTCGGCCAGACGGATCGGCAGGTCACGATAAGATTTCAGGCCCTGATTAAACACCTGAACATGACATGGGCAGTTCATTGGCTTTACGGCATAGTTACGGCTTTCAGAGTGGGTCGTAAACATATTGTCGGCATAGTTAGCCGCATGACCCGATTTTTCCCAGAGTGTAAAGTCTACGATCTGTGGAGTCTTGATCTCCAGATAGCCATTATCCTGCTGTACTTTACGCATGTACTGCTCAAGAACCTGGTAAATAGTCCAGCCATTCGGGTGCCAGAACACCATGCCTGGTGCCTCTTCCTGCATATGGAACAGATCGAGCGCTTTACCGATTTTACGGTGATCACGCTTTTCAGCTTCTTCAATACGCTTGATATAAGCCGCAAGCTGTTTCTTGTCTGCCCATGCAGTACCATAGATACGTTGTAGCTGTTCATTCTTGGCATCTCCACGCCAGTAAGCGCCAGAGATTTTAGTCAGTTTGAATGATTTCAAGAATTTGGTATTAGGTACATGTGGTCCACGGCACATATCCAGATAGTCCTGATGATAATACAGCCCCATCTGGGTTTCTTCTGGCATGTCTGCAATCAGACGTAATTTATACTCTTCTCCGCGTGCAGTAAATTCAGCAATTACTTCATCACGGGGGGTCATTTTCTTGATGACATCATAATCCTGATCGATGAGCTTTTTCATACGCTCTTCAATCGCTGCCATATCATCCAGAGTAAACGGACGTGGCATCCAGATGTCGTAGTAGAAACCTTCTTCAATGACCGGACCAATCACCATTTTTGCTTCTGGAAACAGCTGCTTAACTGCATGACCCACTAAATGTGCGCAAGAATGACGGATAATCTCGACGCCTTCTTCATCTTTCGGGGTAATGATTTGCAAGGTTGCATCTTCTGTAATGAGGTCAGAAGCATCAACCAGTTGACCGTTTACACGACCGGCAACTGTATTTTTTGCAAGCCCGGGTCCAATGCTTTGGGCAACGTCCATAACAGAAACAGCTTGATCAAACTGTTTTTGATCGCCGTTTGGCAATGTGATAATTGGCATAAAATGAATCCTTAAGGAGTGATGCCCCGTACCATAGGGCATTTCACCGCGAGATTATGATCGAGGAAAACCTCAAAAATATAAAAACGGTGGATAGAACAAATTTCGTTAAGAATTTTACACGTCTTGGCTTTATGAAGAAACAGCAAAAACGATAAAATCCTGTATTGTGAGTGATTTAGTTTATTGTACATAATGAACTGAACCTACAAAACAGCTTTCACCATAATTTGAAAGAATAATATTTTAGTTTTAGAATCAAAATTAAGTATTTGATTTATATATTAATTAAACAGAAACTAAGACTAAAGCATAAATGAAGTCCGGACCTGAAAGACCTATCTTTTCATAAACTGAAAGAATAAAACAATGATGAAAGGGAGTTATAAAAATGGTGAGTGCTTATGATGAATTACCGCGCACCCCTGCAAATTTCGTGGCACTTTCTCCTCTACGTTATCTAGAACGTGCGGCATATATCTACCCTCATCAGGCAGCGATTATTCATGGTTCACGCCAGATCAGCTGGCGGGAAACCTATCAGCGCTGTCGGCAGTTTGCCGATCAGCTGCAAAAGCTGGGTATCCAGAAAAACGATACTGTATCGGTACTTTTGCCGAATGTGCCTGCGATGATTGAGGCACATTTTGCTGTACCAATGGCAGGGGCAGTTCTGAACACCTTAAACACCCGCTTGAATGCCAAAACCTTAGCCTTTATGCTCGAACATGCAGAGAGTAAAGTTTTACTGGTCGACCCTGAGTTTTCTACTTTAGCAAAAGAAGCGCTGGCACTGGTTTCACAAGATATTTATGTCATTGATGTGGATGATGCCGAATATGAAAACTGCTTTAATGCACCGATTGGTGAAATTGAATATGAAGACTGGCTGACTGAAGGCAATGCTGATTTTGAATGGCATCTACCGCAAGATGAATGGGATGCTATTAGTCTGAACTATACCTCAGGCACTACCGGCAACCCCAAGGGAGTGGTTTATCATCATCGCGGTGCGTATATCAATGCTGCAAGTAATATCATTGCCTGTGGCATGACGCCACGTGCAACGTATTTATGGACCCTGCCCCTATTTCACTGTAATGGCTGGTGTTTTGCCTGGACCATGGCAGCAAATGGTGGGACCAATGTCTGCCTGCGCAAGGTTGACCCAGAACTGATCTTTAAACTGATTGCCGAGCATAAGGTGGATTATTTCTGTGGAGCTCCAATAGTGCTTTCCATGCTGATCAATACACCAGCAGAGAAACGAACTTATTTTGACCATCGCGTTGAAGTCATGGTGGCTGGTGCTGCGCCACCTGCTGCAATTATTGAAGGCATGCGTAATATTGGTATCAATGTTACGCATGTTTACGGATTGACAGAAACTTATGGCCCATCTGCACTTTGTGCATCACAGGCAGGCTGGAGTGACCTGACCATACAGGAGCAGGCACAATTACATTCACGTCAAGGTGTTCCATATCCGCTTCAAGATGGTATGAAGGTACTTGACCCAGAAACCATGCTACCTGTGCCAAATGATGGACAGAGCATGGGGGAAATCATGTTCCGCGGTAATATTGTCATGAAGGGTTATTTAAAAAATCCGGAAGCAACAGCAGAGGCGTTTAAAGGGGGCTGGTTCCATACCGGTGATCTCGCCGTATGTCAGCCTGATGGCTATGCTAAGATTACTGATCGTGCCAAGGATGTAATTATTTCGGGCGGAGAAAATATTTCATCACTTGAGGTTGAAGAGGTGCTTTATCAGCATCCGGCAGTGCTAACTGCTGCAGTAGTTGCCAAACCTGACCCACGCTGGCAGGAAGTACCCTGTGCCTTTGTGGAGTTAAAAGAGGGTGTGAGTATTTCTGCGGAAGAACTTACTGAACACTGTAAACAGGGATTAGCCCGCTTCAAGGTGCCTAAAGAGATCATCATCACTGATATTCCGAAGACCTCCACCGGAAAATTGCAAAAATTTATTTTACGTGAATGGGCCAAGGAGCGCTCAGTAGGTGAATTTGGCTAAAATAGCCAATCCTAAATGACGCACTCCATACCAGCCAGCTTAACTGCTGGCTTCCATTAAAAATATGAGTAAGTAAAATGGCAGATTTAAACCGTTTTATACAAGCTCAGGCACAATATTATAATCAAGCACTGGATGAGCTTAGAGCCGGACATAAGCGCAGTCACTGGATGTGGTTTATCTTTCCACAGCTTAAAGGATTAGGGCATAGCCATGCCGCGACCTATTACGGTATCAATAATCTGGAAGAAGCCCGAGATTTCCTGCGTCATCCAATTTTGGGCCAGCGTTATCTGGAACTCTGCCAAGTTCTAGCTGACTTATCTGAAAAAGATATTCATATAATTTTCGGCTCGCCTGATGACATGAAATTAAAATCCTCTTTAACACTGTTCAAGAGAGCCAGTGAGCATAAAAATCCTTTATTTCAAGTTTTGCTAGACAAATATTTTCAGGGAGCTGAAGATCAGCGAACGTTGCAGCTTTTATCTAATTCTTGAAGTAAAGACATAAATCTTTATATAGTTATATATAACAAGTTAGATAAATTATTAAACTTTATTTATTTCATTATCTTAAATAATATAAAAAATCCTATTTACATAAGGAGAATAGTAGTGAGCAGTAAAACTACTACGCGCATGACCCATTTATTTCAGCAGCTCGGGCTTGATTCTTCTGAAGCAGCTATTGCTCAATTTATTGAACAGCATCAACTGGCTGCTCCTGTCTATATCAGTGAAGCTGATTTCTGGACCACTGCACAAAGCCAGTTTATTCGGGAACACATGAAGTCAGACGATGACTGGGCCATTGTCATTGACCAGCTCAATGAATCACTGCATGAAGATTCAGTTAAAAAATCATAATGCATTCAGTGATTACAATAAAAAAGCGGCATACATGCCGCTTTTGCTTAACTGTGTTATCTCTGATCCGAGATTAAAGCAACCTGCTGGATATAGTTGACCAGCTTGTTTTTAGATTCAAGCAATTCTTCTTCACTTACCTGCTTGGCAACATCACGCTGAATTCGCAGCAGATGTTGACGTAAAGTATGGCGTTCGGCAGCATTATAAAGTTTTACAAACTCATTAATGACCGGATCACCCTGGTCAATAATACGGTCTACCCAACGCATGAGCTGTGCCTGTTTTTTCGCACCTTGCTGTGGCGTCAGGTAAGAAAGAATCATGGTTTCATCTTCATTACGCAACAGCTTGCCGATCCGCTGGAATTGACGCCGACGGGCTTCATGTGAAGTTATTGATTCAACTTCCAGTAAAGCGTCTATTAAACGCTCTTCTACCGGCAGCTTCTCAATTTGCTTACGTGGCAGCTCTGCCAGTTGTGCACCTAAAGCAGCCATGCGCTGAACTGCTTTTTTTTGTTCAGTTTTACTTGCACGTCCCTCTAAAACTTCAAAGTCTTCTTCAGTAAAACGTGTTGGACGACGCGCCACAGTTATTCAGCCTCATAAAATTTTGCTGCAAATAATGCCTGAATTTCCGATAAAGCTTTTTCTTCATCCGGACCGTCAATCACAATTCGCAAAGTGGTACCCTTACCTGCACCAAGCATGAGTAAGGACATAATATTTTTTGCATCAATCAGTTTATCATTTTTACCGATCTGAATTGAAGAACGAAACTTGGTCGTAACCTCAATCAACTTACCTGATGCACGCGCATGTAAACCTAGTTTGTTAATTACGTCAACTGTTGTATCAATCATGACCAGTGCTTCATTTCTCTATGTAAGACCTGAATAGACCATTGTGCCTCAAGCGATTTTTTTAGTCTATCCACGATATAAACTGAACGATGTTGCCCACCCGTACATCCGATCGATACTGTCATATAATGACGATGGCCTTTGGCAAAGGCCGGGAGCCACTTGTTGAGAAAGTGGTAAATATCCAAGAACATCTCATTGGGTTGATCACTTGATTCAAGGAATTTTCTTACCGGCTCATCCAGTCCTGAATACTTGCGTAATTCCAGGTCCCAATGCGGGTTGGGCAAATGCCTTACATCAAATACATAATCTGCATCTAATGGAATGCCATGCTTATAACCGAATGACTGTAAAATCAGGATTAAACGGTTAGCTTGGCCCAATTTTGAAAGCAAGGTGTGTTTCAGGTCATGTACACTTTTATCAGTCGTATCAATATGTACAGTGGCACGAAATTGAATAGGCATGAGCAGCTGTTTCTCTTCCTGAATACATTCATTCAGGCTCTTAAACCGGCTCGCCAAAGGATGCGGACGTCGTGAAGCACTAAATCGCGCAATCAGTTCCTGATCCTGTGTAGTCAGATAAATGACATCAACTGATCCATGCTGTTGTAACTGCTCAAAAACCTGATCAAATTCCTGTAAATCGGCCCGGGTACTACGTACATCTACACCAAGTGCCAGCTGCTCAAGATTATTCTCACGGTCCAGTTTTAAAACAATTTCTGTCAGCAATGCCAATGGCAGGTTGTCGATACAGTAATAACCCAAATCTTCAAGAACCTGCAATGCAGATGATTTTCCTGAACCGGATTGTCCTGTCACGATCAAAATACGCTTCATGGCAATAACTGTCCTTATTATATCTTTATGCTTCAGTGAGAATAATTGACCTGCAAGTTGTCAATCAGACGTGTATTCCCAAGCTTGGCCGCTACAAACAATACAAGACTCTGATTAAACTCATGTACAGCCTGGAGCTCAGGCGTGCGCGCCTCTACATACTCCACAACCAGACCCGCCTGTGTCAATTGACTTTTCACATGATCTAACACTTGTGACAAAGCTTGGCCCTGCTGTAACTCGAGTTCAGCATTTTTTAAACTTTCATAAATTGACGGAGCAAGCTGACGTTCTTCAGTACTCAGATAACCATTACGTGAACTCAAAGCCAGTCCATCTGCAGCTCGGGTAATTGGTACTCCAATGACCTCGAGAGGCAAATTCAAATCACGTACCAGCTGGCGAATGACTGCCAATTGCTGATAATCTTTCTGGCCAAAAAATGCATAATTCGGCTGTACTATATTGAACAGCTTGGTTACAACTACAGCTACACCATCGAAGTGACCCGGACGTGATTTCCCACACAGATCATCCGTAATTTTACCTACGCTAATATTGGTCAGACGAGGTTGTGAACCATACATTTGCTCTACACTTGGTGCAAAAATTATATCGCAGCCAGCATCTGCCAGCAGGTGACTATCCTGCTCCAGGGTACGCGGATAATTTTCGAAATCTTCATTCGGCCCAAACTGGATCGGATTTACGAAAATACTGACGACAACAACATCACATAATTTACGTGCCTCACGCACTAAATTCAGATGACCTTCGTGTAAATTTCCCATAGTCGGTACAAAACCGATAATTTTACGCGCTGTACGAGCAGGATTTAGAGAGGCACTTAATCCTTGAATGGTCACTTCAGTTTTCATAAATTACAACTCAACCTGGAAAGTATGTTCTCTAGCTGGAAAAGACTGATTCTGTACTGCCTGATGGTAGGCCTTGAAAGCATCCAGAATTGCAGTTTCACCACTTTGCTCTTTCATAAAATTACGCACAAAGCGTGCTACACGCCCAAAAGACAGTCCCAACATATCCTGTACGACCAGTACTTGGCCATCCGTCTCTGCACCAGCACCAATACCGATCACTGGAGTATGCGGAAACAGTTCAGTAATTTCTTTACCCAGCTGGGCAGGCACACATTCAAGTAATAATACCGCTGCCCCTGCTTCAACTACTGCTCTACAGTCAGCAATTAGCTGATCAGCGGCTTCACGACTTTTTGCCTGTAGCTTGTAACCACCCAGAACATGAACAGACTGCGGCGTTAGACCAAGATGTACACAAACCGGAATACCATTACGGGTCAGATTCTGTACCGTTTCAGATAACCATGCCCCACCTTCAATTTTGACCATCTGAGCACCGGCCTGCATTACGATGCGAGCATTTTTGAGCGCATCTTCCAGAGTAGCGTAACTCATAAAAGGAAGATCAGTCATAATCATGGCATGCTGATTACCACGACGCACTGCAGCAGTATGATAAGCCATATCTTCAACCAGTACCGGTAATGTTGAGTCATGACCCTGAATTGTCATTCCCAGTGAATCACCAATCAGAATAGAATCAATTTCAGCAAGCTCCATGGCTTTTGCCATACTGGAATCATAGCAAGTCAGGCAAGAAAATTTACGCCCCTGAGCTTTGAACTGTCTTAAATCACTCAGACTAATCATGAAGATATCCTCTTGCACAGTATCTTAAATATATAGATTAAATGCTGGCCCATTGTTCATCGGCCAAAACAGTAAGTTCTGATTGCTGGACCAAATCCAGTTGTTGAAGTAGCTGTCCATTTACGCTGAGACTCGCATCCAGATCAAGCAGTGGAATAACAACAAAATCCCGCTCCAGCAGTCCAATATGTGGCACATTCAGCCGTTCATGTTGTATAGACTGCTGACCATAAAGCAAAAGATCCAGATCTAGTGTCCGCTCGCCCCACCGGCGTAGACGCACCCGCCCGGCTTCCTGCTCAAAAGCTTGCAACTGATCTAATAGAGGCAAAGGCTCAAGCACGGTTTCAAGCTGTGCTACGGCATTATAATAATGCGGCTGGTCTTGAGGCCCCATAGGCGGACTCTGATATAACCTGGAAACTTTTACCGGCCCCAAGGTACTAAGCCTTGATACAGCTTGAGTTAAAATCTGGCGTGAGTCACCGAGATTGCTGCCCAGGCCAATATAAGCAATGGTACTCATTGTGTTGGTCCAAATACCACTTGACTAAGGTCACGCTTTACCCGTTTGCGCTTCATAATCGGATGATCACTATTAAAGTCTCCCACAGATTCTGCTGCTTTAATCGCTTCATGATCAACCTCCGGCTTACGTGCTTTTCTAGCACGTCGGCTACGCGGTTCGGGGATATCGACTAAGGGTTCAATTTCCAGATGCTTTACTTCATCCAGTACATCTTCGTTCTGTTTACGGCGATTTTTGGCACGCTGCCGGTTATACTGACTAATAGTTTTTTCTTTTTCATCAGCTCCCATATTCTGGTAAGCATCCCACCATTGCCCCATTCCCTGAGTCGTTGGGTCCCCTGCCTTCTCACGCAATAATAAAAAGTCAAAGCCGGCACGGAAACGCGCATGGCTGGCCAAGGCTTCAATTTGCTGAGGTTTCGGATTTAGCAAACGGCTCTGCATTTCCCAGACTTCACGAATAAAGGTTTCTGCAAAACGTGGAATAACAGTACGTGTGGCTTGACGCTTAAGTACATCCAGCCCAGCCTGAGCACGCGCCTCAGCAGCGACAATACCTTTACCGCTATAAAATTCATAGCGCTCCAGGAAGGGCTCCCAAAGTAGTACAGCATAGAAGAATGCTGGATTAATAGTTTTACCGATCTGAATACGATGATCAGTATTTTTCGCAGCCAACTCTATAAAGGCAGTAATATTCGGGCGGATATCTGCAAATAACTGCTTCCAGATATCAAAATCAATAAGCATCGGTAGCACACGTGCCAGGTGCCCCATAGTAAACAGCTTTTGTGATTCGTCATACAAACGGTGCGGAGACACATCACGGAGCAGTTGTGCCAGCTCGGCTGTAAAAATTTTCAGAATAGCTGGATCAATTTTGAAATTCAGTTTAGCTGCAAAACGCAAAGTGCGTAGCATCCGTACTGGATCTTCTTCAAAACGCTGTACCGGATCACCAAGCAAACGCAAGGTTTTATTTTTGATATCCTGAACCGCATCACAAAAATCAAGCACAATACCTTTATGCGGCTGATAATACAGGGCGTTAATAGAAAAATCACGGCGGGAAAAGTCTTGTTCGATACTGCCCCAGTTATTATCACGCAGGATCATGCCTGAGGCACTGGTCACAGCTTTTTTAGGAGGAGCACGAAAAGTTGCCACTTCAATCAGTTCACGGCCAGAATACACATGAGCCAATTCAAAACGGCGGCCAATAATACGGCAGCGACGCCCAAATACATCCTTGATCTGTGAAGGAGTTGCATTGGTTACAGCATCGAAATCTTTAGGGTTTAACCCCAGCATCAGGTCTCTTACACCGCCACCAACGATATAAGCTTCATAACCGGCCTTGGTTAAACTTTCGATAACATCTAAAATAGAAGAAGGTAATTGAGTGGTTGATAAACCACATTTTGACGCGCGCAAAGTTTGCAAAAGACGCTGTCTCCTACGTCAGGACGTAAATTTGCTAAGATGCTGTAATCATAGCTCCAACATGATTAAAGGGCAATTTGAATCTCAATATTGCCCTATTGTTTGTTGAGTTCTTATATCAACTAGCGTAACAACTTACAATGTCAGACGCGATTTATTTTTTTCAAATAGCTTGGGCCCAATGCCTTTGACCTTCTGCAAATCTTCGATGCTATTGAATTTTCCATTTTTGTTACGATATTCCACAATTGCCTGAGCTTTCTTTTCGCCCACGCCACTCAGTGCCTGCTGCAACTGATCAGCAGTACCACGGTTCAGGCTCACTTTTTCTGTACTGATCTGGGCTGCTGCTCCCGATGACATCGTCATTGAACCAGTTTGCTGCAATAGGCGGCGGTCGTGATCCAATTGCTGGTTTTTCCATTTCAAATAAGAATCATCAAACTGTTGTGCCTGTACCTGAACGGCACTTGCTAGCCAGAGACATGCCAGCAAACCCAACATTAAAGATAATATTTCTTTTAACCGGAAAAATTTATTGCTGTTTTTCATCACGATATAGAGCTCTTCATTTTAATTGTTGTTTAGCTTGCTCCCAGAGTTGATCCATTTCTTCCAGACTCAGCTGTTCTAAAGTTCGCTGTTGCTGTATGGCCTGATCCTCGATAAAAGCAAAACGGGTTCTAAATTTATGGATAGTTGAAAGTAAAGCCATCTCACTGGAAACATGAAGTTTACGGCCTACATTGATCAGTGAAAATAGACAATCGCCAAACTCATCCATAATTTCATCGGAATTTTGATGATATATCGCCTCTTTCAGTTCGAGCAACTCCTCTTCAAGCTTCCTATAAGCACTATTTACATCCGGAAAATCAAAACCGATTTTTGCCACATTCTTCTGTATTTGTTCGGCCTGAACTAATGCTGGGCCATGCTTGATCTCATTTAGCTGGGCAGCAGGCTTACCTTGTTTTTCCTGCTGCTTAATCTGTTGCCAGAGCTGGCTGACATCTTCTTGAGTTAGACGATGAGATTGTTCAGTTTTAAACACATGGGGATGACGACGCACAAGTTTCTGACAAATCGCCTGGACCACATCCTGAAAATCAAATGCACCTTGTTCACTGTACATCTGTGCCTGGAATACTACCTGTAGCAGCAGATCTCCCAGTTCATCACGGATTTCGCTTATATCGCCTTCACGTACTGCGGCTTCGACTTCATAAGCTTCTTCAATCGCATAGCGTGTCAGGCTCAAGGGCGTCTGTTCGCGATCCCATGGGCATTTTTGCCGGAGTTCCTGCATAATCGCCAATAGCTCTTTAATTGACTGCTCTGAATTTTTCATCTTTTGTCCTGCTTTACATTCACCTGTGCCAAATCATGTGACTTTTGTTAAGATAGGCCTGCAATAACAGTCAGGCTGATTGTTAATAATTAAAATATCAATAAAGAGAATAAGTATGACACACAGTATATTGATCAGTGGTGCAGCTCAAGGAATTGGCGCCGCAATTGCACGGCTCTTCTACCAGAAGGGTTACAAAGTTGGTCTGTATGATATTAACTACGCACAAGCACAGCAATTGGCACAAGCCCTTGGACCCAATGCAATGGCAGGGCAACTGGATGTTTCTGACTATCATCAATGGAACATGGCATTAGACGACTTTGTTAGCTGGGCTGGAGAGCTCAATATTCTGGTTAATAATGCAGGAGTTTTATACTCTGGTGCTTTTGAAAATACACCAATTTCTGCCCATCACCGTACAGTTGACATTAACATTAAGGGTGTAATAAATGGTTGTCATGCAGCTCTACCTTACTTAAAAACAGCCACTTTTGCACGCGTGATCAATCTCTCTTCTGCCTCAGCTATTTATGGACAGGCTGACCTGGTTTCCTATTCAGCCAGCAAGTTTGCAGTACGCGGTATTACCGAAGGGCTTGATGTAGAGTGGCAAAAATTTGGAATTCGTGTTTTAGATGTTATGCCATTATTTGTACAGACTGCTATGGTAAAAGATATGGATGCCGGCACCATCCAGAATATGGGTATTTCGTTGAAACCAGAAGATGTTGCCCAAAAAATTTATCAGCTTGCCAATATGAAAACTAATTTTTTGACTCCTACACATCAGCCAGTTGGCCTAAAAACCAAATTTCTTTTTCAGCTTTCACAAATCAGCCCGCAATTTATAAACCGCCTGACCAATTTAGCTTTAAGCCGGAAAAAATAGATTAAAAAATTTCTACTTCTACCGATTAAAATAAAAATATGCTTCTCAATGGAAGCATATTTTTTCAGAAATTTTAGATCTAATTACCCTGAACCAGACGGCGTGCGCTGATAATTCCTGGTTGCTGCTCCAAACGGGCAAGCAAACGTGATAATTGTGCCAGCCCTTTAACCTCAATTAACAACTTCATATTGGCAATACCATCAGCTTCAGAGATAGTATTGACCTGCCGGATATTGATCTGGTCTGCAAAAATGACCTGAGTCAGATCTTTAAGCAGACCACGACGGTCATAGGCTTCTACCACAATCTGCACACTCTGACCACGAGTAGGCTGCATTTCCCAGTCTGCTTCAACTGCACGCTCAGGCTCTTGACTGATCATACGCATATAATCCGGGCATCCCACCTTATGAATACTGACTCCTCGGTTTAAGGTAATATAGCCCGCAATACTTTCACCATGTACTGGCTGACAGCATTGGGCAATATGCAACTCGACATTGTCCAGCCCGTCGATCAGGATACCATGCGCCGATAAAGTATGACTGGCACGTGGATTCAGTGTCGGTTTGAGTACCAGCTCAGGCTCGTCCTGATCCAGATGCATGTGCCGGTTCACCTGATTAATCAGGGCATGCAGGCTCAGGTCTCCATTCACCAGCCCAATCAGAATATCATCACCACTTTTAACGTTAAAATGATTGCAATAATCACTTAAATCAATGCTCTTTGGATGAATTGCCAGACGCGATAACTCTTTATTCAGCAGGTCACGCCCCACTTCAAGATTTTTGCTCCGGTCCTGCTGTCTGAACCAGTGACGCAACTTATCGCGTGCTCGCGCGGTGCGAATATAACCTAGCGAATTCACCAGCCAGTCCCGGTTCGGTTCCCGGTCTTTTTTGGTAAGAATTTCTACCTGCTCACCTGTTTTCAAGCTATAGGTTAAAGGGACATAACGCTGGTTGACCCGTGCGGCATAGCATTTGTTCCCGACTTCAGTATGTACATGATAGGCAAAATCAAGTACGGTCGAACCCCGTGGTAATTCTTTAATGTCACCATCACGGCTAAAGACATAGATTTTCTCAAAATCCTCAAATTCTTGAATATGCTCAAAATTTTCGGTTTCATCACTCTGCTGATAGCCACTACTTTCATTACGTTCCTGATAATGCTCAAGAACCGCCCGTAAAGAATGCAAGCGATGATTAAAGGAATGGTCAGTGGTTTTAGAACCTTCCTTATAGTTAAAGTGTGAACATACACCAAGCTCAGCTTCTTCATGCATGTCATAAGTCCGGATTTGAACCTCTAGAGACTTATTTTCTGCAATTACTGCGGTATGCAAGGAGCGGTAACCATTGCCTTTAGGGTTGGTAATATAGTCATCGAACTGATGCGGTATATGTCGCCAGATTTGATGCACAATCCCGAGAGCGTGATAACACTCTGGTACGCTGTGCACGAGTACCCGCAAAGCACGAATATCATAGAGCTGATCAAAACTTAAGCTCTTGCTTTTCATTTTACGGTAAATTGAATAAATATGTTTGGCACGGCCGGTAATCTCTGCCTCGATCCCGTAATCAGCCAGTTCATTTTTCAGTTTATCGATGACAAATTGAATATAATGTTCACGTTCCAGACGTTTTTCATTGAGTAAAGATGCAATTTCTTTATAACGCTCAGGAGCCAAGTAGCGAAATGCCAGATCCTCAAGCTCCCACTTAAGCTGTGCAATGCCCAAACGGTGCGCCAGTGGCGAGTAAATCGTCAGAATTTCCCGTGCTACCCGCTCCTGACGCTCTTTAGAAGACTTAGCCAGTTCACGCAAGGCATACGTACGTTCAGCCAGCTTGATCAACACCACACGCACATCTTCAGTGACTGAAATCAGCATTTTATAAATGCCGGTCAAATGCTCGCGCTGATTATTATTAAAATGATCTTCGAGACGTTTATTCTTTTCAATCAGTTCAGAGAGTTTACCCATGGCCAAGGTGCCCTTGACCAGGTTATAGACATTCTCACCAAATCGTTCCTGCACCAGTTCAAGACTGGTAATCCCTTCACGTACACTGCGGTACAGCATAGCCGCTGAGAGCGTATCTTCATCTACATGCAGATGCGCCAGAATATCTGCCATTTCCACACCGGTATAAAAGGTGTTGGATCGGTGATTGACGTTGGTTTCCAGCTCTTTTTCTAATGTTAGCTGAGCGACTTCTTCTAGCTGCTTCAGCTCTGCCCCACCTAGAATATCACGCACGCGGTCTAGCCATGAGACTAAATCCAGCTGTGCTTCTTCGGCATGCTCGACAGTCGCTTCATCAGACAACTCGGTTAGTCGTCCAGGAAGCTGCTCACGTACTGTGACCATACCCTTCTCCTATACACATGTAACTCATGTTTTTTAATCGTTTATCTTGTTAATTTTTTCAAATAACACAATTGATTCTACGTGCCCGGTATGAGTAAACATATCCATCACACCAGCTTTTTTTAACTGATACCCATGCTCTACCAAAATACCTGCATCTCTTGCCAGAGTTGCTGGATTACATGAAACATAAACGATTCTTTTCGCATTAAAATTAGGAAGATAATGCATTACTTCTTCTGCTCCTGCCCGCGGAGGATCAATTAATAATGCATCAAAACCCTGCTTTGCCCAAGAATGAGAAGAAAAATCTTTTGTTAAATCTTGTGAATAGAAACGCACGTTCAATAATTTATTGCTACGGGCATTTTCAGTACCGCGTTTAACCATGTCTTCACTTCCCTCTACAGCAATTACTTGACCGGTCTCACCTACACAGCGAGCCAGAGGTAAAGAAAAGTTTCCTAATCCACAAAACAGGTCAAGTACACGCTCACCTGGCTGTAGATTTAGCAAATTACATGCCAGACTGACCATTTGCGAGTTCACTGTAGAGTTAACCTGAGTAAAATCTAGTGGAGAAAAAGCAAAATCGATATCGAACTCTTCCAGACGATAATGCAAATACTTTGATGCATCCGGCTGATCTACCCGATACAAACTCTCTGGTCCAGCAGGCTGCAAATACAGTTGCCACTGCCTGCTTAACGCATATTGTGTTAATTGGTTGACATCGACTTGAGGTAATTTCTCTATATTACGAATAACCAAAGCAATATCGTGATCACCCATAGCCAATTCTATATGCCCAATGGCTGCTTTGGCTGTTAGACTTTCGAGTAACAATTGTAGCTCATTTAAGTGGCCAGCCATAGCTCGGTCCAGTACCTTGCAGGTCTGAATAGAGACCAGATGATTAGTTTGACGCTCACGAAAACCAAATTTCAGCTTTTGCTCTTTAGCTAAAAAACGCACCCCTATACGGGCTTTACGACGGTAGTCTTCTCGAGTCGAACGTAAAGCGGGTAGCCACTCTTCAGGTTCAATGGCAGCAAAATGCTTAAGATGTGAAGCTAGGACGTCTTGCTTGAAACGGATCTGTTCATCTGGGTGCATATGTTGAAGACTGCATCCTCCGCATAGACCAAAATGCGGACAGACGGGTTCAATCCGATATGAGGATGGCTCACTCAGTAATTGAACACTGTCTGCTTCTTCCAATCTTTTGGTGTGATGGGTGATTCGGGCCTGAACAGTTTCTCCTGGCAAGGCACCGGTAATAAAAACCTTTTTACCCTGCTTTTCTGCCGGATGTCCCGGCTCATTTCCATAGTGAGCAATACCCCGTCCTTCATGGGAAAGCGCCTCAACCTTAAATACATAATGCGCAGGTTGAGCCGAACGCGGTTTAGCTTTGTGTCTCAAGGAAATAACCTAATCTCTAACTGTAGGAAAAATATAATGTGAAGTAAATTCGGTATGCTGCGAACTGTCTTGCCACAGGCGAACAAAATCCGCTTGTTGTGGCTGCTGGCTTAAATACGCAATTGTGGATTGAATCCAGAAACGATGATCCTCTGCAAGCAACTGACCTTTCAACAGTAGCCAGCGCAGATAGATCAGCCAAGTATTTAGCACATCGCCTTCACAGTGTTGGCTTAGCTCTAGCCATTCACCATGCTGTACTTGCTCAGGCACTCGGTAACCTTCTGCACGCTTGCCCGGATAACCCAGCAATTGTGCAGCGTCATCAAGTTTCTGAAAATTGCGGCCATTAAACATGGCCATCACGTCCATTAGATCGACATGACGGTGATGATAACGGTTCTGGTAATTATTATACCGCTTCTGAATATCAATTTCGCCCTGATCAAACAGGCTCGGAGCAGAAAGACCATGATACATGGTGCGAAATAAAATAACGGGTAAGTCAAACTGTGACCCGTTCCAGCTCACCAGAGTGGGATGACGCTTTTCAAAAATGGAAAGAAACTTTCTGAGAATCTCTGCCTCAGCAAACTGCTCCTGACTAAAAGAAAATAGCCGCATGCCATGTTCATCAACCCAGAGGCCTGAAATACAGACAATCTCGTGTAAAGGCAGACGCTGAAAATCGGTCCCTGCTTCTTGGCGACGTAGTTTAATCAAAGCCTGTTCAAGCTCATCATCCGGTAAATCCAGATTGTACAGGTGCGCACCTGCCTTCAAATCGGTCAGTGTTTCGATATCAAAAATCAGGACAGGTAAGCGCATGTAATTCTCTTGAATAATTATTTATCTTCAGCTGAAAACAAACCGGTAGACAGATAACGGTCACCACGATCACAAATTATACAGACGATGACAGCATCCGGATTTTCTTCTGCAAGCTGTAAAGAAGCCCAGACCGCTCCACCTGATGAAGTTCCGGCACTGATTCCCTCTTCCCGAGCCAATCTGCGCATAGTGCGTTCAGCCTCAATCTGTGGAATGTCGATCGTGCGGTCAATACGGCTACGGTCAAAAATTGTAGGAAGATATTGTTCGGGCCAACGGCGAATACCTGCAATACTTGAACCCTCAGATGGCTGCAAGCCCACAATCTGGATATCCGGGTTCTGCTCTTTAAGATATTTTGATACCCCCATAATGGTACCGGTCGTACCCATAGAGCTGACAAAATGGGTGATTTTACCCCCCGTCTGTTTCCAGATTTCTGGTCCTGTGGTGAGATAATGGGCCTCTACATTGTCCGGATTTCCAAACTGGTTAAGCACCAAACCTTTACCGTCCTGCTCCATTTGCAGCGCGAGGTCACGGGCACCTTCCATTCCCTGCTGTGGTGTCACCTCAATCAGCTCAGCACCATAAGCCAGCATGGCATCTTTACGTTCCTGACTCATATTGCTCGGCATGATCAGCTTCATTTTATAACCACGCATAGCCGCTACCATTGCTAGCGCTATACCGGTATTTCCACTTGTGGCTTCAATGAGCGTATCACCCGGTTTGATCTGTCCACGCCTTTCAGCCTGCATAATCATATTATAAGCAGGGCGGTCTTTTACCGAGCCAGCTGGATTATTTCCTTCAAGCTTGGCCAGCACAGTCGCTCGAGTGTGGCTAGCCAAGCGCTGTAAACGTACCAGTGGAGTTTTTCCAACATAATAGTCCAGCAGAAATTCATCCGCGGTAAAGTCAGGGGTCATCGTTGTCATTGTATGCACCTATATCGAGGTGATCAGTATTGTATGAAAAAATGCTTGCGCCTGCACTCATTTAACGTGCTTTTCTTAAAACCACTTAATGCACGGCCAGTTTTATATAAAGCATGCTAATATGCCTGCATGGGGAATGAACAGCTCAAGCCATGTCGAATCTGAATAAGAAACTATCTAAGCGCCTACATTTAAATCATGCCTATGGGCAGCTTATTGCCTTGATTTTTGTCCCCATTATGGTTCTTGCATGTGTTGGCGCGGCACTGGTTTTAACTGAAACTTCGAATGCGGCTAAGGCCCAGCAGCGCCATACAGCCACTGCAATTCTGACTCGCTATGAGCATGTAGCCCAGCAATTGTTTTATTTGCTTAGTCAAAACCCCGACCGTTACACTCAAGCACGTAACATTCTACAGTACATGTTTATTGAGCAGCACCTGCAAGGTGCCATGATTATTGATAAGAATGGTAAAAGCTATTTAGATATAGGCTTCCAAAGCGAGCCATCCCAAATAAAGCCTCCACAAAACTCTATCTTTTTTGGACCTGTTTCCTATCATCACAATCATCTTTATGGCTTGCAGATATCTTCTGATCCAGCCAATAAAGCCTGGCTGGTTATTGAAATGGACAACCAGCCATTGGAAATTGCGCGTTACCGGGTCATGATAGTGTTGATCGCTACCGGGCTTTTAACCTTATTATTGCTGTTACTGTGCCTGAATTTTTATTCACGGCGCTGGATTGCACCGATGTATGAGATCCGCATGCAGCTACAGCGGTTAAATGTCGATACTTTAGACCAGCACATTATTATTAACAGTACTGGCGAGCTGAGACTCTTACAGCGCGATATTGCCAATGTAGTGAAACGCCTACATTTTAGCTTTCTGGAGCTAAAAGAACATACCGAACAGACTGAAGATGACCTGCGCCGGACACTAGACACCCTAGAGGTTCAGAATATTACTTATCGCCAGGCACGCGATCAGGCAATTTCTGCAAATCAGGCCAAGTCAGTATTTCTAGCCAATATCTCGCATGAATTACGTACCCCGCTAAACAGTATTGACGGTTTTATTCACTTGATGCTAAGGCAGGATAATCTTAGCAATGAGCAGAACCTGTATTTGCAGACTATCCGTAAATCTTCTGCTCACCTGCTGGCCCTGATTAACGATGTACTGGATTTTTCTAAAATTGATGCCGGTAAGCTTGAGCTTGAAACTGCACCATTTGACCTTGAGGAAGCTATTTTTGATGTAATGGATATGCTGTCACCCCTTGCCGCACAAAAACAGATCGATATGGCATTTTATTATGGTGATGATGTTCCGCAATATATTGTAGGTGATGTACTGCGCTTCAAGCAGATTCTGACCAATTTGATTTCCAATGCAATCAAATTCACCCCAGATGGGGAGATTATTGTCCGGGCGCGGATGGAACAAGATGGTATGGAACAATGTCTCTTACATTTCAGTGTGCAGGATAGCGGCATTGGTCTGAGCGGTACTGATCGCAAAAAACTGTTTGAGTCTTTCTCACAGGGTGATACTTCGGTGACACGCCAGTTTGGAGGAACAGGTCTAGGGCTAGCAATCTCTAAACAGTTAGTACACCTGATGCAGGGACAAATCGGATTTGAAGATAATCAGGAGCGTGCACCTACAGAAAAGGGCTCAACATTCTGGTTTACCGCCATGTTTGGGGTGGAAGATGAGCATGAACAGCAACATCCGAATTTCGAACATATTCATGTTTTATCCTTCTTGGCCCATCCAGCTACTGCTAACGTATTGCGTCATTATCTGGAAAATTATCAGGTTAAGCATACTGAGACACAATCAATCCTGGATCTGTTCAGCCGCCTGAACCAGCTAAAAGACCAGAGTGAGAATACCTGGCTCATTGTAGACCATAGTGGTGACAGTGAAGCATTACTAAAAGAAATTCGTAGCCGCTATTCGGGACATCTTGCTGTTTATGGGTACCAGATGGTGCTTGAGCCGAATATTCTTACTGAATATCGTGCACGTCCCCTGTATCAGCCTCTTAGCCGTACTGCATTAATTCAGCTACTCAGCAACCAGCCAGTATTTGAACAGGATAGCCTTGAAAGTTTTAATGGCCGTGGCTTACATATATTGGCTGTCGATGATCACTTGCCAAATCTGATTGTACTTGAGGCATTACTAGGTGAGCTTAACGTTACAACTACCAAAGCGCTCAGTGGGCAGGAAGCACTAGATATCCTGCATCATCAGATTGAGCGCAAAGAAAAACTATTTGACCTGATCTTTATGGATATCCAGATGCCGGTAATGTCGGGAATTGACACCACCCGGGCTATCCGCTCACTGGAGTCAACGCTAGAGGGAGAAGTCCATCTACCGATTATCGCCCTGACTGCTCATGCTTTAGCCGATGAAAAAAATAAACTGCTGAAAGTAGGGATGGATGACTATGTCACCAAACCCATTCAGATTGATCAGCTGATTCATATCCTGACGCAGTGGACCAATAATCAGTTTAATCAGCCTCCCGCAATTGAAAGCGGTATTTTACTTGATGCTCTAGACCCTGAAGTTCTGGACTGGCAACAGAGCCTGCAGCTGGCAGCGAACAAGGAAGACCTGGCCCATGATCTGCTTAAGATGCTGGTGGACAGTTTTCCGGCTGAACTGGCTGAAATGCAGCAACTGATTGAGCTGGAAGATTTCCCCCAACTTGAACATGTACTGCACCGTCTATATGGCGCCACCCGTTATGTAGGTACGCCCAAGTTACAGGAGACCAGCGGAAGTTTTGAACAGTTTGTCTCTACCTTGCGCAAAGAACGCCGTAAGGCAGATGAAGCTTTTATTCAGGAAACCTTAAACCGTTTTGATGAACTAACAGCAATCATTCATGAAGTTGAGACTGCTGCCCGGCACATTCTGGATGCTTCTTAAAGCAAATAAATTGACTTAAATGCAAGACACAGCTCATTTACGTGACTCGGCTGTCATGCATCTGAGGTCATGCAATGGTATGCTCAGCCTCAAGAGAGAAAATAAGAGTTAGAAAAATGGCACTACTGCGTATAGAAAAAAATAATGGGATAGCGATAGTCTATCTGAACCGGCCAGAGAAACGTAATGCAATGAGTTTTGCTTTGTTACGTGAACTGATTAGTACGGCCAAAACTATAGAAAAAGATCGTTCCATCCGCTGTGTTATTTTAACGGGTGAGGCCAATGTATTTAGTGCCGGTATTGATCTGGGTGACCTCAATAATCCTAAAAACCGGGCCTATGCTGTTTGGGAGCTGCTCAAACCCGGTCAAAGCCTTTTCCAGAAAGCTTTTCTGGTCTGGCAAAACCTGCCAGTGCCGGTAATTGCAGCCCTCGAAGGTTTTTGTTTTGGTGCTGGAATGCAGCTTGCACTGGCTGCTGATATTCGCATTGCCCATCCTGAAACAAAGATGTCAATTATGGAAAGTCGCTGGGGCCTAGTTCCTGATATGGGTCTGTCACGTTCTTTAAAAGGTCTGGTGGGTATAGATCTGGCTAAGGAATTAACACTGACCGCACGGATTTTCAAGGCTCAATATGCCAAAGAAATTGGTTTAGTGACTCATTTGGATGAACAGCCTCTAGTACGGGCTCAAGCTTTGGCACAAGAAATGCTGCAACGCTCACCTGATGCTTTACTGGCTGCAAAACGGGTTCTGGAAGCAATGCAACATCAGCCAAAACAGTCATTACGGCTAGAAAAAATCTGGCAATTCAAGTTATTACTAGCAAAAAACACACGTCTTGCCCGTCAAAAAGATAAACGTCCTGAAATTGAATATCTGCCGCGTCAATACAAATAATAGAGAGCGAGACTGATGAGTTTTAACCGTGACATTCCAATAGCATTTTTAGGCATGGGACTGATGGGAAGCCGCATGGCTGCACGCCTGATTCATGCCGGCTTTCAGGTCGCAGTCTGGAACCGGACAGCTTCTGCTTGCGCCCCCCTGCTTGACACAGGTGCAAAAGCATTAGATCTGGAGCAACTGGGACGTTATAAAATTATTCTGACTTGTCTGGCAGATGATCAGGCTGTCCAGCAAGTTTTCAACCAGATCCAGCCCTATTTAAAACCCGGCCAGACCATTGTAGATTTTTCCAGTCTATCAGTAGATAAAACCCTGGAACTGGCACAGGCAGCCCGACGGCAACATGTCAACTGGATTGACTCTCCCGTATCAGGGGGTACAGCAGGAGCCGAACAGGGAACACTAGTGATTTTCGCTGGTGGAAATGCTGAAAAAATTCAGGACCTCACCTTAGTCTACAATGTTTTGTCACAACGTGTGACTCGTATGGGAGAAACAGGCACAGGTCAGGCGACCAAAATCTGCAACCAGCTCATCGTTGCGGCCAACAGTATATTAATTGCCGAAGCAGTTGCGCTAGCAGAACAGGCTGGTGTTGATACCCGACTATTAGCTCCTGCACTTGCAGGTGGTTTTGCCGACTCAAAACCGTTTCAGATTCTTGCTCCGCGTATGGCTACTCATGTATTTGAACCGGTACAATGGAAAGTGCAGACTTTATCAAAAGATCTGGGCAATGCAGTTAAGCTGGCAGAACAGTTCAAACTTGATATACCTGTAGCAAAGCAGGCCTTAACACAGTTAACTTCACACCAGCAAAATGGTTTTGCGGAAAAAGACCTGGCTACCGTGATTCAGCAGGTCAAATCTTAATTGTTCAAGGAATGAAAACATGTGTAAGCTTGCAGTTAATCTGTCCATGATCTTTACTGAAGTGCCACTCATTGAGCGTTTTGCACTTGCTCATGCGCATGGCTTCCAGCATGTCGAAATCCAGTTTCCTTATGAGCTCGAAATAGAACAGATTACCAGACAGCTGCACAAATACAAATTGGGTCTATGTCTGATCAATGTACCGGCTGGCGACCTGATGCAAGGCGGTAATGGCCTAGCAGGAGTCCCGGGGCAGGAAATTGCCTTTCATCGTGCTCTTGAACAGGCCATTGATTATGCCATAGCACTTAAAGTACCTAGTATAAATATACTGGCCGGCAAACAGCCAGAAGATGCAGATTTACTGCCTTGTCTGAACACCTTGGCACACAACTTGAAACTGGCCTGTCACCTTGCGACAGAGCAGGGAATTCAGCCAGTTTTTGAGATGATCAATGGCACAGACATGCCACGCTTCCTGGTACAAAACATAGCACAGGCTCAGGAAATGCTTGAAGCAGTCAACCATCCAGCCTTAAAAATGCAATATGATTGCTACCATATGGCAATGATGGGTGAAGATGTGTTGGCATCCTTGCAAGAAAACATTGCTTCAATTGGACATATTCAGTTTGCTGACTGCCCGGGACGACATGAGCCTGATACGGCCCAGATTTCTTATTCAGAGATTTTCACTTGGTTAAAGCAAAGTAAATATTCAGGATTTATTGCCGCAGAATATAAACCAAGAGCTCACTCAAGCACTTCTTTTCACTGGAAAAATAAATATTTTCCTGATCAAATTTAATACATAAAATGTTACGCGCGATAATTTGAAATCTGTTCACAAAAGCGCTATATTAGATACTGAATAATAGTTTGGAAAATATGTTTTTTATGAATTTAGAACCATCGCCCAGCGTGTCTAATTCTTACGATCTCGCCATGAATTCTCAAAGCCAGAGTGTGCAGGAATGCTTAAAAGTTGTGCACAATGCTTTAACCGATGTAAAAGCTAAAGATATTATTGAACTTGATGTCAGTTCAATTAGTAATGTTGCTGATGCAATTGTAATCGCAAGTGGTACATCAACACGTCATGTAAAAGCTTTGGCTGATAATGTTGCTGATGAAGCACGTAAAGCCGGTTTCCGTCCTATAGGTATTGAAGGCGAACGTGATGCAGAATGGATCCTGATTGATTTAGGATATGTAGTGGTACATGTGATGCTGCCTACTGCACGTAAGTTCTACGATCTAGAAAGCTTATGGCGTAATGCACCTGAATCTGTAGCGTAAAACTCCCTGAAAAAGCGACCTCTTCGGTCGCTTTTTTACATTTAGGATCTTTTTAATAATTCATCATATAAAGCTCTTAAAAAACCGATATTCCACTTATTTTTTTCGGATATGATCTGTTTCTTTGATCAGTTTAAGTTGAATAATGCATAAAATTTCAAACCGGTTAAATCCTTCTAAATAGCAATATTTAAAATTCCCTAGTCTCCCGCATTCAATATGAAAAGGTGAGGCAGCATATTGCCCACCATCTTAAAAGTACTTATTTCAAGCAAATATACTATGCATTACTACTCCTATTAAGTAGCGGATATGAATGAAAGATAGAGGATATAAAACGTAAAGCAGATCAATTATTTTTTATTTTTAATATATTTTTCCTAAAAGAAATAGCAATTTAAATTAAACCTGCAGGCTTAACTCTGCCAGTCTATAAGACAGTAGATTCAATATAAATAATAGAAAGGGTTACAAATGATTTCTTTAATTTTTAATAAATACTATAAAACAGATGAGGAAAGCTAAATTGAATACTATATAGTAGTTTAGAATAAATTTTGTTTGCCTACATTAAATAAGATTATAAAAAAAGCCACCCTAAGATGGCTTTCATTATTTTTTAGAAATTAGTGACCCGTGCCATTAATTGCTTTGGTCATATCCTCGACCACTTTCTTCGCATCACCGAAAATCATCATAGTTTTTTCGTTGTAGAACAGGTCATTATCGAGTCCGGCATAACCAGTTGCCATTGAACGTTTGATTACCATGATAGTACGTGCCTTATGCGCTTCAAGAATTGGCATACCATAGATTGGCGAGTTTGGATCATCTTTAGCAGCCGGATTGACCACATCATTTGCACCAATTACCAGTACCACGTCAGTTGCTGGGAAATCTGAGTTAATCTCATCCATTTCCAGAATATCTTCATAAGGTACATCAGCTTCAGCAAGTAAAACGTTCATATGCCCCGGCATTCGGCCTGCAACCGGATGAATTGCAAACCGTACAGTAACACCCTGCTCTTTTAACAGATTGGCTAATTCCTTGACCGCATTTTGCGCACGGCCTTGCGCCATTCCATAACCTGGCACAATTACTATACTGTCTGCATTTGACATCAGGAAGCCAGCATCATCAGCTGAACCTGAACGGTGGTTACGCTGCACCTGCTCACCTGCGGCTGCACTTCCTGCGACCGCAGTACCGCCCATCGCGCCACCAAACAGTACATTAATGATAGAGCGATTCATGGCTTTACACATGATATAAGACAAAATAGCACCTGATGAACCCACCAGTGAACCTGCCACTATCAGCATATTATTTTCCAAGGTAAAACCAATACCCGCAGCCGCCCAGCCAGAAAAAGAGTTGAGTAACGAAACCACTACCGGCATATCACCACCGCCAACTGGTGCAATCCATACCCAGCCAAAGACCAGTGCCAAGATAGTCATTGCCCAGAACGCCTGCATGTTTCCTGTTGTAAAGAAGTAAAAACCGCATGCTAACATGGCAATAAAGATAATCGCCTGTACTGGTTTTACCCAGCCGCCAGAGATCGTTTTAGCCCATTTCTTTGCAGCCAATTTACCGTAAGCAAATACTGAGGCTGTAAAGGTAATTGCACCTACAAAACAACCCACAAACAGTTCAAACAGGTGAACCTTGTTCATATGGGCATGTTCAACTCCAGCAGCAGTCAGGGCCGCTTCATTTTGTAAAAACAATGCGCTGAGCTGGTTATTATGCAGAATGGCTGCTATCGCAATCAGAACTGCTGCCAGACCCACCAGAGAATGCATTAAAGCTACAGTTTCCGGCATCTGGGTCATCGGTACAGTACGTGCCCGGGCAATACCAATTAACCCGCCCAGTACCATTGCTCCTACAATCATCCAGATGACTGGATGATCTGCAACAAAAAATGTAGTGATTACCGCAATCGCCATAGCAATCATGCCATAACGGTTACCAGCAATCGCTGTTTTAGGGCCTGATAAACCGCGTAAGGTCAGAATAAAAAGAATGGCACCAATCAGGTAGAACCAATCCGCATTTGCTCGAATAAATTCCATTTATTAGCCCTCTTTTTTCTTTTGCTTTGGCTTAAACATTTCAAGCATGCGTGCCGTTACAGCGAAACCGCCAAAAATATTAATACTGGCCAGAAAGACTGCGATTGCACCAAGTACACTCACTACATTGATGCTCTGGAACGCTACATTTGCGTCCACACCAAACACAGGCATACCTACTGTCTGAATCATGGCACCTACAATAATAATTGAGGAAAGTGCATTGGTTACTGCCATCAACGGTGTATGTAATGCCGGAGTAACGCCCCATACCACGTAATAACCCACAAAGATGGCCAGGACAAAAATTGTAATAGTTTCAACCATGAGCAGTCTCCTTAACCACGTTTAAGCAGGACTTGGCCATTGTGAGTGACCAGCAGGGCTTTTTGAATTTCGTCTTCCAGGTTAACCGTAAAGTTTTTTTCTTGATCAAACAGGGTTTCGACAAAATTGAATACATTACGGGCATACAATGCTGAAGCTTCTGTCGCCACAGTGGCAGGAATATTCGGCACACCCAGAATTTTTACACCATTACTGGTCGTGACTGTCTCACCACATTTAGAGCCTTCTACATTACCGCCTGACTCAACTGCCATATCCAGAATGACTGAGCCCGGTTTCATCTTGGCCACAGTTTCAGCTTTAATAAGACGCGGCGCATCGCGGCCAGGTAGCAGCGCCGTAGTAATTACAATATCGGCATTGGAAACAGCTTTATCAACAATAGCGGCCTGATCTTTAATATATTGTTCTCCAGGCATCCAGCCGTAACCATTTTTTGCAGCTTCCGCAGCACGTTGCTGCTCTTCTGCAGACATGGGTACATCCAGCCATTTGCCACCCAGAGACTCAACCTGATCTTTTGCAGTTGGACGCAGGTCAGTTGCTTCAACTACTGCACCCAGGCGCTTCGCTGTTGCAATTGCCTGCAGGCCTGCAACACCCACTCCCATGACCACTACACGGGCGGGCTTTACGGTACCAGCCGCGGTCATCAGCATTGGGAACATACGTTGATATTCATTGGCCGCCAGCAGTACCGATTTGTAACCGGCCAAGTTGGCCTGTGAAGACAGTACATCCATATTTTGTGCACGAGACAAAGTACGAGGCAACAACTCAAGGGCAAATGCAGAAACCTGTTGTGATGCAAACTGATCAAGCTCAGTATTACGATATGGATCAAACATTGCCACAACCGTTGTATGAGGAGAAAGTTTCTGAATCTCCTCCCCTTTAGGTGCCCGAACTTTTAAAATAATCTGGCTATTCTGATAGGCATCATCGGTTATGGTTGCACCAACCTGTTCATAAGCGCTATCTATATAAGCAGCTTTAACCCCTGCTCCACGTTCAATAACGACACTATGACCAGCATTGATCAACTTTTTTACTGTCTCTGGCGTAGCAGCCACACGATTTTCACCGATAACAGTTTCGGTTGGGATTCCGATCTGCATGAGCGTTCCTCAAGCTAATTTTTCTTAAGTAAACATCGCCAAAAACGATGTTTCCCCCAGGATGTATTCTTGTTGAATTTCTGGATTCTAATTGAACCGTTTTAAAATACTACCAATATTTATTTAATAAATACCTATATTTTGAACTGATGATTCATAAATATAAAAAATCCAACCATAAAATATAATTATTATTTATACATTAAATGAATATTTTTTATTCATTCTGTCTATTTTTTATCCACCCTTTCTTTTAATTTCCTTGTTATATATTTTTTATAATTTTCTATAGCAACATTGAATGGCATTTCTGACAATGAATGGCACACTTTTAAACATTCATCACACCACTTGCCGACTTTATTTTCCGGTAACCTGTACTCAATTTAATTCTACATGAAGGCATATTTTGCTTTTCTGACAGAATAGTGAGTTCATTAAAATAAGAAAATAGCAGTGTTCTTTAAAGTTCTAGGCAAAAAAGTGAATCATGGATAAAGCATATTAAACTGGTTAGTTACACTTAGTAGTGATAGATATTTTGTTAAATCTAGAGCTTTATCATAGTTTGAAAAAAATATAGAAATTTACAGAAAAATTTTTTTCATCATTTTATCTGATGATGAACAGCTGATCCATTTCTATTTTTTGATTTAAATTGCACTATTTTTGGGCATAAACAGAGCAAGAGTTAAGACTGTATAAATTAAATTTCTATATATAGTGATTATTCTGCTGTGTTCTGATCAAGCAAATCTTTCTCTAATAAATGACCTTAATAAATTGACTTATTCCCTAAGCTTTAAGGATTAATGACTTTTTTATATTTTCTCTCGCCACGGTAAAACTTTATAATTCAAGTATCGATACGTTTGCCGCTCTGGCTGCATCAGGCAAAATGATTAAACAAGACTATAAAATGAAATTTTCCATTACCCGGATACAGCTTGGCTCCCTGTTTGCCATTTGCTCTGCTTTTCTATTTAGTACCAAAGCAATTTTTATCAAGCAGACTTATGCTCTTTCTCCACTAGTTGACGCTACGCTATTGATGGCGCTGAGAATGGCGAGTGCCTTACCCTTTTTTCTTATTATTTGCTGGCTGAATCGTCACCGTAATCAGGATATCAGACCGCGAGAATGGTTATTACTGGTGTTGGCGGGCATACTCGGCTATTACCTTGCCAGCTGGCTTGATTTCTTAGGATTAATGTTTATCAGTGCCTCACTGGAAAGGATTATCCTGTTTTTATATCCAACTCTAACGGTACTGGCTTCTAGTCTGATTTACCGGCAAAAGCTCGCTTCAAAAACGCTTTTTGCAATTTTACTCAGCTATGGTGGTACAGTTTTGGTGATGTTACAGGAACATCAGTCTGGTCCTGAAAACTCTTTATGGTTAGGTGCAGGACTGGTTTTTGCCAGTGCTGTGGCCTTTTCAGCTTACCTTTTGCTTACACCGCATCTAATCCATAAATTTGGTTCCTGGAATTTTACAGGCCTAGCTCTGAGTGTAGCTTGTGGTGGTACTTTAATACATTATTTTCTTGCCACCCCCCAACCTTTAGGACTGATTACACAGTTACCTACCTCTGTGATCTGGTACGGTATTGCACTAGGAATTCTGGTGACGGTATTACCCACTATTTTACTTATGCAGAGTATAGAGCGATTGGGTGCAGCGCAATCAGCCATGATTGCCTCTATTGGACCAATTTTGACACTGCTTCTGGCCGTAGTATTTTTAGACGAATACCTGAATGGCTGGCAGTGGCTAGGATGTATCTTAAATATTGTTGGTGTAATGATAATTACATTAAGTAAGCGAAAGCTGCAGCATTGAATTTTACTTTTATGGAAGTTAGATATTCTGCTTGTCTATAATAGTTATTTTCATAATGTGCTAAAAGAGTGCATGAAGAATCTTAAATAACTGCGTATCAAAGTAGAATAGCAGCAACTTGATGTAAGCTGGAGCTGCCCTGCATCTCTATAGCAAATACAGTTTCAGAAAAGTAACCGCCAGATTTGGCCATTTTTTAATTCCGGAAAAGTAAAATGGATAACTCTCAGGATATTAGCCAGAACAGACCACTGCTCTGGCTAATGGCAATCGCATGTGGGCTATGTGCAGGAGTAAATTATTATTGTCAGCCACTGGTACATTCTATTCAGCAATATTTTGCCGTAACTGAGGCCCAAGCAGCTTTAACTGTTACTTTTGCTCAGGTCTCTTATGCGCTAGGCTTGCTGTTTATTGTACCTTTAGGGGATATTCTCAATAAAAGCAGATTTATTCCTTTACTCATGTTTTTTGCTGCTATTGGTCTGCTTCTTTGTGGTTTTGCTATCAACCTGCCTATGCTCTGGGTTGGCACTGTTATAGCAGGTCTGTTTTCAGTTGCTGCTCAGGTGCTTATTCCACTGGCTACCATGGCGGTTCAACCGGAAAAGACCGGAGAGGTCGTTGGTTTTTTAATGAGTGGCCTGTTAATCGGGATACTTCTTTCAACCAGTCTGGCAGGCGTATTATCCAATCTATTTGAATGGAACATTATTTATTTGGCTAGCGCGGTCATGATGTTATGCCTGGCTTACCTGCTAAAAAGTCGGCTGCCTTATGTCATGCGTTTCAAGATGGGCTATCTGCAAATCTTTAGTTCAATGGCCAGCCTGATTAAAGAAGAAAAACGTCTGGTCTTACGCTCACTCGTCGGTGGGTGCGCATTCGCTTCGGTCAGTACACTTTTTTCAACAATTGCAGTATTACTTTCAGGGCCTGCATTCCAGCTACCTGACTTTATGATTGGCTTGATACCTCTTATGGGGATATTTGGTGCCTTATCCACCCAGTGGATTGGTAAACAGGCAGATAAAGGTTATACCCGGATTCTTACCTGGATCGGTTGCGGGCTATTAGGTATCAGCTGGATTGCATTTTATTTTACCCAGTATAGCTTAATAAGTTATATCACCGGCTTCGGTATAATCCATCTAGGTTTGGCAATAGTGCATAGCTGCAACCAGAATATTGTCTTCCGGCTACGCCCAGATGCCAAATCTCGTTTAAATGCCATTTACATGACCATGTATTTTATTGGAGCTGCGGGCGGTTCTGCATTAGGAATTTATGCTTGGCATCATGGGGGATGGCTGATGACCTGTCTAGCTGGTTTCTCTTTGGCTCTAGCTGCAACAATATTTGCCCTGATTGACCAGTTGATCAAGCATGAGCCGCAGCAGCAGGCTTAAAAAATTTTGATCACCTAGAAGCTAGCAAACTGCAACTTGAGGATAAAAAGGCTGCTGGCTATGGATAAAACATTCTCCATGTTCCAGCATGATTAAAATTAACACAGGAAGCAATGTAGTCAGGATACGGGAAGCCAGCTCATTCAGCTCAGCCTGTAACTGGCTTTTGCAGGTGATGCCACCTTGCAGAATTTGAGTATGTAGCGTTATTAATCTTGCAAATACTATTTCTAGTAATGCAGCAGTGTCTTTATGTCTGAATATCTGTTCACAGTTTTGCTGCTCCTGTAAATCTTGCATCTGCCATTCTGGCTGTGTTAGCTGGCCATGACGATATTGCCAGTAGGACTGCCGGCTATATTGGCTCATCAGGTAAGTCTGTATAGCTGGATAAAGCCTTCCCCATAAAGTTCGCTCAAGTTTCCCTTCTACATCATGTTGCAAGAGTGATTTTAAAAATAGGCAGAGTTCTTCTTGATGTGAAATTTGGTTTATTTTTGAAGTCACATATAGGGCCTGTAAGCTAATCCATAGGCTAAGGATCTTTAGCTCGAGATTTTCATCGAGATCAATCGATTGTTTCAACCAGCTGATGCTACGCTGCATCCGCAAATTAAAATGCTCAGGATATTCGGCTTTTTTTGCTCTGAAAACCTCTTCTAGCACTAACATTGCCTACCCCACTTATGATTATTTTATCTTGTCTATATTTTTAAAATAGCGCTAAAGCTGAGGTTACTTCAAATACTTATTGTGACCAGAGGTTAATTTTATTTTATACCTCGTGATTTGGCCCTACAGTTAAAAGCTTACCCTGTTGTATCAGATCTAAACCCCGTATAATACGCCTCTTCGTTTTTCTGTTAGCTTCAGGCCCGGATATGCAAATTCTTCAGTCACCTCAGCCTCGTATTTCGGTTGCGCCGATGATGGATTGGACGATATTAAAAATATAATTAATAAAATTCAAAAAGTTAGACAAAAAAATAAATCAGTGGTATAAATTTGGTGTAAAAATAATTATTTAAATAAAACACAAAACTTACTATGAGCTATCATTTATCTAGCTAAGTAAAAGTGGATCTAAAGTCAGTGAAGTAGTAACTTAAAAAGGATGCAATTGTAGTAAAAGCCATATGGAACAAGACAACATAAAATACGACTTTAAAAGCTACCTACATAAGTCTCTAATCAAGTATGATATAGCACTTTCTAGTGCTGTTTAACTTCCCATATGTTGTCAAAAAAAACTATCCCTTTAAATCTACAATATTTAGGTGGTAAAAGTAGAATTGTGAATAAAATTTTACATCTGCTTACATTGAATAAAAATAATAAAAAATTTGTAGATTTATTTTCAGGATCAGGTGTGGTTGCTTATGTAGCTACGACTCAAAAATGTTTTAATACTGTATATGCTAATGATATCCAGCCCTACTCTTACGAATTCATTAATGCATTATTATCCCAAAATAATATTACTCCTGATGATTTAATTCTTACTTTATCACAAGTAAATAAACAAGACCTTTTAGCTGACTCCCGACAGATTTTTTCAAAAGATTATGAATTAGAGCACAATTTTTTTGTATCAACACAGAATATAGAATTTGATTGGACAAAATATAAAAAATTTTGCGATGAAACCGTGCTTTTAGAAGGCAATCAAATTAATAACAAAAATTTTAATTTATTTCTTCATTATTATAGAAATACATATTTTGGTGTTTATCAATGCGCAGAAATTGATTATTTAAAGCAACAAATTTCATCATTAAAAAATACTAACCCTCCGCTTGCTCAAGCATTGGAAGCATGCGTTATTTCTAGTATGAGTTACAATGTATCCAGCACCACTCATTTAGCTCAATTTTTAAAACCTAATAGTCTTAAAACCACACTAAATTTAATTGAAACTCGAAAATGCTCTATAATTAAAGATGTAATAGACCGTTTAAAAGATTTAAAAATAAAAAATATTTCTTCAAATACAGAAGTATTTAATTTAGATTATCTAGAAGCATTAGAAAATATTCCTATAGATAGTCAAACAGTAGTTTATGCTGACCCTCCTTATTTTAAGGAACATTATTCACGGTATTATCATATTCTTGATACTTTTGTACTCTATGACTATCCTGAACTAACTTTTAATACTCGTCTTAATACTGTAACTGTAGGAAGATATAGAAAGGATAGATTAGTATCTGACTTTGGGAAAAAAGCTTTAGCTCCCAAAGCATTTGAAAAAATGATTGATATTATAATGACCAAAGGAGCAACCTTAGCAATTAGTTATGCTAGTAGCTCTATTGTTCCTAAAGATTTTTTTGTAAATTATGCCAAAGATAAGCAGTATAAATTAGAAATCTTTGAGTTTAATTTACAACATGTGTGATTCATAGAGATCGTTTCAATTTAGCGATCTCTAAATCCATCTTGTAATTGGCGTGTTGAATCCGTTCATTGGATGGGTTGTATTGCTTCTGGACCTCATCAGAGAAAGGGGTTTCTTCACATAATTCAAAGTACCTTTCCATCGGTGTTTTACCTTTCAAAGCTGAATGTGGTCTCATCCAGTTATAGTAATGCTGCCATTCGGCTAGCTTGTCTTGGATATCTTCAGAATTAATATCGACAGTAGCGTAGAACTCAGATTTATCAGTCTTTTGAGAACGCTCTACCTTGCCATTCAAATGAGGTGAACCTGGTTTATTTGGCCTAAATTTGATTCCATACTGCATCAATTTTTTCTGTACTTTTTCAGCAAAAAATTCCCGCCCACGATCGGTCTGTATTCGCTGTATGGGAAAAGGCATTTCTTCAATTACGCAGTCTAAAAAGTCGAGCGTATTCGCCGCTGTTCGGCGTTTATATATCCTTAAAACGCGATATCGTGTGCAGTCATCGATAGATGTGTACTGATATAGCCCAGGACCCAGTTTACAGGTATCCATTTGAATTCTATCGCCTGGTAATGGGCGTTCATAACGAATGAAATCTACTTTACGACGGAATTTTTTAATCGGTTTGACTTGATGGGTGGATAGTACTTTATGGATAGTCGCTAAGGACAACGAGACTCCGTGCAGCCTCATCAATTCTGTTTGCAAACGTCGAGCACCCAGATTTCTAGCCGAGCGCATTTCCAATATTAAGGCTTCTAGCTCAGCATTGATTTTAGTATTTGGAGATTTTAATGGGCGTTTACTCTGACTACTTAATCCATCAATACCTTGCTCAGAATATCGTTTCCACCACTTGCGTAATGTTGGTCTAGAAATGCCACATCTCCGACAGACTAGGCCAGCATCATTGGTCTCTTCAAATAATTTAACCCATACGAGTCTTTGTTGAATTTCTCTGTTCATAGACACCAATTATATTGAAATGATGTCTATGAATCACACATTTTATAAAAGGTATGGAAAATCCTTTTGTCCATACTTTTTATTTTTTATAAATTAAATAATGATTATTTTCTAATTAACAATTTTCACCGATCTTTTCAAATCCCGCTTAATTTCGAGTGCATCCATCTCTATCACTGGCTGGTGCAATCCCTCTTCCTGATAAAACTCCTCTACCACATCCAATCCCTCCTCTAGATCCATTTCAAACTTCGCATTGGCAAAGCCTGGTCGTGCCATCTGATCAAGAGCCTCTTGATCAAATCCTGCCTGCTTACTTTGCTGATCAATCTCACGTGCTGTGTGAATCGCAGACTGTAAATCAATGCCTTCCCTCAATGTTGTTATCGGCAGTGTAGAAATGACCCCCTAACGGCATTTAAAAACTGCCCCCCTTGGTTAATATAGCGGTCATTTTGGACTGCTCAACATGTTAACTTTGGAGCAAGCAGTGACAATCCAAATACTTCATCAGCAAGGTAAATCTATTAAAGCTATTACTCGTGAACTGGGGGTGTCCAGAAATACCGTACGTAAATATTTACGGCAAAACACCACACCTCAGTATCAGCGTATACAGCCTAGAATAAGTATCCTTGACCCATATAAACCCTATTTACTCCAACGTGTAAATGCAGCACATCCTGAATGGATTCCTGCCGTTGTGCTCTACCAGGAAATTTTAGGGTTGGGATATCCAGGAAAGATCAGGATCTTGAGGGAATACCTTGCAACATTAAAACCAGTTGCTCAACCGGAACCGATCATTCGTTTTGAAACCCAACCTGGCCAACAAATGCAGGTGGATTTCACCACGATTCGACGCAACAACTCGACTTTAAAAGCCTTTGTCGCAACATTAGGGTATTCCAGAGCGACTTTCGTGAAATTTTATGATCATGAACGTACGGATGCATGGATCGATGGTCTGGAAAATGCATTTCAGTTCTTTGCAGGAGTACCTCAAGAAATCCTGTTTGATAACACTAAAACGATCATGATTGAACGGGATGCCTATCAGGAGGGGCAGCATAAATGGAACCCCAAACTGCTCGACTGCGCCAAGAAGTACAGCTCTCGTCCTCGCGTATGTAAGCCCTACCGCGCACAGACCAAAGGCAAAGTTGAACGCTTTAATGGATACCTCAAATCAAACTTTATTGTGCCATTGAAAGCAAGCCTGAAGACTTCGGGTTTACTGTTAGATGTTGATGTCGCCAATGCCCACATTGGCTGGTGGCTGCATGAAACCGCCAATCAGCGGATTCATGCCACCACGCAAGAAAAACTGGCTGTTCGACTGCAACAGGAGCAGCAAAAATTTACGCCATTACCGCAATCAGATACGGGTTCTGGCACTGTACCTGTTGCAACAGCACAGCATGTCATGCCCTACGAGAGTTTGCAGCATCCGTTATCGGTATATGACCAGTTGCTAGGAGTTTCCTGATGAATCTGCAATACGAACGTATAGAGCAGCTTTGCCAAAAGCTCAATCTACCTGCTATCGCATCACAATGGTCACATCATGCACAACAAACATTAGGTCAGGATGGAAGTTATGCCGACTTTGTTGAAGCTATCTTGACGCATGAATATGCTGCCAAGCAACAGCGTAGCCAGCAGGTACTGATGAAACTCTCAGGCCTGCCTCAAGTGAAAACGCTGGAAGGTTACGATTTTAATTATGCACTGGGTGCTCCCAAATCACAGGTGATTGAACTGTTCAATCTGAGCTTTATTGCTAGAGCAGAAAATGTGGTGTTTCTTGGTGCTAGCGGTGTAGGGAAAACGCATTTATCCATGGCATTAGGCTATAAGGCCATCATGAACAATGTCAAAACCAAGTTTATTACCGCCGCCGATCTCATGCTGCAACTCAGTACAGCCTATCAGCAAGGTAAATTGAAAACCTATATGCAACGGGTGATACTCTCCCCAAAATTACTGATTATCGATGAAATTGGTTATTTGCCCTTTGGACGTGAAGAAGCGAATCTGTTCTTTAACGTGATTGCCAAGCGTTATGAAAAAGGCAGTACGATATTGACGAGTAACTTATCATTTAGCCAATGGTCCAAATCCTTTGCAGATGATGTCACGTTGACCGCTGCGATGTTAGATCGGTTATTGCATCACTGTCATGTAGTACAAATATCGGGTGAGAGTTATCGTTTGAAGGATAAAAAAAGAATTGGGATTCAGCCTCAGGTTGAAACTTAATACGAGATCAAAGGGGTCAATTTTACTTTGCCATTTGTAAGGTAAAAGGGGTCAATTTTAGAATGCCGTTGACACAAGAGCTCAGTCATAGTTTTTATTTAGTCTAAGCTAAAATATTTATTCATTATTCTTATTCTCAATAAAATAGCACTATTAGAAATTTGGTTATTTTTATACGGATTAAGCAAAACTCAATATTATAAAACTATTAACTTATTTCCCCTCATAAGCCAATGACATTATTTTAAATTTCCATAGAAAAATCTAAAAATAATGACATAACCTGTCCATACATCACTACAGTATCTACTTTATAAAACAAGAATATCAACTTGTTAAATTTAGAGGTATAAGAGTGAAAGGTATAATTCTTGATTTTTCAATTCAGACCAATAGTGGGGTTATTTCAGGAGAGGATCAAAAACGCTATTCATTTATAGGTAGCGAATGGAAGGAAATTTCTCCACCTCAACGTGGTCTTAAGATTGACTTTGATCTTGACACAACAGGGCAAGCAATCGGTGTATATAAAGCACTAGATACTTCTATCAGATCAAACGCTCACATAATTAATAGTACCGAAAAATCAGAAGAAGATTACAATATTTTTGATTGGTTTATTAAGTGTTTAAAAAATTATGCAAATTTTAATGGTCGCGCTAGACGTAAGGAATTCTGGTTCTTTTATCTCGCATTAGTAATTTGCAATATTTTTGCGATGGTCTTAGATGCAATTTTAGAAACTGAAGTTATTTTTTATGGAATAGTTACTTTAGTAACTATTATTCCTTTTCTTGCTGTTTCTGCTCGCCGACTCCATGACATAGGAAAATCGGGTTGGTGGTATCTTATTAGTCTAACTATTATTGGTATTATTTTATTGATTATCTGGTGGGCGAAAGAAGGAGAAACCTTTAGTAATCCATATGGTGATATAGCGAAATAAAAAATAGACCCTCTCAGATTGAGAGGGTCTATTTTTTTAATATAAGGACTTATTAAAATATATTTTAAAAATCCTGAATAATAAATCTAATCTCAACACGTCGATTGTTCGCTGCATTCGGATTATCTTTATTTAATAATCTATCAGGACCATAACCAACGACTGAAATTCTTTGAACCAATTCAGAAGACTGAAGCTGGGTAAACAATGCTTTTCTAGCTTCTCTTGCTCTACCAGCTGATAAAGTATAATTATCATCAAATGGTGAACACACTTGAGAAATATTTGATTTAACACCATTTACTGGTGCTGCATCTGTGTGTCCTTCAATCTGTATATTCAGCAATCGATTATCAATCATATTTTTTTGGATTAATGGAGCCAACCTCTCCTTGAAAGCTTTCTGTAGCCCACCATCTAAACATGCACTCCCCTGAGCAAAAGAAGAATCTTCCAAGCGGATAATTCCCTTTTCAGGCAAAAATGTAATCCCTTTTGAGTTTCCACTCTCTTTTAAAGTTTTTTCAATCGCTTTAATAACTTTGATAGCCCCTTGCTGTTTTTTCTCTTCCGCTTCAGCCTGTGAAGTTGCTGTAATTAAAATTGCTATTACAAAAAATAGAACGAGTACACCAACAATACCTGCCATGAAATCCCCAATAGAGATCCACTCGTTATTTGCATGATCTGCCATTGGAATTACTTCCTTGTTAAAAAGTTACCAAATGAAGAGCCAGACTCAGTGGCAGTTAAATTATTTGCAAGCACTTCAAGATGCTGATTACTTTCTTTAGTATTCGATGCGACTTTTGCAAGATTACTAGCAATAATGCCATCGGAACCAGCCAGTTTTTCAATGTTACCTGTGACATCTTCTAAACTAAAAGCGTATTCAGCCCCTTTAGCAGCAATAGATTGAACCTTATCGCCCATCTCTTCTAAAGTTAACTTTTGCTCACTGATTGCTGCTGCCATTTCCCGAGAATGCGTCGTTAAACTTGCTGTGACCATTGTGACATTTTGCAGTTCCTTACTCATGCTAGAACTCAACGTATCTACCGAAGATTTTATTGCAAAGCTTGAAGTAGAAATATCATCCCCTACTTTTGCGAGTGTTTGTGACACATTATCTCTAAATTCAGTAAAAGTAGTGCTCACTTCTTCTTTCATTGATTCGACTGTATCATGTAAACCTTGACTTGCATTTTGTACACTTTCTTGCATCTCTTGAATAGCAACTTTCATACTTCCTCTAAATGCATCAACGGTCTTTTCAAACTCTTTAACTGATGAACCTAAAGTCTTAACATTATCACCAAATGTCTGCTGAACTTCCGCAATAATAGCCAAATGTTCTGTTTGAGTTTCCATAACTTTAGCAATAGAACCAGCTTGTGCTGTATTCGTAAATAATGCTTTTTGAAGCAAACTTTCTATTTGTTCCCAACGCTTATTAACTGCGTTTTCTTCTTGCTCTGCATCTTTCTCAAGTTGCTTCAAAATTGCCTGAGAGCGCACTTCTTCAATTCCAAATACAGGAATTATGAGACGTAAAGCAATATGAACAATAATTCCCCACGCACTACTTTTAAACTTCAGACCAATTTCTGCAAGCATTGGACTCAGATTACCAATAGTTTGACGCATATCCGTCGCGCTTGTAGCACCTGAATTCATATCTGCCAATATTTGACCCGCACCAGAGATTGCCAAACCAATACCTAAAAATGTCCCCAACAACCCAAGCACCAAAGCAAATCCTGGAGCATTCTCGACAATATGATCCCACTTAGGATCTCTTAATGCTGTTGATAACTCTGTAAAACTCGCTTTAATATTTGTAAAATGTGATGAATGGATTCGCTGATGAACATTATTTTTAGCTTTTTTTGCTGCTACTAAAGAGAACGCGAGCCAGCCTAATAATAAAGAAAAGAAAAACCAATCAAGTGTTGTATGAGGCAATAAAAAAGTAAATATGTTGTTCATACGGATACTTCCACAAATTCTTGAGCGTGTTGTTTTTGGCGTTTAATTGCTGCTGGCATATGCAAATCTACATATTGATTTAAGAATGACTTATCTTCTTCAGATAGTGGCAACTCTGCGGATGTTTCATTTTCATCCAATGTGCGCTCCATATTGACAAGTATTGCACCGGCCTTATCTGCACGCTTACGTTCTTGCTCTCTTATAACCTGCCCAGCATTATCAGCTTCAGCTTGTTGTAACAAGCCTTCTGCAACACCTGTCATTAAACGAATATTGGTCAAATATTTTTTAGAATTCTCATATTCATTTCTAGTTTGGGCTATATGCCCTTTCAACTCTTCATATTTGGCTTTTTCTTCATCAGTCATTGGCAAGTTATATTTTGCACGGCTTTCCAATTCTTTGAAGTAAATTTCAGCACGACTAATTTCTGTACGCTGTTGATTTACATTCTGTTTGCAGGTTTCTTCCTCATTTGTCCACAATGCAAATAAGCGCTGAGATCCAATTAAAAGCAAACTCTTACCAAAACGTTGTTTAACCAACTCATCAAATTCTTGAAGCTCAGCTTCACTCATTGGTTTGTCTAAAGCCAGCTTATCAATTAATTCAATAAAGCGGCGGTCAGAAGCAGTAAGTTCAGAAGTGCTTTCCATCTTTTCAAGACGATTTAAAAAATCACGTATAAAAGCCATTGAAACATCTATACGTAAATATTCTTCAAAACTTTCAACTGGAGCATTGCTTGAAAATTTATGCTGAAGTGCAGGCAAAAACTCAGTGATCATCTTACCTAGACGTTCAATATCACCATCTACTTCGTTTGAATAATTTGGCTCTTCATAAATGGGCTGAGGCATTTCTTGCTGATGGGCTTTGGCTTGTCTATTAAATTCAAATAACCCACCAATACCAGCACCAATCAGACCACCAAAAAGCATTCCCCATGGACCTTTCTTGGCCCCGATTGAAGCACCTTTCTTGGCGCCATCTACCATTGCACCTAATAAAGCCTTCCAATCATGGACTTTAGAAGCCATTTGCTTTACTGCTGAAGCTGCATTTCTAAATAAGCGTCCACCCGCAGATGCTACTGCACTAAGACCTCTACTAACTCCAGAAGCTACTGCTCTTACTCCTGACGAAATAGCACTACCAACACTCCGAGCCGCCGAGACGCATCTACTCAAAAACCCCATTAATTCATCCCCTCTGCATTAGTATTTTTACTTTCTATCAATTCACTATGAACGACAATTTCCTGCGAATTAGTCAATTCTTCATCTGAATTCTTTTTAATACCAAACATTTCTCTGGTATCACTTAAACGCTCTTGAACATCACTACCAACTTCACGCATGCCACGCTTAACCAGCTCAATAGACTTAAATAAATGCTCTTCTATAAGTTGGCTTTTGCCAGGCTCAATTGGGTCAACAGCCATTGGTAAAGCCAAGCGCATAGCTTGTAAAATATAGCCACCAGAAAAACTTTCAGATTTTTCAGCCAAGTCTTTTAATAATTGTTCCCGGCTTTCGCATTGCAAAGGAATATTAGGTACAAGATGCATATCCCATAACCGAATTCTAGCCTCTAGGTCAGGAAGCTGGTAATGGATGTGATGAGAAATTCGTCGTCTAAATGCAGAATCGTAGTTTTCAGGGAAATTGCTGGCAAAGACCAATACGCCTGTAAAGTTATCCATCTCAATTAACATAGTCGACCGTGTCATGTTAATTTCAGCATCCACTCCTTGAGTTACCGAGGATAAGCGTTTTCCTAAAACGGTATCTGCTTCATCAAAAAATAATAAAGCATGATTTTCTTGAGCTTCTTTAAATACAGCACATAAATTTTTGGCCGTTTCTCCCATGAACTTACTCTCAAGCTCAGCTAAGTCAACCTTTAAAAAAGGTAAACCCAACTCACCAGCTAAAGCCTCCGCACCACGAGATTTACCTGTTCCTGGCGGACCATAAAAATTTAAGACACAGCCTTTACCTGCGGGATCGATTTCATTAAATCCCCAAGAATGATAAATTAATTCGTGAAATCTAACTTTAATTAAAGCCTCGCGAATTTCATTTTCAGTGGCTACAGGTAAAACAACATCTTTTAATTGAAACCGCGCAGGTTTAGCCTTTCCTAATTCATTTAACTCTATTACTTTCTGATCTACTGCCTCTTGATCTAATTCTGCAATTTGATTTAATCGCTGTTGGCTTTTCTCATCTAACGGCTGAATCTCATTCTTTATTGCCTGTGCAATATCACTGATTAAGATTTTTCCAGTGGATAATATTTGTTCTCTCATATTTTCACTCATTAATAACCCCTTTGTTTAAGATTTTTATCTATCAAATACCTAGGTACTTTTTTAACTCTTCTTCTATTTGCTCTTGAAGTCCTACAGGATTCACAATTTTTAAATGAGGAATCCAATACCTAACTAAAGGTAAAATTTGAGTTACATGAGTAATTCGACTCGAAAGTAATAGATTTCCATCATCCAACTCTTTAATAACCTGTTGTTCAGGTAATAGTTGTCGCTGCTGAAAGTGTGAGGCTACATCTACATGAACAGTTAAAATGACTTCTAACTTTTCCTGTCCAAACCAGATACTCTTTTCATCCTCTAATTGAGATAAAATCTGTGGGTCAGGTTTGTAATTTGCTAATTCATGAGTATGTGGAGATAACTCTATTCGGCTTAATCTATAAGCCCTTAACTCACCTTTTCTTACTGCTGCCAAATACCAACTACCGTGGTGATGCAGCAACTTATAAGGCTCAACCACACGTGATTCTTTCTTGTAAAGAAATGCAATTTGCTGATGTTTTAGGATTGCTTCACTAAAAAGTCGAAATAACTCTTTAAACTGAGATGCATCTTCAACTGAATAACCTTTCGCTCCATATACTCGACTATCTAGAAGCTCACGCAAGAATGAGACATCAAGCCTCGGATATAAAGATTGAATACCAGAGATCTGCGAAAAAGTTCTAATATCTTTAAAAGTAAGCTGCCCCAAATACTTTGGATCTAAAAAATAATATTTTCCCTCTTTTTGCAAAGGAATATTACATCCCTCAAAACGATCGAAGTCTCTCTTGATCGTTCTCGGATGGGTTTCATATTCTTTTGCAAGCGCATTAGGCTCTAGTCTATAGCCAGAATTTAATCGGGTCAGAATATCTGCTAAACGGTTTGCTAGAGTTTCATGGCGACTTGACTCAATACTTTTCATATCTCACTTTAACTACCCTCTTTAATTCGCTATTCTGCTTGTAAGTTGGACAGGTGATGTCTCTTCAATTTTTATAAGGAATAAAGATTTAACTAAAAACGCTAAAATACACAAAATTACATAAAAAATCACACAAAATAATTACTATTTAAATTCTGGTTTGGAATATTAAAATTCCTTCCCAGAATTTAAAAGTGCTTAGTTCTAGTTATACGTTTACTAATTTACAGCTCTCACACTTTGCCGTAACCGCTGTTGAATATCTTGCACACATTCTTCAGGTGAAACTTGTTGTTCCCCTATGCGGTTCTGTTCTTGTTCAGGGTAATATTCCTCTAATGTATGTATTCCCTCTTCTATATCTATTTCAAACTGTGCATTGGCAAAACCCTTCCTTGCGATAAAGTCCAAAGCTTCCTGATAAAACCCTGCTTGTTTACTCTGTTCATCAATTTGCTTCGCCTGAATAATAGCCTCATTCAGGCTAATACCCTCCCTTAAAGTCAGATCCACGTAATAGACCGGCTGACGATAGCTTTGTGTCGTACTCTTACCACGCAATATCAACTGCAATGGGAGGCAAGATAACAAACCATTAGACGCTGCATGGTAATAACTCAGTCGAGCTGCCAAAGTCCGAATACTGTTAAAACCCGTGGTTCTAAAGATGAAGGTGCCAAACTCATCTGACTCATCCAAGTTCACATGCAAACGCCCATAGGGCTTGCAATGCCCGCCTTGCGCTAATGGACATAAATCTGGCGATGGACAGGGATGTTGCTCTACGCCTTGGTCGGTTAAACGTTGGCAGGTTTCTCCATTACCGACACACACTGGCCGTCCGGTCTGTCGGTCAAATAAGGTGTATTCAGCGCGTAAGTTCAGATCAGGATCATTAAAGATCATTCTGACCGGGATTGAGCGCAACTTTTGATTGGGAGTATTCGCTCGAAGCTGATCATCTAATGGATGTTTAACCCAGCCTTCCTTGCTTTGAATCTGGGAAGTAATGGTGAATTGATCATCTTTTTCAGGCAATCGCTTGCCATTCTTTTCAACCATCCGACCAATACTGATCCGTCCGAGTATTGGAGGAGTAATTGCTAAACCTTTAATCATGTTGATATTCCTTAATGTATTACCTTACAAATTTGGGTCTATGTATGTAGGTCGGAACAAGGACCAAATAAGTTACCCAAAGAATGTAGAGCCAGATAAAGTGCTACGGAGATCGCGACCGATTTGCTCTCTACCGAAGGGTAGAGAGCGGGGAGCGATTTTTGTGAATTTTTGATTTGGTGCTGTAGATAGGGCTTAGTCGGTATAGATGTTGAATCGACGACTGCCTTGCTTTTGAAGTGGATAAAGCTCGATGAGTTCAGGCTGGTGCTGAAGCAATACCTTGGTGTTGAGACTGATGGAGTCCTTGGCTTTCTTCCAGACCACTGAGCCATGAGCAAAGACTGCCCTTTCCTTGTCTTGCATCATCATCTGGATTTCATGTTTAAGCTGGTCAAAGCGTTCCTGCTGATGCTGAATCTCTTCTTTCATTTTGATGAGCTGGTCGAACATCAAATTGGCATTTTCATTTTGCGAGAGATCCTCTACAGTCAAGGGCACATGCGCTGGATAGAGTTGTTGAATCGCTTTAGCTGCGGATTCACTTGCATCAACGGATGGCGGAGTATCCGTTTCCACACATTCCCAGAAATAACGCTCTGCCTTAACGATGTGTTGAATCACTGATTCAGACCGTGTCACTTTGAAGATTTTGGTTTCATGCCCACAGATCAAGACACAAACATGCGCTGCATGTTTACCTGTTACTGCCAGTTGATGTTGTACCTGACAAAGCACGTATAAAGGCACACCATCACGCCACAATTTTGCTCCATGCTCACCTGCTGTTTTGCATTCCAAAATTTGGACTTCATCGCTGCCGGCTATGCTGTAATCCAGATTGGCTAACATAAAGTGTTTATCGGGATCAGGATGCTGAAGTACTGCATTGATCCGTCGCACCTTGTTATGGGTGCGCATGCTATAGAACTCTGCCACCAAAGGTTCCAGCTGCTTGCCCCAATACAGCGGTGCTACACCTGAGCTTTCATCTTCTATGGATTGAGCCTGTCGTCCGGTTTTGATTAACCAGAGTTCCAACATCGACATGTAGGGATTAAGACCACAGGCAGTCGCGGCATCACTGCTGCCAATGCCTTGCTTACGGACTTCAAGCCAATCTTGATACGCCATATCTTTGGTGTTGACTAAGCGTTTTGCAGAACTAGCTCGTTTAGGTGTAGTTAATGGATTTAATGCAGTTTGAACACCTGCCTGTACAGTCTGATTTGAAATCGGTGCGATTTGATTCATGGTTCTATCCTTATAAATTTCAGTTTTTGTAAAAAAGAAGCGCATAAAAAAGCCATACCCGACACGAGGTCGGGTATGGCGATATGCATGCTGATTCAGATTATTGATTGTGAGTAGTAAGTAGAGAGAGTTACGTGTGTGCTGTACTCAGCGATTGTTGAGACTTGCGGGGTTAAGGTTGGATGGATTACATGAGCTTAGGCTATCAAAGATAAAGCCTGTTCCAGTCCACGTTGCTTAAGACCTGCGCCTGCACCAAACCAAGCTGAATCAAGACGATGATCGGTACTCATGGCACGTCGTTCATGATCCACAAATTCTGTGATCGAACACAGTAAGCCATAAGCAGTGTCTTTGGCGGATGACAGGTCAGCACCACGTCCTTGCCCATTGAACATGTCCAAAGCTTTATTCATGGCACGACCATTTGGTTCAGGCTTTTTCTCTTGAGCTTGCTGCGCGACATTACGATAGAACTGAATGATGTTTTCTTCAGGATCGGAAATTGACATGGTGCTGTTGTTGAATACGGCATCAAAATAAGCTTTGGCTTCCTGCTGACTCACCTTACGCTGTGTGAGTTGTTTCATTTCATACATGTGCTCATCCCAGGCACGAACTGAAATACCCAATTGCTGTTTCACTTTCTCTGCATCAAACTTGGTGCTATGTGGAACTTTCACTACACCAGCACTACTGCTTTGTCCACGTAGAGCAATTGCTAAAGTGTTGTTACAGACCACCCGGATACTGGTGAACTGTGCTGTCGTTGCCAAGGTGCCATCACACGCAGTAGCCAGCAGGATATAACCATTACTGACATCCTTAGACTTTAACGCGGTACTTTGACCTGTACGCGCTAATGCCCAGAACTTCTTCCCGCCTTTCAAAACCCCTGCGGTTTCTAACTCAAAGCCAGATTGCTCAGTCAGATCCCGGTAGAACTCCAGAATCTCCATTGGTTGAACTTCCTGATAACGCTGACTGACCACAGATAAAGGCGCATGTGTATCTGAGCGATATAACACTCGCTGCTCTTCAAAAGGCATGATGATGCTCTGACCACGTTCATTCTGTGCCATATAGCTGACGTTAGAGGATTCTATCCACCAGTCCATTCCAGCTTGCTGTGCCCAGACTTCCAGTGGTTGATTCGGACTCAGCTGATTGCCTAGACCATGCCAAGGGGTTTCACCAACATAGGCGATTTGTTCGATTTGATGTGCCATCGTTTTTATCTCCTAGGTTGTTAGCGGAAGTTCTGCTGACATTGATTACAGTGATAGTAGGTCATAGTGATTGGCTTTTTAGGCTCATCAAACATGCTGCTAAATAGACCACCAATGACCGCACCTGCAAGACCTGATGATTCAGTGCCATTCACTTGTTGATTCACCACTTGGATCACTTGATCAGATAGGCAGTAAGGACAAGTTAAACTCATAATATACATCTCCAAAAATGACAAAGGCTTACCGTTTGGTAAGCCCTGAAAGTTGAAATAACTTTGTTTTCATCTAGATGATGTATATCTGAGATTTTTTACAATTCACTTAAATCAGATTGCTTTTATAAAAAATAATAAATATCATAAAAAGATAATTAGTTTTAGATATTAGTTACTTAAAAAACAAAATCAACGAGAACTCAATGAAATCAAGCTTAGCATTACTATTAATCAGTAGCCTTCTTTTAACCACCGCATGTAGTAAAAATAATAACTCTACTGAATCAGCTCCACAGGAAACAACCTCTTTAAATCAAGATGATCCTATTAAAGATATACAAGCAAACATTGAGGCAAAAGGACCTATCGCATTAAAAGGTTGGATTGATGAACAAGTCCAAGGAATGTATCAAGTACCAAATCCATATATCATCGAATTAGACAATATCAAGCATATTGAAACTATTGCCGATAATGGTACTGAAGTTTTTAATTGGGATGTCACGCTTTCAAATTTAAGTACAGGCCATAGTTTTAAATGTGAAGGAGAAGAAGTAACCTTTTCCCCAGAATCTATAGAACCTGGTGTATCTTTATCTAATGGTTGCTTTGGAGAACTAACTACCCAACTTGAACAACTTCCGCAATTCCAAACACAACAAATACCAACAGAATCACCTATTAAAATTGATTTTCTACCGAACCAAAGCTGGGATCACATGTCCAATCTTAAGATTCAATCTAAAGTTGATGCTGTGACAATTACAGGAATCAAAGTCAATCGAGGTCGCTGTCAAGTCGAAAATTTAAAACCAGATCATGTACTAAATTTACAATTAGGTTTTGCTTCTTTTAAAACAGTAGCTCTTTATTGCAACAGGCGAGATATCCTAGAAGTAGAAATCAGCACTGATCAAGGCGTATGGACTTTCAAACCTTAAACTGCGTTAAAAGGCTCAAATCAACACTTGTTTAAGCCTTTTTCTTTTAAGCTCCTATTTATTGGAATGTCCGCATTTTGGGACTAAGCTTAACTCGTAGATATTGAGCTTCTTTCTCAGGGTTTACTAGATAAGCACCTGCATTACGAAGGTTACGAACTTCCACTGGATTATCCCGATGTATTCTACCGATACCAAGAATACCAAGCTCTCTATACTTGGCTATTTGCTCTGGATCATGACAGTTGAAATAACAGCCCTCATCATTAGTAATCTGCTTCCACAACTTCCCGACCTTATCCGCTATAGCCCATCCTTTTTGACGTTGATGCCCATTAAAGATCAACAGCAAATGGCAATGATAACCTTTAGTTTCACCCTGCTCTAAAGCCCATGCAAAATCTACTAAGTCATGAAACGGATCTTTACGCTTAGATATCGCTTTACGCAATTCCTCTAAATCTTGGTAGAACATTTGGATATCGACGATACTGTGACAGCTCTGCAAATATGCAATATCCACTCTCACTACTTCTGACTTTGAATACCGACTAAGAGCTCTATCTAATTTTCTCGATAAAGATTCAAGATTACGTTTTTCGTTCTCACGATGCCTACGGAGATCTTTCAGCTGTCTACTCTGATATCCCTTAAAGTAATCTTGATAGTAATCAAATGATTCATATTTCAACTCTTCGACGACTTCATCAAAATCTAGATCATAAATATCATACTCATCTAACCAATCACACCATGCATTGATATAACCAAAGTACTGAGAGCCTGAACGATAAATATCATCAAACTGTATTAGTAACTCTGCAAATTCCTCATAGAAATCTAACGGTTCATTTTTAGCCTTAATCCATAAGTTTGTAGTCACTTCAAGTTGGATGGTTAATTTAGATTCATTAATTGATTTACTCATGTTTAATACTCAATATGGAAATAGCTCCATATGACATGGGTAAACTGTATAAATATAAATTTTAGTTAGATTGTGCTTAATGCTATAAACTTATGAGTAGTAAAAGTATTAATCTCTATATGATATATATTTAATAATATTAATAACCTACCACTAAAAACAAAATCAAACATAAATGAAAATCTGAATATTAATACTTACAATACATATCAAAAGGGTTAACCATCAATATTAAAGCCACTATTAACTCAGATTTTTAGAAAAAGTTATGCGTCACTCCCTCGTACAATCATTAAACCTGATTAGCATCATGAATGTACGATAACCATTTTTAAAGCAACCTAATCACTTCATGTGGCCACGCTTTATCTGCTTTTCCACTACGAATTCCCCCTCATGTAAAGCATTTAAAAATATAGTGTAAAACAAGGGGAAATAGAGCGAAAAACTTAGTAGAAGGTATTGTTTTTATTGCCTAAAGTATGACGTAAGCTTTTTAAAAACAGGATACAAAATGCGCAATTCTGAACTAGACGCTCTTAAATCATACCTGACACAACTTCCAGAGGAAGATCTTATCTGTGCACTGTATGTCTATAATCGCCCAAATATTTATAATAATCGCGGAATACGGGAGAGCAACGATGCTATAGAAAAAGACATAGCAAAACTGAACAGCCTAGATAAACTCAGGAACATAAGTAGATTTATAATTGATGAAATGAATAATAGTAATGAGGATGATATCTATTATTTTTTACGTGATTTAAAGGATTTTCAGTCTAGAATCAAAATACATTCTTTTGACTTTAATAAAATTAAAGACAATCAAAGATTCTTACAATTTGCATGCAAAGTCTTGCATGAAAAAGAAGGAGATCGCTTAATTTTAGATATAAAAAACCTATACTTCCAGCTTCTTTATCAGGCTTACACAATCCCTATTTATTATGAAAATCCTAGATCAATTGAAAATATATATTATCGATTTGACAAAATATACACAAAATTCAACAGTCACTTTAAAGCACCATGCTCTGATTTTTTTGTATGGGCTAAAAAGTATATTAATGAAAACTCAGAATTTAGAAGATACAGAAGAGATGCATCACATGTATCTGAATATGAGACTTTAATTAACTCAATATTTGATATTATCTATTATGAAGATGAAAATATTCACTATGCTCTAAGAAAAAAATTATCTAATGCGTGGTATCAAAAAAAGCACCGTGAGGAGAAAAAGGTGAAAAAACCTAACTATTACGCATTAACCAAAAGAGCCAGAGAAGCGTTGCTTACATTAGCTTTCAAGAATGGTGTGTCCGAAGAGCAAATGATCGAAAGACTCATCAATGAAACCTATGCCAAAGAATGCTGTTCAGTCGATGGAGAAAACCTATATTTGTAAAAGTAATCTTTCCACCAGTCACACCCAATCTAGTCCATTGTATAACTAAGATTGGGTTTGTGCGTGCAGACCTAATGAAAATAGGTATCTTAATAAAATTTTATTGATTTAAACTCATATTCACTTTGCTTAAAGCACTTTTAAACTTATCCCCAATATTGGGATCATAAAAGAAATATTTAGTAAGTACTGGTTCTAATACTCCATAGAAGCCCTCATCTACCATGTCATTCACTGTAATTCTAATAAGCTTATAAAAATCAAAAATACTATTATGTTGGTCAAATAAGGTTCTTTCCGAAATGGCAAAGCCATACTCTTCCATTTCTTTTTTTGCTATCTCAGAACAGGTAGGTTCAGCATCTAAGATGTGGATAGGGGTCTCACGGTATAATGGTTTATTTATGTTGTTCTTTTTGACCAGCATTAGATGCCATGCTCCTAGCAAGCTAACCCAAGATGCAAGGTTGGGTTTAAAGATCGGATTATGCCCTAACCTTGCCTCTACATTAGTAAGATACCTCGACAAATCATTTTTTTTGTTTAGATCAATAGTATAGATACGCTGATAATCTACTTTTTCCAAAGCTTCCAACTTGGCGTTAGACTTAATAACTGCAACGACTTTTTCATGGTCACTTAAATTATTCAAATCTACAATCTGCGACATTTTTAAATTTGATGCCAACAGCTTATTTTTAAAAATTTCTAATTCAAGAAATAGCATAGCTCTAAAGAATAACTTATCTAATAATTCCTGAGATATCACCTGATAGGCTTTACTATACTTTGAGACCTTTAAGATCCCCATATCAATTAATTTTCCAAGTACTCCAATGGCAATATTGTCATATTCATAGCTTAAAAACTGACTAACTATTTTATAGCGTTCATTTCCGCTCAACGGATATATAGGTTGTCTATCCAATATGTTCTGCAAATCTTGGGCAAATTCATCAATAGGAAAACCCGCCCTATCGACTTCTAAACGTATCTCATCATTAAAAGCAGAGATAAAATTGCTAACATCATTATCTTGCATCTTATCCGATTTACTATAATAGGTAATATTTAAGTCTAGCCCCATCAATAGTAAATGCTTGTAGTGCTCAGCTCTCAGCCCTCTATATTTTCTTGTAGCTAAAATTAGATGAAAAGAATCATTCAACCTTTTATAAAAATCCGACTTCTCATCAGAAAAGGTTTCTAACGAAACAATATCGTAGAAGTATAAATAATCTAATAGTTTAATAGTGTTGATTTGAATGTCTGTTAGTTTTGGCATTGAGCTATCTATGCAGAAAAAAGTTACCCTTATTTCCTCATTATTAGTCATTTCATCTTTTTTACAATTATTTCAGTGAATTTTGTTAGCTATACCTTAGTTGTATGACTAAAGATTCAAGAATTAACTTTTAAAAGAGTAACCAAATGAACAAAGTACAAATGAATTTATCAGATTATTTATTCATGCAATTTAAAACTATGACTCCCACTCTTGAACAAGTGGCAGCCATGTATTACCCCCATCTAAGTAAAGCAAAAATATTAGAAAAAGCGAGAAAAAAGGAATTTCCATTTATTTGCTACAAGATAGATGAAAGTCAAAAATCACCATACTTAGTTGATATTTTTGACTTAGCTTTTGTTTTAGACAAACGTTACAACGAACAAGCTAAAGAGTATGAAATTTTTACGAAGTCAGCTCTAATGAAGTCTCAAAATTAAGGGTCTGTTTTCTTCGCCTAACAGATACATATCTTTCCAAGCTCCCCCACGAATCATGCAAACTAATTTGCTGTATCTGGGGGATAGTGAACCCTTGCTCAGCTAAACGGGTACACCCATCATGCCTCAAATCATGAAATCTTAGATCATCAATTCCCAATAACTTACATGCTTTTCTAAATTCACCACCTATTGTTTTTGGACTCAGAGGTATTAGATATTCATCACCATAGCCTCTTTTCAACATTCTAGCTCTAACTTCCGTCTCCAATAAAAGCTCAATAATTTTTTTGCACTCAGGTAACACATTAAATTCTTTATGATTACCTTTAGAGCCCGTTGGGTTTTTCAAATCACGTATTTTCCATGAGTTGTTATGCCTGTCAAAATCTATTAATTTCATTCGAGTGATTTCCGCTTCACGTCTACATGAGTAGATCGCAAACCAGATAATTAAATGCATTGGATAGCTATAGTTCGGATTACGCCATTTTTGTACAAAATATTTTGTAAGTGCCATCAGCTCATCATTGGTCGGGAGCCTATCTCTTTTCTGACTTGAAGAAATTTGGCGTGTTTTTCGTAATTGCGCTGTCGCTTTGTCAAAGGCATTTAGATCAATATCTATATCCCACATCACCGCTGCATGAGATAGCACCCCTCTAATATGTAACAACTCATGCTGGAGTGTACTAGATGCAACAGGGTCAAGTCCTAGATCTTCAATGCCCTTTTTGCGTAGGGCCACGTGTTCAGCAATATGAGTCGATTTAATTTTTGTGATAACATGCCGCGCGATTGAAAACTTCTGAATAAGTTTGAGTGAATATGTTTTAGTTCTTCCATACTCAGCTCCCACTTCCGCCAAATATTTCGAAATAGCGTTAGAAAGAGTTAGATCTATCACATCCTCTTGACCAAACAAAATCTCAGGATTTTCTTCTATTTCAGCTTCCCTTTTTGCTAACCAAATTGCTGCAACTTTCTTCGATCCAAATGTTTTACTCTCTTTATATATCGGTAAATCTTTGCGATTGATTCGAATTTCAGCACGATAGCGTATTGATCCATCGACTAACTTACGCTGCGTGATTGTACCCATTTTTACGCCTTATGATATTTTTACTTATTATGGCGTATTTATAGCGTAAATCAAATTTTAAAAAGAGCAAAAAAAGATGAAATAGATACAAATAAATTTAACACAACACTGATTCAAAAGGTTGATTTTCAATGAGTATTTTATCAAAACCAAGCAACACACAGAATCCACGAATCAGTGTTGCGCCGATGATGGACTGGACGACCCGTGACTACCGTTTCTTTGCTCGCCTGTTTAATCCAAATGTGATCCTTTATACTGAAATGGTCACGACTGGAGCGATCTTATTTGGAGATGCTGGCCGCCATCTAAATTACAATCGGGAAGAACATCCGATTGTACTCCAACTCGGTGGCTCCAATCCAAAAGATTTGGCCACATGTACAAAGATGGCTGAGGACTGGGGTTATAATGAAGTTAACCTGAATGTCGGCTGTCCAAGTGACCGGGTACAAAATAATAAAATTGGTGCCTGCCTGATGGCAGAGCCTGAGCTGGTGGCAGAATGTATTTCAGCGATGCGCCAGGCAGTTAATATTCCGGTTACGGTTAAACATCGAATCGGAATTGATGACATGCAATCTTATGAAGAGATGCTGCATTTTGTGGACACAGTAGCAAAAACTGGTTGTAATAATTTTATTGTGCATGCCCGTATTGCCCTATTACAAGGATTATCTCCAAAAGAAAACCGTGAAGTTCCACCTTTGCGTTATGAGGATGTCTACCGGTTAAAACAGGAACGTCCTGACCTCACGATTGAAATTAATGGCGGCGTTAAAACTTTAGCTGAGACACAAGAGCACTTGAAACATGTAGATGGTGTCATGATTGGCCGTGAAGCCTACCATAATCCTTATCTGCTAGCCGAATTAGGTGAGCTCTGGAATTTACCCATGCCAGACCGTTTTGAAATTATGGAACAGATGCTTCCTTATATTGCCAAACGGCTAGAAGAGGGTGCACCACTATCTGTGATTACCCGGCATATTTTAGGTTTATTCCAGTATTTACCTGGAGCCCGAAAATGGCGTCAGGCTTTAAGTGGAGGAAATGCCAAAACTTATGCCGATGTCGAAAGTGCGATTCAGAATATTAAGGCTGCCATGCAGCGCACTGAAGATTACCTGAAAGAACAACATATTTTTTAAACTTTAAAGCCCCTGTTTAAGGGGCTTTATTTCTAAAAGTATATTATAAAATACAAGCAGTAGCGTTACTGTTTTGCCTTAATTGCTTCAAGTTTTCTCAAAACCTCTGCGACTGCCACCATGGCAAAACTTGAAGTTACCACCACAGCAGAACCATATCCTCCACAGCGCAGCCCTGCACTAGCACAAACTTCGCTACTGGAAAACGGATTATCAATTGAATAAATACAGGTAATCCCGAATTTCTCTTTTGGCTTTTTGCAAATTCCTTTACTGCGTAACTGGGTACGTAGTTTAGCCAGCATAGGATCCTGTTCGGTTTTTGACAGATCTGCCACTCTGATTTTAAGCGGGTCAAGCTTGCCTCCTGCTCCACCAGAAACAATCAGAGGGATTTTATTAAAGCGGCAATGCAGCATGAGGACCAGTTTAGCTTTGACATCATCAATACAGTCCAGTACCAGATCAGGCGCCATAGCAAGTATCTCTTTTACATTGTCTGAAGACAGGTAGTCATCAACTAGGTTGACCTTAATTCTGGGGTTAATGGAATAGCAACGTTCAGCCATGACAGCAATTTTTTCCTGTCCCAAGGTAGCGGTCATAGCAGGTAACTGTCGATTAATATTAGATGCAGCTACCACATCCATATCGACCAATGTCAATTCACCTATGCCGGAACGGGCCAAAGCTTCTACCGCCCAAGAACCTACACCGCCGATTCCAATCACCATAACATGACTGTGTTCATAGTAATTAAATGCCTCATCTCCATAGATTTTGGCTACACCCGCAAATCGGCGCTCATATTCATCGTTTTGGAGAAGTTCAGTCATTACATTCCATGAAAATATTACAGATCACTCTATTTTAGCGGGAATGACCTCAGTGTGACAGCTCATAAGATCCAAAAAATTTCTACTGCCTGAACCATATAAATGATATGAAGCTCAGGCAACTACTCTTCAGGAAGCAATCAAATGCCGCAGCACATAATGGAGAATGCCACCGGCCTTAAAATACTCGACCTCATTAACAGTATCGATACGGCACAGAACCTTAAAACTTGACTGCGTTCCATCAGGTTGTTCTAGCTCTACCCTTAGTATCTGCTGCGGTGACAAGTCATCAGATAAACCATGAATTGACAGAATTTCATCACCATTAATATTGAGTGAAGTCCTGCTTTCATCTGGCATGAACTGTAAAGGTAACACTCCCATACCCACCAGATTGGAGCGGTGAATTCGCTCAAAACTCTGGGCAATAACAGCTTTCACTCCCAGTAAATTAGTTCCTTTAGCTGCCCAGTCACGTGATGAACCTGTGCCATATTCCTTACCTGCTATAATAACCAAAGGTGTGTTTTCTGCCTGATATTGCATGGCCGCATCATAAATAGACATTTTCTTATGGGTGGGTATATGGAGTGTATTGCCACCTTCTTCACCACCCAGCATTTCATTTTTAATCCGGATATTGGCAAAAGTTCCGCGCATCATTACTTCATGATTACCACGGCGTGATCCATACGAATTAAAGTCTTTTGGCTCTACACCCAGTTCCTGCAAATAACGGCCTGCCGGACTGTCTTGCTTGATATTTCCCGCCGGTGAGATATGGTCAGTAGTGACTGAGTCCCCCAGAACAGCCAGTATTCGTGCTTTTTCAATATTTTTAACCGCTTGTGGGGGCTGATCAATTTTTTCAAAAAACGGTGGATGACGGATATAGGTAGAGTGCTCATCCCACTGATAAGTTTTAGTTTCGGGAATTTTCAGAGATTTCCAGTTTTCTTCACCTTCAAAAACAGCCGCATATTCTTTATGAAACATTTGGGTATTTACATAATGCAAAGCCTCTTCAATTTCAGCTTGGGTCGGCCAGATATCCTTCAAATAAATTTTTTCGCCATTTTTTCCTTCACCAATTGGTTCAGAGCTTAAATCAGTGCGAATATTTCCAGCCAGACCGTAGGCGATCACCAGAGGGGGAGATGCCAGCCAGTTCGTTTTTACCAGTGGATGAACACGCCCTTCAAAATTACGGTTCCCAGAGAGTACGGCGGCTACATTTAAGTCAAAGTTCTGGATTGCCTCTTCGATAGGTTCTGGCAAAGGGCCTGAATTTCCGATACAGGTGGTACACCCATACCCTACCAGGTTATAACCCAGCTGATCGAGATAAGGCATCAGTCCAGATGCTTTCAAATAATCAGTCACAACTTTGGAGCCTGGAGCCAGAGAGCTTTTTACCCATGCTTTCCGTTGCAAGCCTTGTTCTACTGCTTTTTTAGCCAGCAAACCTGCTGCCAGCATAACACTCGGATTTGATGTATTGGTGCATGAGGTAATGGCTGAGATCACCACATCACCATGAGAGAGGAAGTAGTTTTTACCCTCTATTACGCAGCAAGGATTAGAATGGGGTAAATTGGCCTGTTCTGCCTCAACAGCTGTTCCACCGCCCCCTTCATTTTCCAGTCGTTCCTTCTCAGCTTTAGTAGGCTTTAAATGCAGATCCATGAGTGCCTGAAAAGTATGAGGCACATCAGAAAGTGCCACTCTGTCTTGTGGGCGCTTTGGTCCAGCCAGACTTGCTTCGACTGTACTCATATCCAAGGTTAACGTATCAGTAAAGACCGGTTCATCTCCTGCTTCGCGCCATAGGCCCTGCTCTTTACAATAGGCTTCAACCAGTTCAATCCGTTCAGCATCTCGGCCGGTCAGGCGTAAATAACCCAAGGTGACCTCATCAACCGGGAAAAAACCACAAGTTGCACCATATTCGGGGGCCATATTGGCAATAGTGGCACGGTCCGCCAGTGGCAGTTCAGCCAACGCGTCACCATAAAACTCGACAAATTTTCCAACTACCCCTTTCTGGCGTAGCATCTGGGTAATCGTCAGTACCAGATCTGTAGCTGTAATTCCTTCGCGCAGTTTTCCGGTGAGCTGAAAACCGATTACCTCAGGAATGAGCATGGAAATGGGCTGTCCTAGCATGGCTGCTTCTGCTTCAATTCCACCTACGCCCCAGCCCAGCACTCCCAAACCATTGATCATGGTTGTATGGGAATCTGTTCCTACCAGCGTATCTGGAAAAGCAAATTCTTTTCCATCTGATTCACCAGTCCATACAGTCTGTGCAAGATACTCAAGATTGACCTGATGACAGATTCCTGTACCTGGAGGAACGACGCTAAAATTATTAAAAGCAGATTGCCCCCAGCGTAAAAACTGATAGCGCTCGCCATTGCGCTGCATCTCTACAGCAACATTGGCTTCAAAAGCATGTTCATCTGCAAAATGGTCAACCATAACAGAATGATCAATCACCAGATCAACAGGGCTTAGCGGATTAATCTTTTCTGGATCAGCTCCTGCCTTTTCGACTGCTGCACGCATGGCAGCCAAGTCAACTACAGCTGGTACTCCAGTAAAATCCTGCATTAGAACCCGCGCTGGCCGATACTGAATTTCCTGAACCGAACTGCGATTCTGCTGCCATGCAACTAAAGCCTGTATATGTTCCTGCTTTACTGTAATCTGATCTTCAAAACGTAGCAGGTTCTCGAGTAATATTTTTAAAGATTTAGGTAGCCTGGTAAAATCATCCAGATGCTGCTGGGCCTGTCTTAAACTGAAGATCTGATAGTTTTTTTTTGTTGTTTTTAAAGTCGTCAGTGAATTAAAACTATTAATTGTACTGTACTTAGCCATACGGCAATCCTCCGGCTTCAACTTTGTTCTTGTCAATCATGCTCCATTTAATGTATGCCAAGAATAGGAATACAGTGTTATTGATTAGTTAATATCTGATTTTACGTTTCTAGTTCTTCGTCAGTTTCTGGCTTATATGCAAGGCAGTGAATGAGTTATGCCATAAAGTTTTGGCTAATTCCTCATGTGAGATTCCAAATATTACAGACAGTTCATCCAGTACATAAGTTAAATTACCGGGTACATTACGGGTACGCTGTTCAGTTGAAGTTTGGCAACATAGAGGCGTCATATCAGGACAATCTGTTTCAATAACCAGATGTTCAGGTCCTATATCTTGCACCACTTTTCTTAATTTTTTTGCATTGCGATTAGTCACCTGCCCTGTAATACCCAGTTTAAAACCCAAGTTTACAAATGCTTTTGCCTCTTCAATACCGCCACTAAACGCATGGGCAATACCGCCCAGTTTAAATTTGTGTTTCTTGAGTAAGTTCAGTACATCAGCATGTGCTTTACGGATATGTAACAGCACCGGTTTATGATGCTGTGCTGCCAGCTCGAGCTGTGCAGAAAAATAATCCTGCTGCTTTTGAAAAACTTCTGGCTGCTTATGCTGTTTAAGTAAAGTATCCAGTCCGATTTCCCCTATAGCGACACTCTCATGAGTTTTTAGTAGATTTTCCAGCCGATCCAGATCTGAAAACTGATGCTGTTCAATATAAAAAGGGTGCAAACCTGGTGCGAGATAACTCTCTGGTGCATCTTTTAAACTATTTATATAATGATGGGTATCAACCAGGTCATTAAAGCGCGACTCCACAAAACCGATTAATACCAGCTTTTCAACTCCGGCTGCTTTAGCCTGATAGGCCAGATGTTCACGGTCTTCGTCAAAATCTGGCACATCAAAATGTGTGTGAGTATCAAATAGCGCCAGCCTGTCCATAAATTATTTGTCCGCTTCGGGCGTAGCCGGAACTGCAGTAGTTTTGACATCTGGTGGCAAGTATTCTGTTTTGATCACATCCTGTAGCTCACTGTAGGGTACTACAAGACGTGGCAGGCCAACCACATAGGGGCCAATTTCATATTCTCCATATTGTAAAATCAATCCCTGCTTGGCTAAAAAGAAATTATTAGAGAGCTTGAATTTCCAGACCTGTTCATATTCTTCTACACTACTGGCGAGCTTGTTCTCCATCACCCAGTTCTGGAAGGCACTATAAAATTTCTTTTCGAGTACTGCCTGTTGATTGCCATTTAAAATATCTTTTAGCTGTAGCTGCTGCTTTTTCACAAGATCAAAATTATAATATTGCTGAGATGCTGAGCCATGTGCACCACCCAAGTAACTGCTAGTATTTAACACAACTGTCACCAAGGGACCTTTACTTTGAAGTACCTTGGGCGCTACGGTCAGACTGATCTGCTGGTTGGCGCTTAATGTCTTGATTTCACGGTCTAGATCTAAAAAGACATCGGCATAACGCTGCACCTGAGCATCAAAGTTTTGCTGATCAATTGGAGTAGTGGTTGAATTTGTCTGGCTGGTTTCAGGTTGGCTTTCAGCAGTATCTTTTTTTGACTGAACTTCTGAATTTTCAACCGTTTTTTTTACCATTTCACTGACGTCAAGAATCTGCCCCAGACTGCTTAAAACAGCCTGATCTACTGCATCATCTACAAAGGCGTAATTAGAGCTGAGACGTTTTACATCAAACTGTGGGCAGGTATTACCTTTACATTCCGGCATAGTGACAATCACATCAACCTGTTTCGCCTCTAGAACCGGTTCTTTCTGTTGAGGCACCGCAGACTTTTGTTCAGTCTGTGGCTTTTGTTCCGGTTTATCCTTCGGCTGGCATGCCGTTAAACCTATAACTCCGACCAATAAACTTAAGCTTAATACCTGTTGAGTTCTTAACATTGCTCCCTACCCATTTTCGTCTTACTTTAGACCGCCTTGTATTAGCCTAATGGCTTCATTCAGTAATTCACAATCTTTTTTGTATCTCAACTTAAAACATTTTTTGATATATTTCAGGTTTAAGTATCTGCTGGGTCTGTTTGCGGTTCAGATAGATATCCAGCTGGCTGGCTTCAGGCGCTATCTCATGTGCACGATAATGTATACCTATTCCTTCTCCATCAAAAAACCAGTCTGACTGAGACCAAGATAATTTTTTAGGAGCATCTTTACGAACCTCGGCTGTCTCTTTTTCTAACCAGTCCTGATAATGCTGCTGAACTAGGGTGTTTAATATAGTTTTTTGCTCAGGCTTTAAAATATCATTTAAACTCAAAGCTTTCTGGACTTTGCGGTCTGCTACAAAAAAATATTGCCGGTCTTTAATAGTTAGTTCTTCAATTTTACTGTCTATACCTATTTGCAACAGTACATATTGATTACGCTGTGATGCAATACGAGTCTTCATTTCCAGCTCGTATGCACGGTTTTTAGAATATTTCGCCTGCCACTGATCTGAAGCTTTTATAAAAGTATTGACTGCCTGTTGTAAACTCAAATCCTGATTCAGATCAATCTGCTGCTGAATAATCTGTGCCTGATTCTTAGCGATCCACTGATTTAGCCACACATCCTGAGTATTGATAGTTTGAATATCGATATCAATACAGTTTTTCTTTTCACAAAATGGCAAAGCATACTCAGCACGTTGCTCTTTAATATTTAAATAAGGAAGCACATCAGCCTGATCTATTACTTTTTCAGCATAATGTTGCTGGCCTTTTGACTCAGGGGCCTTATGTTTTTCTTCACAGCCCATAAGGCTTAGTACCGAGCAGATCAGGATAAGTGTAAAGTAGGGCTTGTTACGCATTTTATATTCCTTCTGCTCAATGAACTTTACAATAAAACAGTCTCCGAAGAAGCTGTTTTATATCATGACTATTTAGTGTTCACGTGTATTGCGGAATTCAATATCTGGCCAGCGTTCCTGCATGAGTTGTAGATTCACCCGGCTCGGTGCCAGGTAAGTCAGATGTCCACCACCATCTACAGAGAGCTGATCATGAGCTTTTTTCTTGAATTCATTCAAGATCTTTTCATCATCACAGTAAATCCAGCGCACCGTATTAATACTGACCGGCTCATAAATACAGTCCACCTTATATTCTTCCTTGAGGCGATAAGCCACTACATCAAACTGTAGTACCCCGACTGCTCCCACAATCAGGTCATTACTGATCTGTGGCATAAATACCTGAGTCGCACCTTCTTCAGAAAGTTCTTTCAGCCCCTTTTGTAACTGTTTGGATTTTAGAGGGTCTTTGAGACGGACTCGACGGAACATTTCAGGTGCAAAGTGTGGAATACCGGTAAAATGCAGACTTTTGCCCGAGGTAAAAGTATCACCAATCTGAATAGTCCCGTGATTATGAAGGCCAATGATATCACCTGGCCATGCTTCTTCCAGATGCTCACGTTCACCTGCCAGAAAGGTCAATGCATCACTGATCCGCACTTCCTTTCCAATACGGACATGATTCATCTTCAGACCTTTTTCATATTTACCTGAACAGATTCGCATAAAGGCAATCCGGTCCCGATGCTTTGGATCCATATTTGCCTGAATCTTGAAAACAAAACCAGAGAATTCCTCTTCAGTCGCTTCAACTACACGCTCCTGTGCCGGATGTGCCTTAGGCTCAGGTCCCCAACCAATAAATGCATCCAGCACGTGATCTACACCGAAGTTGCCCAATGCAGTACCAAACAGCACAGGTGTCTGTTTACCTTGCAAGAACAGGTCACGGTCAAATGGATCGCTCGCCATCTGTACCAGCTCCAGCGACTCTTCAAAAGCAGCAAAGGCCAAATCGCCTACTTTTTCACGAATATCGGGATGATCGTAGCCGTCACGTACTTCAATCTCAGTAATCACTGAGCCGAAGCCATGCTTGTATAGGTACAGCTTGTTTTCCGCAATGTGATATACCCCGGCAAAATCACGCCCCATACCCAAGGGCCAGGTAATTGGCACACAACGGATTTTGAGAACATTTTCAATTTCATCAAGCAATTCTAGGGGCTCACGGATTTCACGGTCCATTTTATTGACGAAAGAAATAATCGGCGTATCACGCATCCGACAGACTTCCATTAATTTAATGGTTCGCTCTTCTACACCTTTCGCCCCATCAATCACCATTAATGCAGAGTCAACGGCTGTCAGTGTACGATAAGTATCTTCCGAGAAATCTTCGTGTCCTGGCGTATCAAGCAAGTTAATTACATGATTTTTATAGGGAAACTGCATCACTGATGTAGTAATCGAAATTCCCCGCTCTTTTTCCATTTCCATCCAGTCAGAAGTCGCTGCACGGTCCGACTTACGACTTTTAACCATACCTGCTACCTGAATAGCTTTACCCCATAACAGGAGTTTCTCGGTCATGGTCGTCTTACCGGCATCGGGGTGCGAAATGATGGCAAAAGTCCTGCGCGCCTTTACCTGACTGATTAATTCATCTTTAAACATTGATAAAAATCTGCATTTGTACACATCCTGTCTAAAACATCAACGTGATGTTCTGAAAGCATGTGAGAGAAAAATTTGAAATTGGCGCAATTGTAGCAGATCAAGACTGCTTTTAAATCGGTAGTTGTATGGCAGTTTTATTTTTGAGAGTTTTTATCTTTTAGAGTTGAACGCTTTGTTTATAAACTTTTAAGCGCTCAACCTCAACAGGCGCACCTAATAGATAACCTTGTAATTGCTGACAACCTAAACGTGTCAGAATTTCCGCCTGCAGTGGTGTCTCCACACCTTCGGCAGTGACAATCAAGCCAAGTTTTGTCGCTAACTGAATAATACTTTCTAGAATAATTTCTTCTTTATTCCCCGGCTTTAACCCGACAATAAAACCCCGGTCAATCTTCAATTCATCTACAGGTAAATCTTTTAAATACAGCAGACTTGAATGTCCGGTACCAAAATCATCAATCGCAAGAAGGATACCCATTTTCCTGAGCCGCTCAAAACTACGAATACTCAGTTCAATATGATGCATGGCAGTAGATTCAGTAATTTCAATAATCAGGTTATTTGGCTGGATCCTGTACTTTTCCAACAGGTTTTCCAAGGTATCAAACAGCTTCTGATGCTCAAATTGGATTGCAGAGAGATTAACAGCAACCGGACAGAGGCTGATTCCATTTTGTTCCCAATACTGGATCTGTTTGCAAGCTTCCTCGAGCGCCCAATATCCCATCGGAATAATCAGACCGGTTTTTTCAGCCCCTTCTATAAACATATTAGGGCTAAGCAGGCCCAAGGTAGGATGCTTCCAACGAATTAAAGCTTCTACCCCACAAACTTCATAGGTTTTAGCTGAAAATTTGGGTTGATAAAACAGGATAAATTGCCGCTCTTCTACAGCTTTATACATATCATTAATCAGTTTAGACTGACTTTGAGCTTCATACTGATGCACAGAATAATTAAAGACAGCATAGGTATTGCGACCCTGTTCTTTCGAAGCCAGCATAGCAGCATCTGCATTGATCAACAGATCCTGCAAATTAGTACCATGCTCTGGATAAATCGCAATACCGATACTGCACGAAATATTGATTTCCTTGCCTGCAATCAGATAGCTTGCCTGAATCAGGCTTAAAACTTTTTCAGCATAATAAATGGCACGTTTACGTCCAGTATTTTCAATGATCAGGAGAAATTCATCTCCCCCTACACGTAACAGTTTAGCTTCAGGGCCAAGATTTTGATGAATACGAGCGGCTACCTGAATCAATAACTGGTCACCTACCTGATGGCCGAAAGCATCATTTACTGCCTTGAAACGGTCCAGATCAATATATAAAAAGGCAAAACTCTTTTTATTTACTTTATGCTCAATAAATAAATATTGGGCATAATCTAGCAGAAAAAGGCGGTTAGGAAGCCGGGTCAAATTGTCCTGAACAGCCAGATTGGCCAGTTCTTTATTAATTTCCATAAGGCGCCGGTTACGCTCTTCCAGACGCTCTTCCAGAATTGCTACCAGAAATGCTGTCATGAGTACCAGACAGGTAATAAAAACAATAGTAAATAATAAGAGTGTACGCCCTGCCTGGTAATGTTCCAGAACTTCAATCTGTCCACCGGTATAGAAAACGACACCAGCCATGGCAATATAATGAACACTGGAAATACTGAGTGCAAATACCAGCGCTACACCCAGTTTAATCCAGAACCGGTATTTAGCGGCATGCTGATATTTAAAAGCCAACCAGAATGACAATCCTGTTCCCAGTATTCCAACTAACACTGAAAGAATTACCAGCAAAAGCTGGTAATAGATCATATAGCCATGCAGGATGAGACCCATCATCCCGGTATAATGCATACCAGAGATTCCAAGTCCCATCACTACCGCAGCAAGTACCAAACGTGGTAGGGACAGAAATTCACGAGAAGTTAACCAGAGTGCAAAGATAGAAGCAGCTGAAGCAACTAAATATGAAACGATGGTTAAGGCAGGGTCAAATACTGACTCTTGGGAAAGATGCACAGCGAGAAGCCCGGCAAAATGCATTGAACAGATCGCCAGACCTAAAAACAAACCACTCCCGGCAAGAACTACATTATGATACTTAGGAAAAGTATTTTGAATTAAAAGCTCACGTAGCGAGATTGCAATATAACAGACGGCTACGGCCACCAAGACCGAGCCTAACACCAGTATGCTGTTATAATGCATATGAACCATAAACAATCCAAAACAAAATGATAATTATTCTTCTTGCAATTTAAGTACCTTAAAGCATACCTGTTATGAGTAGCGTAAAGAATTGGTAAGATTATTTATTCCTGCATTTAGGTTAATTCTTTTTATTTTCATTATCAATTAAATAATTTCTTAAATAATGCTTTAAAAATTACCTTTTATCTAGAAAATTCTATAGAACGTTAAAATAAAAATAAATGACCAGAAAAACAGCACGAAATAATAGATGATTTATTTTCCAGTCCTTTTTAGCTCATCATTTTAAAACTCATAATAGCCATACATCCAATATGAAATATGTATTCTGGAACCCGGTAAATTTTTTCGTTAACTTGGCCTGAAATTATTTTTAAATTTGGTATTTTATAAATCTTGAGAACAATTAAAACAGATCATTATTTAACAATTTTAAGCATCAAGATTTTTATCATGAAGTAGAATTTAAGAAAGAGTACTTAATAAAAAATTAAAAACAGAATATTTAATAATCACTAAATAGATATTCTGATTTTTTCACTCATAAAATAAAAACCCTACATAATGCAGGGTTTTTATAAATAAAGACAGAAACTTAGTTTTTCTCTTTATCAACAATCTTGTTAGCTTGAATCCACGGCATCATTGCACGAAGTTTATTGCCTGTTACTTCAATACCATGAGCAGCATTTTGACGGCGACGCGCAGTCATGGACGGATAGTTTAAAGCACCTTCCTGAATAAACATCTTCGCATATTCACCTGACTGAATACGTTTTAATGCATTACGCATTGCTTCACGAGACTGTTCATTAATAACCTCAGTACCAGTCACATATTCACCATACTCAGCATTATTTGATACTGAATAGTTCATATCTGCAATACCACCCTCAAACATCAAATCTACGATCAGTTTAAGTTCATGCAGACATTCAAAGTAAGCCATTTCTGGTGCATACCCTGCTTCAACCAGTGTTTCGTATCCCATTTTAACCAGTTCAACCGCTCCGCCACAAAGTACAGCTTGCTCACCAAACAGGTCAGTTTCAGTTTCTTCGCGGAAAGAAGTTTCAATGATACCAGTACGGCCGCCACCTACACCCGAAGCATAAGACAGCGCAACATTACGTGCATTACCTGAAGCATCCTGATGGATCGCAATCAGATCAGGAACGCCTGAACCACGCTGGAACTCTGAACGTACGGTATGGCCTGGTGCTTTCGGTGCAATCATGATGACATCAAGATCTTTACGCGGAACAACCTGGTTATAAAGAACAGAGAACCCGTGGGCAAATGCAAGTGTTGCACCTTCTTTAATATTTGGTTCAATAACATCACGATAAAGTTGTGACTGGAATTCGTCTGGAGTGAGGATCATAACCAGATCAGCCTGTTTGACTGCTTCAGGAACTTCTGAAACTTTAAGGCCAGCATTTTCTGCTTTTTTCCAAGAGGTAGAACCTGCACGCAGGCCAACCGTAACGTCTACTCCAGAATCTTTCAGGTTCAGTGCATGTGCGTGGCCTTGTGAACCGTAACCAATAATCGCTACTTTTTTGCTCTGGATGATTGATAAATCACAGTCTTTATCATAAAAAATTTGCATTTGTTATCTCCGCTATAATGCTTTTTAAATTCAGTTAGATGGTTAAAACTTTTTCGCCACGCGCGATGCCTGATACACCAGAGCGAACCACTTCAAGAATGGTATTCTCTGCAAGTGCATCAATAAAACCATCTATTTTTTCTGTTGTCCCTGCAATCTGGATGGTATAGGTGGTCGGGGTTACATCCACTACCTGGGCCCGGAAGATGTCTGCGGTACGCTTGATCTCGGCTCGCGCTGCACCTAATGCTTTGACTTTAATCAGCATCAGCTCACGTTCAATATGAGCACCTTCAGACAGGTCGACCACTTTTACTACTTCAACCAGCTTATTCAACTGCTTGGTAATCTGTTCGATCTTATGGTCATCACCATAAGTTGTTAAGGTCAAACGTGACAAGGTTGGGTCTTCAGTTGGTGCCACGTTAAGGGTTTCAATATTGTAGCCACGCTGACTGAATAAACCGACCAGACGGGAAAGCGCGCCGGCTTCGTTCTCTACGAGTACAGAGATAATATGTCTCATTTCGTGCGCTCTCCTTTTGTCAACCACATATCTTGCATAGACTGACCTGCAATCAGCATAGGATATACATGCTCAGTACGGTCTACCATGACATTGATGAAGACACACTTGTCATTGATCGCCATCGCTTCGGCTAGTTTAGACTCCAGTTCATCTGCATGATCAATTTGGATTCCAACATGACCATACGCTTCCATCAGTTTTGGAAAATCAGGTAAGGACTCGACATAAGAACTAGAATGACGACCTTCATAATTCATATCCTGCCACTGTTTTACCATACCAAGTGCACGGTTATTCAGGCAGAGAATTTTGACATTCAGGCCATACTGTTTACAGGTTGATAATTCCTGAATACACATCTGGATAGAAGCTTCACCAGTAATACAAACCACCTGCTGTTCTGGACAGGCCAGTTTGGCAGCCATGGCATATGGTAAACCTACGCCCATGGTACCCAGACCACCAGAGTTGATCCATTGACGTGGCCGCTTGTACTTATAATAAAGTGCAGCAAACATCTGGTGCTGCCCTACATCAGAAGTAATAATGGCATCTCCATTGGTCAATTTGCACAGGGTTTCTACTACCTGTTGCGGTTTCATTGAACCATCATTAGCCATTTGATATTTCAGGCCGTGTACCTTGCGCCATTCATTGATCTGGCTCCACCAGTCAGCAATTGCTTCAGGATTCGGCTTGGAAACATTCATCTGCTTCAACTGGGCCAGCATTTCCTGTAGTACCGGCTCTACTGCGCCTACAATTGGAATGTGCGCCATAATCGTTTTTGAAATGGTCGCAGGGTCAATATCAATATGAATAACTTTAGAATTTGGGCAGAATTTTGCCGGATTATTGGTAACACGGTCATCAAAGCGCGCACCAATCGCCAGAATTACATCAGCATTATGCATCGCCATATTGGCTTCATAAGTTCCGTGCATACCTAGCATACCAATAAACTGAGGGTCATTACCCGGGAATGCTCCCAGTCCCATCAGGGTATTAGTTACCGGATAACCCAGAGTATGTGCCAGTTCAGTCAGCAGATGAGAAGCATTGCCCTGTACTACGCCACCGCCAGTATAAATTACTGGACGTTTGGCCGAGATCAGTTCGTCAATTGCTTTACGGATCTGACCTGCATGACCACGTGAAGGCGGCTGATAAGAACGCATCTTCACTTTTTCCGGATACTCGTAGGCAAATTTTTCAGCCGGATTGGTCGCATCTTTAGGAATATCAACCACAACAGGGCCCGGACGACCAGATGCTGCAATATAGAACGCTTTTTTAATAATTGCCGGAATTTCACTGGCATGACGAACCTGGAAACTGTGTTTTACGATTGGACGGGAAATACCGACCATATCTGTTTCCTGAAATGCGTCTTCACCGATGAGATGACTTGCAACCTGGCCAGACAGAATGACCATTGGAATTGAATCCATATAAGCAGTTGCAATTGGAGTTACAGTATTGGTTGCGCCTGGACCTGAGGTAACCAGAACTACACCAGTTTTGCCGGTAACACGTGAATAAGCATCAGCCATATGACCTGCAGCCTGTTCATGGCGCACGAGGTAATGCTTGACTTTGTCTTGTTGAAATAGCGCATCGTAGATATGTAAAACTGCACCGCCTGGATATCCAAAAACATGTTCAACGCCTTCATCCGCGAGTGCGCGAACGAGCATTTCACCACCAGATAAAAGTTCCAACGTGATTCACCCTAATCTTATTTGCATTATCATATGGAAGGCATAGATAAGTGCTTAATTCATTAACTGTCTGCACTGTTATAGCACACATATTTCATAGTTTTTGCCGCAATAGGAAAAAATTCTGATCGGGCTGCTGTTTGAGCGGCACAGTGATCTAAAACATGCTGGGATAAACATATTTTATGGTTTTGTACATCTCCTCGGCTAGAGGAAATGCCCATTGCGTATCATGTCATTTATTCGAAGGGTGATCGAACAGATGCATATAAAACCTGAGCAAGCATTTTTCTTGTTTCAGACTGTAAAGTCAAGATGAAAGATTGGCTTTTTTTGCTCAATAAATAGTTCGAACAATTTTTCTACTATTTTTTTAAAAAATTCATAAATATATTTTTTAACAAATAGAATCAGTATTTTAATTATAAAAAAAAGTTTGAGCTCTCTTAAAAAAATTGAATATAAAAAGTTATATACATAATTCTCTGTATAAAAAATTACCCATATTTTTCTTTCTAAATTAAATATAATGAGGCAGATTAGTCACTGATAATTACTACCTACTTAAACAGGTGTATTTTAATAGTATCTATTGCTTGGAAACGCTAAACCCTTCTCTGATTTTTATAAGGATGAAAGCCATGGTATTGAGTTCATTAAAGCGTAAAAGCTTGATACATCTGATTATTATCAGTATGGGTGCAGGTCTTAGCCAGCCATTATTAGCACAGCAATATTATAAATGGGTAGACCATAAAGGGACAACTCACTATACGACCACTCCACCCCCCAAAACAGCCAAGAAAAAAGGCAAAGTGGAAACTTATGGCTGGCATAATTCAGCCCCACTCAATACAAACCAGCCTAATACTCAAGATAGCCAAGCTGTAGCATTGCCGCAGAATATGCAAACGCCACAAGTTAATTCTGTACCATCGAGTAATTCTCAACAAAATGGACAAACGCAGGCTATTCCAGTCCTTCCTGCTGCTGCCCCTCAAACACTGGCAACTCCTTCAGAAAATGTGAATCAGCAACCTCGTTAAGCCAATCTTTGATTAAAGTACAACTTTTCATAAAGAAAGCATCTGCAAAATTCACATTTAGGTATATTTTGCGCTATGCTTTCCACAAAATTTTTATTGCTGTTCATTAGACGTTTATGACTACTCACATTGACCCTGAATATCAAGCGAGCGCGATTGAACCTCAAGTCCAACAAGACTGGGATAATCGTAAAGTATTTAAAGTTGCCGATACGGTTGAAGGTAAGCACCGTTACATCCTTTCGATGTTCCCTTACCCAAGTGGCAAACTCCATATGGGTCATGTGCGTAATTATACGATTGGCGATGTTATTAGCCGATTTTATCGTCTGAAGGGTGAAACCGTGCTTCAGCCTATGGGTTGGGATGCGTTTGGCCTACCTGCTGAGAACGCGGCAATTGCACATAAAGTTGCTCCAGCAAAATGGACATTTGAAAATATCGCTTATATGCGAGACCAATTAAAAAAACTCGGCCTATCTGTAGACTGGGATCGTGAATTTGCAACGTGTACACCAGAGTACTATCACTGGGAACAATGGTTGTTCGTTCAGCTTTATAAAAAAGGTTTGATCTACCGTAAACTTTCAACAGTGAACTGGGACCCGGTTGACCAAACAGTTTTGGCCAATGAACAGGTAGAAAATGGCCGCGGCTGGCGTTCTGGTGCATTGGTTGAAAAACGCGATATTCCAATGTACTACTTCCGTATTACAGACTATGCACAAGAATTATTAGACGATCTGGACACGCTAAAAGACGGCTGGCCTCAACAAGTGTTGACCATGCAACGTAACTGGATCGGTCGTTCTACAGGTATGGAAATTACGTTCCCATCTGCCAATACCGAAATTTATGCTGACGGCCTAACTGTTTATACAACACGTGCTGACACGCTTATGGGCGTGACATACGTGGCGGTTGCAGCAGAACACCCTCTTGCGCTTAAAGCTGCTGAAAATAACCATAAATTGGCTGCATTTATTGAAGAATGCCGTATGGGTTCAGTTGCAGAAGCTGACTTGGCAACAGCCGAGAAAAAAGGCATGGCAACAGGCTTGTATGTAAAACACCCTGTAACTGGCGAAGAGCTTCCTGTCTGGATCGCAAACTACGTATTAATGTCTTATGGTTCTGGGGCAGTTATGGCTGTACCAGCACATGACGAACGTGACTTTGAATTTGCCAACAAATTCAATTTGCCAATTAAGCAAGTGATTGATGCCAAAGGTGCTGACGATGCAGACTACTCTGCTACCGAGTGGCAAGAATGGTACGGTTCTAAAGAAGGTAAACTTATTAACTCTGGCGAGTTTGGCGGTCTAGAATTCCAAGCTGCATTCGATGCATTTCTTGCGAAATTAGAACCACAAGGCTTAGCAAATTCTAAAGTTCAATTCCGTTTACGTGACTGGGGTGTTTCTCGTCAACGTTACTGGGGTTGTCCAATTCCAATGATTAACTGTGATACTTGTGGTCAAGTCACAGTTCCAGAAGATCAACTTCCGGTTGTATTGCCGACTGACGTTGTTCCAGATGGTTCAGGTAACCCGCTTAATAAAATGCCTGAGTTTTTCGAGACCAAGTGTCCTTGCTGTGGTGGCGATGCACGCCGTGAAACAGATACTTTAGATACATTCGTAGAGTCATCTTGGTACTACGCACGCTATGCTTCTCCAGATTTTACTGGCGGCATGGTTAAACCTGAAGCAGCTCAAAACTGGCTACCTGTAAACCAATACATTGGTGGTGTTGAACACGCGATTCTTCACTTACTTTATGCGCGTTTCTTCCACAAATTAATGCGTGATGAAGGTGTGGTACAAGGTAATGAACCATTTACCAACTTGTTAACTCAAGGTATGGTACTTGCAGATACGTTCTATCGTGAAGCAGAAAATGGTAAGAAAACTTGGTTTAATCCTGCTGATATCGAACTCGAACGTGATGAGAAAGGCCGCATCATTTCTGCAAAATATACAGGGGATGGTCAAGAAGTGATTATCGGCGGACAAGAAAAAATGTCCAAGTCGAAAAATAACGGTATTGACCCGCAAGCTATTATTGACCAGTACGGCGCAGATACAGCTCGTGTATTCATGATGTTCGCTGCCCCACCAGATCAGTCACTTGAATGGTCGGATGCAGGTGTTGAAGGTGCAAACCGCTTCCTGAAACGGGTATGGCGTTTAGCCACTGGCTTCCTTGAAAAAGGTAACAATGCATCAAACATCGACAAAACTGCATTGTCTGCTGCCGCGCAAGACTTGCGTCGTAAAACACATGAAACCATCCAGAAAGTTAGTGATGATATTGAACGTCGTCATGCATTTAACACAGCCATTGCGGCAATGATGGAACTGTTGAATGCCAATAACAGGTTTGAGGCAAAAGATGATAATGATGTGGCAGTTGCACGTGAATCCATCATGGCACTGCTTACATTGCTTGCCCCTTTTGCGCCACACTTAAGTCAGACACTACTGGCCAAGTTTGGAAGTGATTTAACTGCTGCACTGTTCCCTGTTGTGGATGAGTCTGCATTGACTCGTAATACGCAAACTATTGTGGTACAAGTAAACGGTAAACTTCGTGGCAAACTTGAAGTTGCTGTCGATATTTCTAAAGAGGATCTGTTGGCTCAGGCCAAAGCCCTGCCAGATATCCAGCAGTTCCTGACAGGACCAACCAAAAAAGAAATTGTTGTGCCAAACAAACTGGTTAACTTGGTCGTTTAATTAAATATATAGCAAAGAGGAAATGGCATGCACCTGGCCCAACGTTTAGCAGCAATTGTTTTAACTTTAGGCTTAAGTGCAGGCCTGGTTGGCTGTGGGTTTCATCTCAAGGGAACAGAACCTACAGCAATGCCTCTGGCCTATCAAAAATTAAGTCTTGTCTTACCTGCAAATGCTGAAGAGCTACAGAGTCAGTTAAGTATTTATCTGACTGCCGCAGGCATTCAGCTGACCAATTCACCAGATGCTTATGTACTTCGGGTAGTAGAATATACACCAAGACGCCAACTGCTTAATGGTAAGCTCACCGAGGTTTTACTGCGTCTGACTGTCACCATCCAGATTGAAGATCATCAGGGTAATCCGGTCACCGAACCACGTACCCTTACTGCATCACGCAGCTACCAGTATGATGTGGAAACTATAAATACAGATAATCAGGAAGAAGGCTATTTACAGCGGCTACTAATTGATGATATTGCCCAGCAAATCAGTCGCCAGATCAGCTCTAACCGCTTGCCGCGTATACAGAATGCATCTTGACAGCCTGTAAATACAGTTTATGAAAATTGATTACCTCCAGGCTTTAAAACGTGTCGCGGATGCTCGCGGTACCTGGATCCTGCACGGGCAGGAACCATTACTGGAACAGAACTTGCTTGATGCATTTCGCCAGTCATGGCAGGTACAGGAAACTGAACGGCAGCGTTATGATATTTCCAGTGTTTCTGACTGGAAGCAAGTCTTTAACGCGCTTAATAGCCTGTCATTATTTTCACAGCATCTTGCCGTTGAAGTACACGGCAATATCAAACCAGATGCTGGCACCCTCAAGCAGCTGAAAAACTATATCCAGCATAATGAGTCTAACCTACTGTTAGTGGTGATGCCAAAGCAGGACAGTAGCAGTCTCAAATCTGCCTTTTTTCAAGTAGTTGAGGCAAATGGTGTAGTGGTGCCGCTAGTNNTAGGTATCCAGCTGGATCAGGAAGCCTGGCAGTGGCTCATGCAACATCATGAACATAATCTGCTTGCTGCAAAAAACAGCCTGATGCGTGTTAGTGATACGTTTCCCGAACAGCGGTTAATTCTCACTGAACATTTATATGCCTGTTTACAGGACCAGTCACGTTATAGCACCTATGATCTGAGCGATGCTTTGTTAGCTGGCAATCTGGCACAGTCAATCCGTATTTTCCAGTATCTGCTGGCCTCAGGTGAACCCATGAGTCTAATACTCTGGACTATTAGCCGTGAAATGCGGCTATTGATGCAGTTATTTGAGCAACCACAGAATGCACTGCAACTGGGCATTTGGAAGACTAAAATCTCCAGTTACCAGCAGGTTTTACGCCGTCTTAATCCGAGACAGTTTTTAACCTGGCCGGGTTTGCTGTTGCACATTGATGCTGCAATTAAGGGCATGAGTGAAGAAAATGCCGAGCATCTCTGTCAGCAGGCAATTGCCGAACTATGCGGTGTTAGCCTATTTGAATACTCAGCCTGATTAAAACAGTTGAGTAAATGTAACTCATTATCAGATATTTAAAAAAATTCAATATTTATCCTCATTTTATTCTTATACTTAAACAAATTTTTTCCCTTAACCTGAATCATCATGCGAAAAATAAAGCCAACCAAAGCGATTATCATCGCAGTCAGTATTGCCGTAATTGCAGCCCTTGCCTGGTATTTTCTGAAGCCGGAACCTGAACAGCCGCAATATATTACCGCTGAGGTCACACGCGGCAATATTGAAGATTCGGTACTGGCAACAGGTATCCTGGAAGCGACCCAAATGGTTAATGTCGGGGCCCAGGTTTCTGGTCAGGTCAAAAAAATGAATGTGAAACTGGGAGATCAGGTAAAGCAAGGCCAGCTGATTGCACAGATTGATTCGATTCGTCAAGAAAATGAAGTTAAGACCGCTGAGGCGAATATCAAAAACCAGCAGGCGCAGCTGGCGGTCAGACAGGCCAATCTGGCTAAAGTTGAAGCTGAGTACCAGCGCCAGCGGAACATGTACGCACAGGATGCTACCTCACGTGCTGAATATGAATCTGCTCTCGCCAGTTATCGTACTGCTCAGGCAGAAATTGCAGCAATTAATGCCCAGATTGAACAGTCGCGTTTAACCTTAGCTACCGCGCGTGAAGATTTAGGCTATACCCGCATTGTAGCACCAATGGATGGTACTGTCGTTGCGATCGTGACTGAAGAAGGTCAGACCGTAAACGCAAACCAGAGTGCACCTACCATTGTTAAGCTGGCAAAACTCGACAATATGACTATCAAGGCTGAAATTTCTGAAGCTGATGTAATGAAAGTAGAGCCTGGCCAAAAAGTCTATTTTACGACACTAGGTGATAGTGAAACTAAACACTATGCCAGCCTGCGTCAGGTTGAGCCTGCGCCAACCTCAATCAATTCAGAAACTACCAATAATACTTCAAGCTCATCCAGTACTGCGGTGTACTATAACGCACTATTTGATGTGCCCAATGAAGATGGCAAGCTGCGTATTGATATGACTGCACAGGTCTACATTATTCTGGCAGAAGCCAATAACGTGTTAACTGTACCGGCTTCTGCCCTTACAACTGCCAACCGTCCACAACGTACACGTGGTGAAGGCAGTAGCGCAGCAGGCGGTGATAAACGCCCAGATAGAAATACTGATAATAAATCTGCAAACTCGAACCGCCCGCAACGTCTTAACCTGACTGCCGAGCAGCGTCAACTGGTGGCACAAGGTAAAGCCAAACTCTCGAGTGTCAGGGTATTACAAGCTGATGGTAGTAGCCGTCCACAACAGGTACTGGTGGGTCTGAATAACCGAGTCACTGCAGAAATTATTGCAGGGCTCAAACAGGGTGATCAGGTCATCATTGCAGATGGTTCCGATAACTCGAATGAAAATGCCAAACGCAGTAACCGTGGCGGCCCAATGAGAATGTAAGCATGAGTCAGAATCAGCAGCAACCTTTACTGGAGGTCAGCCAGCTCACTCGTGAATTTCCGGCGGGTGAAGGCACTGTCCAGATTCTTAAAGGCATTGATCTAAAAATTTATCCAGGTGAACTGGTGGCTATTATTGGTCAGTCCGGTTCCGGCAAGTCGACCTTGATGAATATTCTGGGATGTCTGGACAAGCCCACCCAGGGTAGTTACAAGGTCAATGGTAAAGAAACCCGCAAACTGGAACCAGATGAGCTGGCTCAGTTGCGCCGTGAGTATTTTGGCTTTATTTTTCAGCGCTACCATCTGCTGGGTGATTTGAGTGCAGCAGGGAATGTAGAAGTTCCAGCAATTTATGCAGGTGCAGACAGCACTGAACGGCATGAACGTGCACAGAAGTTACTGACAGATCTAGGCTTAGGAGATAAGACCCAAAACCGTCCAAGCCAGTTATCTGGCGGACAGCAGCAGCGTGTTTCAATTGCCCGTGCACTTATGAATGGCGGTGATGTCATCTTGGCTGACGAACCAACTGGCGCGCTGGATAAGCATAGCGGTGTAGAAGTAATGCGCATTTTGCGTGAACTGAATGCCAAAGGCCATACGATTATTCTGGTAACACACGATATTAATGTTGCCAAAAATGCTACACGAATTATCGAAATCAGTGATGGACAGATTATTGATGACCGGCAAAACATACCGGAATATCAGGAAAATGAAGCAGCGCTAGAACCAGTACAAACCTTAGTAAAAGAACCGCAAGCAAAAATTTCATCTTGGCGCTCGGCCTTGGACCGTTTAGGTGAAGCATTCCGTATGGCCTTACTGGCCATGAATGCGCACCGGATGCGGACCTTTCTGACTATGCTGGGTATTATTATCGGGATTGCTTCGGTAGTGTCAGTGGTAGCACTCGGTAATGGTTCACAAAAACAGATTTTAGAAAATATCAGCAGTCTGGGTACCAACACTATTACCATCTATCAGGGTCGTGGATTTGGCGATAATTCGCGCTCTTCTCAGGTAAAAACCCTGATTCCGGCTGATGCCGACGCATTGGCAGATCAGCCTTATGTCCAGGGGGTTTCTCCGACAGTCAATAACAGTGTCACTGGCCGTTTTAAGGATACTGAGGCTTCGATTACTGTAAATGGAGTCAGTGATCAGTTCTTTGATGTGCGCGGTTTAAATTTCACTGCAGGGCAGGCATTTGATAAATTTGCTATTAATGAACGCTCACAGGATGTGGTCATTGATAGTAATACTCAAAAGACCCTGTTTGCAGATGGTTCCGATCCGATTGGACAGGTCATTCTGCTCGGAAGCGTACCAAGTCGAGTGATTGGTGTAGTCGAAGCCAATGCTGGTATGTTTGGTTCCGACAGTTTGAATGTATATCTGCCCTACTCTACTGTAATGAGCCGGATGCTGGGTCAGTCCAATGTGCGCAGTATTATTGTACGGGTAAAAGATGAATATTCCAGTTCGGCTGCTGAAAATGCCATTCTGTCTTTGCTGGAACAGCGTCATGGTGCTCAGGACGTTTATAGTCAGAACTCGGATAGCATCCGCGAAACCATTGAGAATACAACCAAAACCATGACCCTGCTGGTGTCTGCAATTGCAGTAATCTCTCTGGTCGTGGGCGGAATAGGGGTTATGAATATTATGCTGGTTTCAGTCACCGAACGTACCCAGGAAATCGGGGTACGGATGGCGGTAGGAGCACGCCAGAGTGATATTCTGCAACAGTTCCTGATTGAAGCCATACTGGTCTGTATTCTGGGCGGGATTCTGGGCGTTTTGCTTTCCCTCGGTTTAGGCCAGCTGGTTACCAAGCTCTCTAACGGGTCTTTCCAGATGGCTTACTCCACCACCTCCATGATTGCAGCCTTTGTCTGCTCCAGCATGATTGGTATTGTATTTGGATTTTTACCGGCACGTAATGCTGCACAGCTTGATCCTGTTGCCGCCCTTTCAAGAGAATAAGGAGAATTTCATGTCTTTGCAGTTGACTAAACTTGCTGCCGCACTTTTTCTGACAAGTTCTCTGGTCGGCTGTGCGGCAATGGTAAAAACACCATATGAGCAGCCAAATATACAAATTCCGGGCAGCTTTCAGAACAGCCCGGTAAATGGCAAGCAAATTCATGCCGATGTTTATGCAGATCAATGGTGGACACTGTTTGGAGACCAGCAGTTAAACACTCTGGTAAATCAGGTTTTAGCCAGCAACACAGATTTAGCTGTCGCGGGACTAACTCTACGTCAGGCACGTTTACGTGCCGAGCTGGCACGTAATGCCGAGTTACCCCGGGTAAATGCGGGTGTCTCGACAGGACATCGGATTGATCTGAATTCAGGTGATGACCAGTCGCAGGGGGTATCCCTCAGCAGTGGAGTGAGTTATGAAGTGGATCTGTTTGGTCGCTTAGACCGACAGACTGAAGCTGCACGCTGGGAAGCCGCAGCAACGGCTGAGGATTTACAGGCTACTGCCCAAAGCCTGATTGGTAACACAGCAAATCTTTACTGGCAGTTAGGCTATCTGAATGAGCGCCTGGTTGTACAAAACCAAAACCTGCAAAGTTCACAAAAGCTTTTAGATCTGGTCCGGGTACAATACCGTGCAGGTGCTGTGTCTGGACTGGAAGTAGCCCAAGCAGAACAGGCTGTACAAAGTCAGCGGGCCAGTTTGAGCCAGTTACAACAACAGCTGGTGGAGACACGCACTGCACTCGCTATACTTCTACAGATTCCGGTACAGCAGTTAAATATTCAGGAACCGCAGCGCTTACCTGTCATTCGCCTGCCTGTTATTGGCGCGGGTCTACCTGCAGAAATTTTAGCGCGTCGCCCAGATTTACGTGCTGCCGAGTTACGTTTACGTCAGGCATTGGCAACCAAAGATGCAACTCGAGCCAGCTATTATCCCTCAATCAGCCTGACTGGAAATCTGGGTTCAACCAGTACTTCCCTGACCCAGCTTTTACAAAATCCTGCGCTAACGCTGGGAGCGAATTTAAGCCTGCCTTTTTTGCAGTGGAATGATATGAAGCGTGATTTAGCTATCAGTGAACTGGATTATGAAAAAAGTATCTTGAACTATCGACAGACTCTTTATCAAGCTTTCGCTGATGTAGAAAATGCACTCTCAGCCCGGACTGAACTGGATAAACAGGTTCGCTATCAGGAACAGAATCTGGCTTTGGCGGAACGGACTGAACGTTTATATGAGGTACGTTATCGCAATGGTGCTGTGGCTTTAAGCAACTATCTGGATGCTCAAGAAACTACTCGTAATGCTCGTATTGCCTTGGTTCAGGCTAAACAGAACCAATATAATGCTTATGTTACCTTAATGCAGGCTTTAGGCGGCAGTCCCATTCAACAGCTTCCTTGAACAGAGAAAAATTTTAAAAAAGCTCATTGTTGGGCTTTTTTACTGCTTAATACCTGTCGTTTTGAATTTCGTTAATAATCAGTTTTTAATTTCTCAAGTATTTATATATTATTCAGTATTTAAACTTAGCCATAAATTTTTATTTCATCAGCCCATTGGATTCTAGTAAAACTTACTTTTATAAACACCCTTAAGAACTTAAGACTAGACCTTTTTAGATTTAATGAAAATAGGACTATAAAAATAAAAACGGCCTGTAATGGCCGTTTTTAAGTAAATATCTTTTATTCAGTTTCTAGTAAAGCCTGGCTCATGCCAACTGTATTAAAACCGGAATCAACATACAGGATTTCGCCAGTGATACCAGATGCCCATGGAGAACACAGGAATAAAGCCGCATTTCCGACTTCTTCAATAGTGACATTACGGCGTAATGGCGCAACACGTTCATTAGCATCTAGCATTTTACGGAAAGATTTAATTCCGGAAGCTGCCAGTGTACGGATTGGACCGGCAGAAATGGCATTGACACGAATACCTTCAGGACCCATGCTTGATGCCAAGTAACGAACACCAGCCTCTAATGAAGCTTTAGCCATACCCATGACATTATAATTAGGCATCACGCGCTCTGAACCCTGGTAGGTTAGCGTGAGTACACAGCCCTGACGTGCTTGCAGTAAAGGCTTGGCAGCACGTGCCATGGCAATCAAGCTGTAAGCACTAATGTCATGTGCAATACCGAAACCTTCACGGTCTGTAACCTCGGTAAAATCGCCATCGAGTGTATGTGCCGGAGCAAAGCCAATTGAATGCACTAAACCATCCAGACCATCCCAGTGCTTTGCCAGCTCGGTAAAGGCTGTTTCGATTTCAGCATCATTCGCCACATCACAAGGAAATACCAGTTGAGAACCGAACTGTTCAGCAAAATCATCCACACGTTTTTTTAATTTTTCATTCGGATAGGTAAAAGCCAGCTCAGCCCCTTCACGATGCAGTGCCTGTGCAATACCAAATGCAATCGATAACTTACTCGCAATACCCGCAATTAAGAAGCGTTTACCTGCCAATAATCCTTGTGCCATGGGATTCTCACTTTAAATAATTTGTCTGCATAATGCCAAGTCTTGAATAATTGTGAAATTGCATAAAGCACCTTTTTTCGTATTTTTTCTTTTTATAAAAAATTGCCTCAATACATGAGGCAATTTTTGCAAATTTTATAGAGAAGATCAGTCATTCGATAACAGACCGATCAAACGCAGGAATGATATATACATCCAGACTAGAGTAGCCAGCAAGGCAATACCACACAGCCATTCCATGGATTTTGGTGCACCTTGGGCTGCGGCTGTCTCAATCAGGTCAAAATCCAGAATCAGGTTTAATGAAGCAATGACTGCAACAAATACGGCGAAACCAATACCTAGCCAGTTACTCTCAAACAGGTAAGGAATGGCCGAGCCAAAGGCAAACTGCATGATGAGCTGAATGACGAAGACAATACACAGCGCCAAGGTTGCAGACATCACCACTGCTTTAAATTTTTCAGTCGCACGGATAATCTGCATACGGTACAGGGCAAACATGACCAGTGTAGTCACAAAGGTAGCCAGTAAGGCCTGAAGTGGTGCGCCTGGGTATTTCAGTTGAAATACAAAAGAAATACCACCCAAGAAAGCACCTTCAAATAAAGCATAAGGAACGGCCAGTGTGGGAGCAGTATTAGGCTTAAACGTTGTCACCAATGCCAGAATCAGCCCCCCGAACATACCGACCAAGGCTGCTGAATAGGCCAGGTTGGCATTGGCAGTCATAGCGCAGTAAAAGAACAGCGCAATACCGACTACAGCAGATACAACAGTCAGCATCACTGATTTTTGAATTGCGCCCCGGATGGTCATAGGTCGGTTGAAATCACTATAGGTTTCAACCCGGGTTAATACAGGGTTATTACTTTGCATAATTGAACTCAACATTTATTGTAATTTAGGGATAATCAAATTTTAAACCGAATTTCTTTTGTGCCGATGAAGAGCTTGCTTCTTTTTGTTAATTTAAGCTATTTCATTATAAATAGATTTATCTTTTATTAAAGTTGTCAAAATAAGCACTTGAATTACTTATCTCTATTTAATACTCATAAAAACTACTGGTCTCTGAGTTTATACATAGTTATTGAACTGGAACCAGCTGATAGTAACCAGAGGATAGCACCCAGCGGTAACCTTTTGGTGGAGCAGGTAATTTCGGCTCACTCCCCTCATCAATAACATATTGGCTTCCCTGATACTGAATTGGAAATTGACTATTCAAGATTACCTGTCGCTGATTACTATATTCATAGTGTCTAGGTAGCTCATAACGGTACTCAATATAAGGCCCTCTCTGCTGTGGATAAGAATATTGAGGATAAGGCCGATGCGGACCTGTGCCCCATTGTGGAGGTCTTTGATGAGGCGGACGGTACTGTGGCGGAGGCAATGGCTTGGCAGGGCGCTCTACACCGCGATAATTTCCCCAGCGGTTACTGCTGTCAGCAAAAACAGATGATGCCATTCCCAAACACAGGCTACCAAGGACAGCTAGACGCAATAGGTTATGCATGACAGTACTCCAGATCTATATTTCTATCTTAGCCCTAAAATATGAATAAAAAATAAACATTTTTTAAGTATTTTATTCTCCAAACTGAAAGAACTAGCTGAAATCGGGTAAAAGCAAAAATATGCTAAGATGCATTTTTGTTTTGCTATGGGAAACAGGTCTGTGTCTGACTTAAGCTTTGAACGGCTCTATCAATTTTTCAGTAGGGTTCCATGTGTACAGGAACAGCGAATTGCGGCACATGGAAATGATGGTGAACATACCTGGTGGTTCAAATTTTACATCGATATTGAACACCCGCTAGCTTGGCAAACCGTACAGGAACTGGGCCATATTTTGAATTATCTATCGACCAATGAACGCCTGCCCACACAGTTTTTACCCGTTTCACCTCCACCTTATATGAATGGAGCAGCCAAGGATTTTCTCGCTTGGGTAATTCAATGTAATCATGTAGATTTTCCGCCTGATGTGGTTTGCGACTGGCTAGAAGCCCGCTTGCCGAATCCGGTGGATGATGAAAGTCAGTGGCATATTAAAACTGACCTGAGTGAACTGGAGAATTTGACACCTGCCGAACTTGATCAGTTGATCCCGCCCACTCACTGATTATTTTATCGGGCACGAGATTATATAAACCTCCTGCCCTTTTTAGAATATTCTAAAAAGTGGATATACCACTCCACTCCATAAAACGATATGCCCAGTATTTTAATTTTGAGTGATCAGCATATTGAGAATAAGGCACGCTCATAGACCGTCCATTCAGGTTAGACCAAGCTGTATCAAAATAGCTTTGAGCATCAACAAAAACCTGTGCTTGCGGATGACCAACTACTCTTAAATCTGTTTCCAGATTATAGTTTTTCAAATTTCTTGCAGTAAAGTTAGCAGAGCCGGCAATTATTTCACTTTGATTCTCACCACGTTTCAACAGTATTTTGCTATGACATTGCTCGCCTTGGGTATTACACCAGCGTAAAGGAATCCCCACCTGATGCAGCTCCATTGCTACTTGACGGTTAGGTATACCATTTTTCTGGCGGCCAAAAGCATCTTTATTCGGATCAAGTAGTATCCGCAATTTTACCCTCCGCTCATGGGCAGCAATTAATGCCTTAATAATATGCCGTTCCGAAAGGTAGAACATGGCCAGATCAATCTGTTCATTAGCCTTGGCAGAATTGATTAAATCCAGAGCTTTCCGGTAAATTGCTTCTTCTGTAAGAACTTGAACCTGAGGATAATTTGAATCCTCTTCAAACTCACCGACTACTACAACTGGCGCTTCTCCTTGAGACATTCCGGCTACAGCCTGCTCAGTTTTCAGCACATCCATAGCAGTATTGCCTGTTACGACCAGTCCAATGTTGGAGTGACGTGAACTGCCATCATGCGGATTGGCTGAAGTAACCAGTGCTTTCCAGCCAGCTTCAGTGTCAACCACCAGTGTTTTACGATGATTAGCTTTAAAATTAATGAGATGCAAATAGCTGCGTAAAGTTACCTTTTCCTGCCCGAACGGGTTGGGAAGCCAGCCTTTCTCTGGATTATTCCCTAATCCCTGACAACAGATATACCAGAAACCTGACCATAATGGATTAGAAGCCCGCAATGGTGTTAAGTCGGTTTCTATAACCTCAATACCACTTTTACGCAATTGTCGGTAATGTTCAGGCGCAATTCCCCCATAGACTGAATTTATCGGGTCAGTAATCACGGTAATATCAATACCCGGAATTTGTCGGCGCTTACTGATCAGCGCATTGGTGAGTTCTTGGGTGAGAGGACGGTGCGTAGTCTTGGCGGCACCAATTTCGGGATTATATAAAAACATATCCAGCACAATGGTCGTGCGGGCTTCCTGAATCAGTTTCAGCATTTCATTGAATATCTGCTGGTCCGCCTGCTGCCGTCCCTGAATATCGATATAGGTTTCATCGGCAAGAAACTTGATATTGGCATGGCGCAACCGGCCTTCGAAGTCTAGTCCTTCTGGTAAAGGTTTATAAGTATGATAAATGGCTGAAGCGAAGTACCCTACAGCCATCAAGGCTATAATCGTAGCGATATAACGGCGGCCTGACCAGTTCAGTTTATGATGAATTCGATGAAAGATACGCATATGATAAAACCTAACCCAATCGGTTCAGGCTAGGTTTTATCAGCTGATTTTTCAAGAGCTTTTTCGTGAGCCATTTTTATTTAAATAGCTCAAGCCTTTTATCTAAAAATTAAAATCCAGCCCGACAGTAAAGTTACGGCCAACCTGTGGAATATTTGAAAGGAAAGAAGCGTGGTTATAAACCGTTTCATCCAGCAGATTATTGGCTTTCACATAGATGCGGTAATCGGTTTTATCTGTCGCTCGTGCCGAATAGGCCAAGCCCAGATTGACCATGTTATAGCCTTCTGTTTCAGTTTCATACGCAGCAATTTTGTCTTGGGTAAAGACATGGTAATACTCAGCCATACCAGAGAAACCATCACCAAAGTCCGCATCAAGCTTGCTACCTAGACGTCCGCCCGGAATCCGTGGTGCATTACCTTCTGTTTCAATCTTGCCACGAACATAATCACCAAACAGACTGGCTTTATAGCGTGGCGACAGCTGATAGGATACTTCACCTTCAGCACCATAAAAACGTGCTTTATCTTGTGTATATTCAACCAGGCGGAAGTTTTCGAAGCGGTCCAGTGTCTGAGCATAAATATAGTCATCAAACCAGTTATGGTAAGCATGAACATGATAATTCAGCTTGTCGCCCTCATAATGAAAACCCAGTTCGATGTTATTTGATTTTTCTGTGTCCAGATTCTCATTACCGATTTCATAGGTATTAGTAGCCAAATGCTTGCCTTTGGCATAAAGTTCCTGAGCCAGAGGTAAACGCTCCTGATGCGAGGCAACCAGTGACAGTTTATAATCAGGCAAGAATTCCCAGTTAGCAGCGCCCGAATAAGAAAAGGCATGATCATCATAATTTTTTTGTGGTGAATCAATCTCAATCTTTTGCTGATCAAAACGTGCTGCCAGCTCAAAATGTACATCATTCCACTGGGTGTGTTCTAAAGCAAACAGGCTCCACTTATCTGTTGTGGTTGGCCCGGCAAATAAAGATTCTTCACCGGTAATATCCAGCTTCTGACGACCAAATTGCGTCCCGATGACGCCTTCCCATGCTGCGACCGGCTGATGCACCAGTTCCAGACGCGCATCATAACCCATACTTTTAAATGTGGTAGCGGCTTCACCCTCTTCAATTTCATCATGTTTATAGTCGGTATAGCTGGCTTGAGCACGTAATTTTTTAAATCCTGCAAAAGGATCATCCAGCTCGGTTCTAAAATCATAACGCTCAGATTTTAAATCAACCCAAGGACCGGCATGATCATGATCCTCTTCATGACTGTGCTCGTGTTNNTCACAGCTTTCATATTCATGACTATGTCCAGGTAAACCATACTGGTCCTGGCGGTTCGTATAGGAAAGGCCGGTAAACCCGCGATCATGAATCCAGGAAAGTCCGACGCTGGCTGTATCGGATTGTGCGAAGGTATTATCAACCCTGCGTTCTTTTACCAGATGGCTGTGGTCGCCATGACTATGCTCATGATAATAGTCTGGCGCAATATAATTGTTGGCATCACGTTTTAGCCCTTCAACCCGAAGTGCCACCTGTTCTCCCAAAGCCAATGTCACACCTGCTGTTCCAAGCTTCTCATCATTACCACTGTTGTAACGCAGCCCTGCACGGCCTTCATAACCATTATCAGGTATGCGTGTCGGAATTTTACTATCTGTAACATTAACCAGCCCTCCCACTGTACCGGCACCATACAGCAAGGTAGATGGCCCACGCACGATCTCTACCTGCTTGGCAAGCGCAGGGTCAACCATAACAGCATGATCAGGCGACAAGGTTGAAACATCCATAGTTTCTGAGGCATTTTGCAGTACCTTCACTCGTGCTCCCTCCTGACCGCGAATTACAGGGCGGCTAGCACCGGGCCCGAACTGGTTGGAATATACCCCCGCCTGATCACTTAAAGCTTCACCAATTGTTGTACCGCCCTGGACCAGTTGCTCTTTTTCAATAATATTATCTGCCGCCGCGTAATCTACAGCGCTTTGTACCAGCAGATGAGCTGTTACCTGTATTGTTTCCAGCTGCTGAACAGAGCTATTTTCTTCAGCAAAAATTACCGGAGAAACCACCGCCATAATCGATAAAGTTAGAAAGTTCTTAGAAAACTGCATCTTGTTGACTCAAGTGTACTTTTAATAGGATGTTATGTTATAACATTTCATTATTTTTGCAATAAAAAACATTCTAATAAAAAGTTTTAAGTAAACTGTAGTTCATTATTTTTAGTCTTTATCAGTTTTCATGCCTTTTACGCTCTCTCATGCAGTTTTGGCGCCACCACTAGCAAAACTTAGTGGTAACCGCCTGCCTCTGGCTGCATTAGCCATTGGCTGCATGGTACCTGACCTGATCCGTTTATTTGTTGCAGATGCTGCGGGTTATACTCACCAGTGGGCCTCAATACCGCATCCTAATTTATGGATTGGCCTAGCTTTCACACTGGTTTGGTATCTGATTTACCGGCCTGCGTTATACCGTTTTTTAGGTATCCATAAACCTCTAAATATTCATACCCCTTTGCAAGCTCTTATTTTTTTAATAAGCTGTAGTATTGCCATTTTACTGGGCACAGCAACGCATATCCTTTGGGACGGGCTAACTCATGTAGACAGTAGGACTTTTGCATTTCATAATTTTTTAAGCCAAAACATTGTCTTATTAGGCAGTAGCTATCCTCTACATATGGTGCTACAGATTGGTACTTCAATATTGGCATTACCTGTTCTGTTTTGGTTTTCCTGGCGTTATTACCTGCATTATCGGCAGCACTTGAAAGTGTCTTCTAAAATTAAAAATTATTTTTGGATATTATTTGGTTTGGCATTCCTAGCTGGTGCATGGTCTGTTTATGACTACCTGAGCTATTTCAAGCCAGAGTTAATCTCATCTGAGCTTTATTTTTTTACCGGTAAATCTATTAACGAGTTCAGTCAGGCCTCACTGGCTATTTTCAGCTTAGGATGTATCCTGTTTTTAATTTTAGATCGGCAACATCTTATGGATTAGTCATATTTTTTCTCTTAAATATTACTAATCTGACCAGAACCGATCCAAGATATTTCTCTTGCAAGCTATAAGCACAATTTATCAGGGTTTTTTGATCTAGTTCTTGTGACAGAATCTTCTAAGAGGCATAATCTCCCATTACCTTAAGGCGGTACGCTGTTTACGTATACGCTTTCACTAACCCATATAGTTGGATTTTAGACGCTATGATGCGAACTCATTACTGCGGTTCTTTAACCGAAGCTCAAATTGACCAAACCGTAACTCTGTGTGGCTGGGTACACCGTCGCCGTGACCACGGTGGTGTGATCTTCCTTGATATGCGAGACCGCGACGGTCTAGTTCAAGTGGTTATTGACCCAGATACACCTGAAGCGTTTGCAACAGCGGACAAAGCTCGTTCTGAATATGTATTGAAAATTACTGGTCGTGTACGTCGCCGCTATGCGGGTACAGAAAATGCCAATATGATCAGTGGCCAGATTGAAGTATTAGGTAAAGAAATTGAAGTTTTGGCTCAGTCTGAAACACCTCCATTCCCGTTGAATGATGAAAATACGAATATCTCTGAAGAAATTCGTTTGAAATACCGTTTCTTGGACATTCGCCGTCCGGAAATGCTGGACCGTTTACGTTTCCGTTCTAAAGTTACCAATCTGATCCGTAATTATCTTGATGAGAATGGCTTTCTTGATGTTGAAACTCCAATTTTAACTCGTGCAACGCCTGAAGGTGCACGTGATTACCTGGTACCAAGCCGTGTTTCAAATGGCAGCTTCTATGCCTTGCCACAATCTCCACAGCTATTCAAACAGTTATTGATGGTGGGCGGTATTGACCGTTACTACCAAATCGCAAAATGTTTCCGTGATGAAGACTTGCGTGCAGACCGCCAGCCTGAATTTACTCAAATCGATATTGAAACATCGTTCATGAGTGACGATGACATCATGGATTTGATGGAAGGTATGACTGTTAAGATGTTCGACGAACTTCTGGGCATTAAATTCGACAAATTCCAGCGTATGCCGTATAGCGAGGCAATGCGTGACTACGCGTCTGATAAACCAGACTTGCGTATTTCCTTGAAACTCGTTGACGTTGCAGATTTAATGCAAGACGTTGAGTTCAAGGTATTCGCAGGTCCTGCAAAAGATCCGAAAGGCCGTATTGTCGCACTTCGCGTCCCAGGCGCAGGCTCACTTCCACGTAGCGCAATTGATGAATATACCAAGTTTGTTGGCATCTACGGTGCAAAAGGCTTGGCTTATATCAAGGTCAATGAACTTGAAAAAGGTATTGAAGGCCTTCAATCTCCAATCGTAAAATTCATTGAGCCAATCGTGCTGGATCTGTTGAAACGTGTTGGTGCTGAAAATGGCGACATCGTATTCTTCGGTGCAGATAAAGCGAAAGTCGTTAATGATGCAATGGGTGCACTTCGGGTGAAAATTGGTCATGACTTGAATCTTGCGACATGCGAGTGGGCTCCGCTTTGGGTGGTTGATTTCCCAATGTTCGAAGAAACAGATGATGGCAAATGGACTTCTGTTCACCATCCATTCACGCTGCCTAAATCAAGCGTTGAGGAAGTGAAGAACAATCCAGGTGAAGCATTATCTGTTGCTTATGATATGGTATTGAACGGTACTGAAATCGGTGGCGGTTCACTTCGTATTTATACTTTAGAAATGCAAAAAGCAATCTTCGAAGCACTTGGTATTAATGAAGAAGAAGCAGAAGAGAAATTCAGCTTCCTGCTCAATGCCCTTCGTTATGGAGCTCCTCCACATGGCGGTTTGGCATTTGGTCTGGATCGTCTGGTCATGCTGATGACTGGTGCATCTTCAATTCGTGATGTGATTGCGTTCCCTAAAACTAAAACTGCCGAATGTCCACTGACTCAGGCACCTGCGCCGGTTGAGGCAAATCAACTACGTGATTTAGGTATCCGTTTACGTGAAAAACCAAAAGCTGAATCTCAAGAATAATATCTTGAAGATTTAAATAAGCCCCGCGACTTGCGGGGCTTTTTCTTGGATTGTGAACATACCTGAGCAATGGCATAATAAAGGCCATTCAAATTNNGAGGTTATTGCTCATGGCTATGCGTCCTGAAGTCCGTCGTCGTGCAATTGTGATTATTGTATTTTCATTTGTGCAGTGGCTTTTCATGCGTTATATCTTGGCCAATGATTTATGGTCTCTTGATACTAATCAGCGAATTCTTTATTTCTGTGTCAGCAGTTTAGGTGGCGCTCTTCTAATCTTTGTTTCACTGATTTATATGGTATTGAAAGGAAATTCGGATAAATAACTTTATTTATCTATTGGGGTCGTTATGGGCTTACGAAAATCTACAAGAAAATTATTCCGTTTTTTATTATTCAATTTAAGATTTTATAAAAATGTAAGATATAAAAATTTAGATTCAGAAAATTTTGCAGATCCTATTATTTTAAATCCTATAGATAATCATCAAGTTGATATTCCTAAAATAATATGGATGTACTGGGATTCAGAAGTACCCAAGCTGGTTAATAATTGTTTCAGACAAGTACAGCAGTTAAATCCTGAGTATCAGATTTATATATTAAATTCAGATCTTATCTCTGATTTCTGCGATCTGGACTTTTCTATATATGAAAACTTAACCCCACAGCAACGATCTGACCTATTAAGATTTTATCTTCTTTATCATTACGGCGGTATTTGGCTGGATGCCAGTGTGATTACCTATACAAATCTTGATTGGATAATTGATTACTGTATAGAGAATAAGACCTCTACTTTTGCTTATTATAGAGCAGCAAACGTTACTGTAAAAGAGTATCCTGTTATAGAAAACTGGCTTCTAGCATCAGAGAAGGGCAATATTTTTTTTAAACACTGGCTAGATGAGTTATCTTATGCCTTACAGTTGGGAGTTAGAAACTATATTGCAGAGATAAAAAATACAAGAAAAAACTATTCAGATTATTTCCAAAATATAGGATTATTAGAATATTTAGTTGCTTATGTAGCTTGTCAAAAAGTGTTACGTGAGACACCTGTTAGTATTTCTCTTATTAACTGTGATAAGAATGCATTTCTATACCAAAATATAGATTTAAAATGTAATATCTATTTTATTGAATCTTTAGTTTTAAAATACAGGCCAGAACGAATGCCTCATTTAATTAAATTAATTGGTTCAGATCGAAATCTATTAACACCCTATGTACTTAAAAATAAATTTAAAAATAATTCTTTCTTAGATTTCTGAAATTAAGAGGCAGTTAAACCGACTACCTCCTGTCCATTTCTAAAATTTATTTATTAAGAGGATATTTTTTATAGAATAGTTTAGACAAATTATAGTTCATAGATTCACCGTAGCGGCTTTTAGGTAAATCAGATGATTTTGCCCGCTCACCTTCAATTGTACTTAATTGAGTATTTTGCTCTCCAACATTAATTATAGGATGATCAATTAAATATGTCATTAAGATATTAGATTGATTATTAAAATCGTATAAATAACTCCAATCATCTGCTTTTCTAATTGGCTGATGGTAATTAATAAGATTTTCTGCCATTTCACGATCAACTATATACGCGACTGCATAATTTACCCGATTATAAAAATGAGGATGGACTTTCAATACTTCTCTTTCTAAAAACTTATCACTTCTCAATATTCCTCTAACTTTTAAACTTTCTTTCATTTGTATTCCCCCTAAACTAAATAATGTATTTTTAGGCAGATTTAATTTTTTAAGTTCTGTTTCTAACTTTTTTAAATCTAGATCATTTGGCAAAATAGCATCATCTTCAAGAATTAATGTGAACTGTTGATCCGTTTCCAGGAATTTTTTTAGAGCCAGAAGATGAGATAAGGTACAACCTAATTCTGCTGGGGTTAAAGGTTTAGCCCGTCCTTTTACTGCTTTTTCAAAATACTCTTTTGCTGATAGCTCTCCCCCTTTAACTCCTACTCTAGTTATAGGTAATTGCCCTTGCTCAAAAAAGTTTTGGGCAAGAAACTTATTCAAACGAGGTGAGTTCTCATTTTCAATACTGACAATATAAATATTCATTAATAAAACCCCTTTAACAGCAAATCAGATATCTAATGTAAAATAGAGCTAATATAGCTTTATTATTTTCTTGTATTGTCATGATTCGTTCAATTCAAAAAAAATGGTACAAGTACCAACAAGCAAAAAAAGCAAAAACTTTTGACTCCCATTGGTATATGCGTTTTGGCTGGTTAGAACAACCTTTTACTACACTTGAGCAATTAGATTCACTCTTTGAGATCCATTCCCCTAGAAAGTTTACATTTGCAGATAGCTTTCATGCTTATGAAAATGGCCGCCATTTCATTTTTTTTGAAGAAGTCGATGATCAGCATCCGGTAGGCTTTCTTTCGGTTTTAGAAGTCTTTAAGGATGGCACTTACACACCACCTGAAAGCATATTAAAACTCGATTATCATCTCTCCTATCCTTGCGTATTTAAAATAGATCACACTTGGTACATGATCCCAGAGTCTTCTGCCAATAAAACTATTGAGCTTTGGAAATGTACTGAGTTTCCGCTGAAATGGGAAAAACATTCGAACCTTATTGAAAATATTGAAGCAGTCGACAGTACCCCTTTTTATCATGAGGGCTTATGGTATCTTTTTACCTCAACGCGTCGTGATTGCAAGAAGTTTGGTGACCGTTTAGACCTGTTCTTTACCGAGAATATTTTAAATCCTAACTGGCAAGAGCACCCAATGAATCCGGTATGTCGTGGCAGTCAGCAGTTCCGTATGGCAGGCAAACCTTTTATTTATAAAGGGCAACTGGTTCGACCAAGCCAAGATTCTTTAAAACGTTATGGCGGCAATATCGAATTAAAGGCCATTATTCAACTTAGCCCGACAGCTTATGAAGAAAAATTACTAGAAGTGGTTTTACCCGAATGGAATCAGGCAGATGATGGTTGCCATACCATTAATGTCGAAGATAACTTCATGGTACTGGATGCCATCCGCCTGACGCCAAAAAATAATTAAGTTTTTAGCAGAGCTTTATAAATATTAAGCGTCTGCTCTGCCATGGCTGGTACAGTCAATTCAGCCTTGGCTTTTGCATATAAAGGGCCAAAGTCACTTTGCGCCTCAGGTCGAAGTGCACATTGAATCGCTTTTGCTAAACCTTGGGCATCTCCAATTTGTGCCAAATATTGTTCTGGCAGCCACTCAATTACACCATTTACTTTAGTTGAAGCCATCGCTTTATCGGCCTGTAAAGCTTCGACCATAACAAGTGGAAAACCTTCACGATCTGATGACAAAACCACGATATCTGCTAGTTGCACCAGATCTCGAGCATCGGTTCTCAATCCCAGAAAAGCGACCCGATTTTGCATGTTCAATACGCTGACTTGTTTTTCTAAACTTGCTCGAAGTGAGCCATCGCCAACAATCCATAAATTGGCATTGATCTGTTGCATCGACTCAATCAATAAACTGATATTTTTTACTGGTTCTAAACGCCCAATACACATAACAACTTTTTTGCTTGTATCTAGCTTAGCAAAATCTTTTTGAATCGATTGGAGTAACTTTTCTTTATTTTCAACTGTAAGTACGGGTTGAGGATATACACCGTTATAAACCACGTGTGCTTTAGACTCAGGAATACCTTTCGTGAGCGCTTGGCTTACTGCAATAACCGCATCACCAGCTAAATAAGCAGATTTATTCTTTTTAGTACCATGAACAGTCGTTACAAACTTTGGGCCAGATAAAAATGGCTTAATACGGGCAATCAGTTCAGCCGCTTTTCCTGCTTGTGCATGAACAATGGGGGGTTGGATTTGTTGAATTAGATTTTTAAGTTGCCAAAGTAAAAAAATATTCCAACGGCTACGTGCAAAATCGACAGCATGAAAATGTACTTGTTGGCTAAACTTGTCTACATAGCAAGGATGTGCAATCACATGTACTTCATGATTTAAAGCAAGCTCATTAACAAGATTAAAAGTGTGCTGCTCTAATCCACCAACTCCACCACTTGTTGCCAATACCTGAACAATTTTCATAGCTTGCCTACTTATTTTTATCTTTATTCATGGTCTGTTCAAACAGTTTGGCTTCTTTTAGAAATGCATAAAATGCGTTAATCATACTATTTACGAAACCACGCCAACCATTTAAGCAACTACGGCGAATAAAATAAGACTTCATAAAAGTCATAGGCATCACTAAAACCAATTTAGCAACGCTTGGAGACTTTCCTTTTTGGTATTTCTCTAATGCTTTTAAGTTGGAATATTGGTTATTTTTTTCGACCTTAACGAAAATACTCGACTCACCATAATGATAAATGTCGTGTTGGGCACGCTGAGATTGACCATCTACAACTACATTTTCATGAACTTTATTAGCAAGGTCATAATGCCCCTTGGACTTGCGGAAAAAACGCACCTTTGCATGTTTTTTAGTATGTTTACTGTTGGGAACACCTAAGAACACATCATTAATTGGTGTGATTAATGCATCAAACTTGTTTTGCTGAATGGTCTCAACAATCTCTTGTTTTAATTCCTTAGATAAGACTTCGTCGCCATCTAGGTTAAGCACCCAATCATTTCTGCATTTAGCTAAAGCTAAACTCTTTTGCCCGGCATAACCCTGCCAGTCTTGGTGAGAAATCTGCGTATTCTCAAAACGCTGAGCAATTTCATAAGTATTATCAGTACTGCCCGAGTCTAAAATAATAACTTCATCAAACTCACTGACACTTTGCAAAGTTCGCTCTAACCAAGCACCACAGTTTAAAGTGACGATATAGACACTACATGGAATTTTATTCATAACTTATAACGTCCTTTAGCAAGGGCGATACGCATCTGTAAAGCATTCATGGCACCATGCGTGCTGACACGTGGAATATTAAATTGGTTATTTGCTTCATACGCTTCGATTTTTTTACGAGTCGATACTGCGTTTTTAAAGCCAATCTCTTGAGCCATTTTCTGGTGTTTTTCGTTAAATCGACCAAATGGATAAGCAAAACTCGGGCACTTGCCAACTAATGCTTCAACATCACGCTTAGACTGAAGCATCTCGTCATAAGCAGTTTGATCATCAAGTTTAAGTAAGTTCACATGATGCTGGGTATGCGCACCAAACTCAATCAAACCAGAATTCGCCATTTCATGAATTTGCTCATGAGTCAGCTTTTCGATACCTTCAATTTGAGTTGCCAAATAAATAGTTGCTTTCGCGTTATATTTTTTAAGTAATGGATAAGCATAAAGATAATTATCCATAAACCCATCATCGAAACTTAAAGCCACCACATTTTTTTGATGACGATATTGTTCAAGCTCAGAGACAAAACAAAAAATAGCTTTTTTACGCGTCAACAACTGTAAGAGTTGCTCAAACTTTTCAGGAGGCATGTTCATGCCAGAGGCTGCATCTTTAGGGGTAACCTGATGTAGCATCACAATGCGTGGTAATTTGTTCGAACGGAACGGAAGCCAGAATGTATAATTACCCAGCATATATAACAATGCAGCAAGTACTAATAGGCCTACCGCAACATACAAAAACCACATCATGCATAAACCTCATGTGACCATTCATAATCTTCTGAAAGGGGCTGCTTAAATGTCACTTCAACCATAAATTGGGTGATACGTTTAGCATTGAAAGAATTGCGGGTCTTCTGCCATCCCTCTTTCGCTATTTTTTCAGCCTGCTCAGGATTTTGATCAAAGAATTGGATTTTCTTGGCCAAGTCAAACTGGTCATCAAAGTAAACCACTTCCTGCTCGGTGTAGAGTTTATCAAAACCTGGAATTCTTGGGCTAAAGGTGAGTAAACCATTACCTGTCAGCTGCACAATACGGTCAGAGCTATATAAAGTGACATCATTACGGCGTGAATAATTCAGTCCCATTTTAGTTTCAGACAGAACCTTATAATACGCTTTGCCATAAACACCTTGCTGTGCAAAACAACTATAGTATTGATAGTTGACCCGAGCCTGCTGTAATGCATCAGCTAAGTCTTTTAAAAACTTTTCACGCTCGGGCTCTTTATAAACCACACCGCAAAAAATAAAAGTTTTGTCAGTTTTAGAATTTGAAAACTGTTGCAGCGTTTCTACATTATGATGGCCAATATTTGGCATATAGGCTACGCTTAAATGGGGTTGCTTTAACTTTTGAAGATATTCGCCACCCGTCGTACAAAAAATAGCATCAAGATAGGGTGAAAATAATTTTACAAAGTCGAGTTTGCTTTCAAGATAAAGTGGATCGACATACCAAAATGCGATTTTAGTATTTGGATAAGATTCTTTAATTTGTCTTAAAACTTCTGGACTCATCAAGTCACTATGTCCAACCAAAACTAAATCAGGTTCAATATTATTAACAACTTTTAGGACTTCTTTATTAGCCCAATTAGCCCCCAGTTTTTTTGTCTTAAAAATCGTCCCCATTCGGGCCATATCCCGAAAACTGAAATCATAAACGAAATGGCCATTTTCAATTAATCCAGCCGAAATCTTGCGATCAGTACAATAAAAGTGCGCACCCTGTTTATTAAAACCAAAATTTGCAATATGCAATATTTTCATTTATTTACTCAGATATAAAATTTAATTCTTTGCTAAAAGGTATGTTGCCACACGCTCAGCCTCTTTAAAAGTATTCTGTACAGGTAGCTGTTGCAAAGTGGTAGTGGTACTGATGATGTGCTGTTGCAGTAAATTATCTACAGATCGGGTAATCCGGTCATGTTTTAAGCGGTCAAGCATCATTACACCCACCCGGCATCCGGCAGTTAATGCTTCATAGATCATAGAGACGCTATCTTCGGTTACCCAGACTGCCTGCGCTTTTTGCATTTCTTCAAAGATCCAGCCTTGTGGTGTCTGTTCTACCGGAAAAATCTGTATTTTCTTGGAAAAATCTTGCTCGCTCAAATAATTCAAAAAGTTTGAGGGCGTACGGCGGGAGGTCGTTAAAATAATTTCAGAGGCCGGATTATACTCTACAACGTCATGAATGGCTGTGAGAACTTTCTGTTCATTCCACTGATGACGTTTTGATGTGCCTCCCAGTGCAATCAAAATACGATCCGTCTGGTGTCGTTGTTCATTCACAATTGGGTTTAATGCACCTTGAGTGAGAATAATATTGTTTCGTTTAGCTAGCCCATCATGCTGTGGCACCACTACATAATCAAACCATATATATGGATAATTAGGTTTCATTAGAATAACAGTTTTAGCTTTTGGGTAAATTTTTCCTAAAAGCAGCACTCGAAGCTGGGTATGACTTCCCACCCCGACAATATAATTAGGCATCTGTTTTAAAAAAGGAGATTGTTTTTTGAGAATAGAAAGAAATAAGCTGATTAATGGCAGCTGTTCAATTGAAATTTCTTCAAAACTGACTTTATGCACAGATTGCCTTTCTATAGCGCGGTAAAGTCCCAGCGCCTGTGAACGGTGCCCCGCCTTTCCATCACTAACATAAAGAATATGCATAACCCAATTCCATAATAAAAAAAGGCGAAATAAAATTTCGCCTTTTAATCATATCGGCTTTACTTATTTTACGTAAGTTAACCAGTGTGCATATTTCGGATCTTTACCCTGCACTGCATTAAAGAATGTAGTCTGGATCTGTTCAGTGATTGGCCCACGTGCACCACAACCAATCTCACGGTCATCATATTCACGGATTGGTGTAACTTCAGCTGCAGTACCGGTGAAGAATGCTTCATCAGCAATATAGAATTCATCACGGGTAATACGACGTTCTACCACGTCATAGCCTAAATCCTTAGCAATTGTAATGACGGTCTGACGGGTAATACCATCCAATGCTCCACCCGCAATATCCGGAGTGTGCAGCACACCATCTTTAACCAGGAAAACATTTTCTCCTGAACCCTGACATACATAGCCTTGCGGGTCCATCAGCATAGCTTCATCATAGCCTGAATGTGCTACTTCCTGGTGCGCAAGAATAGACAGCGTATAGTTACCCGAAGCCTTGGCCTTACACATGGTCACATTCGGATGATGGTGAGTAAAGGAAGAAGTTTTTACACGAATACCCTTAGCCATTGCCTCTTCACCCAGGTAAGCACCCCAGCCCCAAGCTGCAACTGCCGCATGAATCGTATTATTGGTTGCAGCAATACCAAGTTTTTCAGAACCAATCCAGATTAATGGGCGTAAATAGCAAGACGCCAGCTTATTTTCACGAACCACATCGATTTGCGCCTGCTCTAATGTTGCCTGATCAAATGGAACTTTCATCTGATAAATTTTTGCAGAGTTTAGCAAGCGCTTGGTGTGGTCCTGTAGACGAAAAATGGCGGTGCCTTGTGGAGTTTCATATGCCCGGACACCCTCAAACACGCCCATACTATAGTGTAAAGTATGAGTCAGGACGTGAATTTTTGCATCACGCCAGTCAACCAGTTGTCCATCTTGCCAAATAAAACCATCACGATCAGCCAAGTTCATGGCACACACTCCAAATTTTTACACAGTCAGTCACTATCCAAAGCAAGTATTGCTGTGGGATCTATTAATCTTTGCCATAACTTGCAAACGATCTCGCGGGTATCGTGCCAGTCCGCAGCATTGACTTGCATGGATTGATTTGCAAGTGCTAAACGGTGGCTCTCGGCTCGTTCACTGAGATAAGCCTGAATCAGTGCTGTTGCATCGTCACTGGATAAGTAACCGGCTTTCGCAGCATCTTCTAGGATTCTTACATTGTCGGAATAGTGAGCGAGATCCGGTTTCGCCCCACCCCATGCCAACACAATATACTGTGCCATAAATTCGATATCAACGATACCACCCGCATCCTGTTTTAAATGAAAAATTCCACCTTTTTTCTGTTCTTTGGAAGAACCCAGGTGGGCTTTCATCTTCTGACGCATTTTTAAAACTTCAGTACGCACAAATTTTTCATCACGCGGCAGAGTTAAAATACGGCAGCGTAACGTTTCAAATTTTTGGCGTAAACTGTCATCCCCAGCAATCGAACGGGCCCGAACCAGTGCCTGATGCTCCCAAAGCCAAGCATTTTTTAATTGATATTGTTCAAAGGCTTTTAAACTGGTCACCAGCAGACCAGCTTCTCCAGAAGGGCGTAACCGTGTATCTACTTCATATACTCGTCCATCTAGGGTCTGAGTCGTCATAAGAGATATAAATTTTTGCCCTACCCGCATGGCAAACTCGAAACCGCTGATAGGTCTCAGGCCATCTGTATCCGCCTGTTCGCTCATATAATGAATAAACACCAGATCCAGATCTGAGCCATAACCCAGCTCAATACCACCGACTTTACCATAACCCACTACAGAAAATCCGAGATAGTCCAAGGAGCAGCGTCGTCCGTCAGCATCTAGTGGATAACCATGTTTTTTTGCCACGATCTGATAGGCCAGATTCAACGCAGCAATAATAGAAACTTCGGCAATGTCTGTCAGGGCATCAGATACTTTCATAAGCGGACTTTCTGCCAGTACATCGCTGGCTGCTACAGCCAAGACATTAGATTTTTTAAACAGGCGCAAGGCCCGCATCTGGTCTTCAACCTGCTCAAGCTCAATGCGTATGAGCTGCTGCCGTAGTGAATCTTCAAGATCACGGCGTTTGGGCAACTCGAAGTCCATTGTGAGAAACTCATCCAGCAATACCGGGTAATGAGTCAGCTCCTCCAGTATCCATGGACTCACTGTGGCCATCTTTACCAAACGCTGTAATGCTCCCTTACTTTCAATCAGCATTACCAGATAAACCGTACGGCGCATTACAGATTCAATTAAAGGCATTAAACGTAGTAATGCAACTTGTGGTTTATCCGACTGTAATACTGCATCGACCAGATAAGGCCAAAAGGTCTTTAAACGTTGAACGGCCTTAGCTGGTAACTTATTCAAGGCGTGGCCATGCCAAAACTCATGAATCAGTTTTTGTGCATTGGAATCAAGCACACTTTCCAGTTCTTCTTCGAGATGCTGAAAGTTCTCTACTGGTGTTTCCCTGTCACGCTCCTGAATCAGATGTGCAAACTGGTAAGAGACTTTAGACCGTTTCTGATTAAGGACTTCCAGAAAACTCTCCCAGCTATCAAAGCCCAAGGTATCAATCAATCGCTGCCGCAGCTCCGGCTCAGTCGGCAGGGACTGGGTCTGCTGATCATTCAGTGCCTGAATGGCGTGTTCCAGACGACGCAGAAACAGATAGGCATCTTCCAGATCCGCTACAGCTTCTGGCTCAAGCAGACCTGATTCGCTCAGATGCGTCAAATTTGCCAGACACTGGCGTTCCTGTAGTTCAAGTTTGGAACCACCATAAATCAGCTGAAAAACCTGCACAATAAATTCAACTTCACGGATACCGCCGGCACCGAGTTTAATATCGTCTTCAATATTGCGGCGCATAACTTCACGTTCAATCATGACCTTCATTTCACGCATGGCCTGAAACGCAGTGTAATCGACATAACGTCGAAACACGAAAGGACGGGTCATTTCCAGTAACTCTTCGCCCGCCCTTCCACCAGACACAATACGGGCCTTGATCCAGGCATAGCGCTCCCACTCACGCCCATGCTGGCTTAAATATTTTTCTAATCCTGCATGGCTAATAGCCAGTGCCGAACCATCTCCCCAAGGACGTAAGCGCATATCTACACGAAAGACGAAACCCTCAGCAGTGATATGCTCCAGCAAATAAATAATTTTCTGGCCCCACGCAATACAGAACTGTTGTACATCAATACATTTACGGCCATTGGTCTCGCCTTGCTCATCAAAGGCAAAAATCAGGTCAATATCGCTCGACAGATTAAGTTCCTGTGCTCCCAGTTTTCCCATAGCAATAATAATCAGGTCCTGGACTTGGCCCGAATAACCGATTGGTTCGCCATGCTTTAATACCAGTGGAATACGAGCAAAGGCCTTTGCTGCACAAATACAGGCATCAGCAAAATCTGAGAGTTCTTGTGTAAGTGTAACTACATCAGTCAGGTGGTTAGCATCTTGCCAGATCCAGCGAAACATGAGACGAGCACGAAGTATTCGGATTGCTCGCATCCATGCGTGCTCATCCTGAATTGAGTCAAGTACAGAAGACACCCGATCTTTAATCTGTTCATGTGATAGCGGGGTTGCAAACTGATCTAGAGTATAATCCTGTTCAAGTTCGTTTTGATAAAGACCTAGTATCTGTTCAGCATATTGACTGGCTCTTAAAGTCTTTTGCAACTGCTCCGCGTTCATAAACCACCCTTCACCTGTATTTATATGTAGTTATAACAGGTGAATTTGGCTTTAGGAAAATAATTATACTAAATTTGTAGTGCTGTCTGACTTCGCCACATCAAGTGGCAAAACCGTATGCTGGTCAGTTGCTTCCGGCAAAGTAACTTTGAAAGTAGTACCTTCACCTTCCTTAGACATGACACAAATTTCACCTTTATTCAGGTCTACAAACCGCTTACAGAGTGTCAATCCCAGACCTGTTCCTTTTTCACCCGCCGTACCTTTAAGGCTGACAGTAATCCGCGGCTGAAAAATATTCGCTATTTGTGCTTCAGACATACCTAGGCCGGTATCCCGGATATAAATTTCCACCCCATCTGGGCCGGGCTGTGCTTGAATGGTCACTTTACCCGTACCGTCCATTGGCGTGAATTTTAATGCATTTGATACCAGGTTCTGGATAATCGAAGTCAGCATATTAATATCTGCATATACCTTGAGATCATCCGGCACTTCATCAATTAACTGAATGTTTTTCTTAATCGCTAGTGTATTAAGTACATCACGAACAATTTTGGTGACCTGCTTTAAATTGAAGTTGATCGGATGATAGACAAACCGGCCGCCTTCTGCCATTGCCCAGTTGAGCAGGCTTTCTAAAAGGTTATAAGTCGACTGTGCAGTATCATAAAGATAATCTGCAATATTCTGGATACTGGAGTCGTCAAGCGTATTGCGCTCTTGTGACAATACTTCAGAGAAACCGAGCAACCCATGAAAAGGTGCACGCAGGTCATGTGCAATAATCTGGAAAAACTTGGTTTTACTAAAATTTAATGCCGATTGCTGTTCATATAATTCCTTAAGTTCAGCATGCTCGAATTTTAACTCTAAATAGCGAACCAGACGTTCACAGTAATCTTTAACTATCTCAATATCTTCATTTTCAAAAGGCTCAGAGCTGTCATCAAAAAACAGAATCTGTCCAATTGATTCTTTATCAGTCTTGAGCATATCAAAAGCAACCATGCGCTGATGCTCTACACCCAAGTGACGAATATGCTGACAAAAGCCATGATAATCAGAATGTTGCTGGTCTATATAAGGTTGACTATTGAAATAAGGTCCTAAATCTGCATCAGGATGGCTATGAAAAAGTCTCATACCCTTTGAAGAAAGATACCAGATATAAGGCTCTGCCTTAAAAGTTAAAATAGCGTTTTTACTTCTTAAAATACGTCGAGCAAAACGTAAACAGGATTCCACCTGGTTATGCGGTTCGAAGATACCCAGTAATAACGATAATTTACAAGCACTGAGCTGATCAGCCTGATCTAACTCTAATAATTGTAATGTCATGCTCGCCTCATTAAAAATATTGTAGGTAATAACCGCAACTTCAGTAAAAATCAGTTAAAAATAAATCTTTATTAAACAATTAGCAAACTTTAGACATAGATACAACGGCAATAATAACAATTAAGAAACAAAACATGTTATATACTGGTAAATATTTGAAATAAAGGAAATTATAATAATAGATATTTGGATCTAATTATAGTGGTCCCGAGGGTCGGACTCGAACCGACACGTCATCTCTGACAGCGGATTTTGAGTCCGCCGCGTCTACCAATTTCACCACCTCGGGAAGAAGAGTGGGTGTGTGTATAATAGCGTCTTTCCACATGTTGTCAATGTAAAGTACTGACTGTTTGCCTATTTTTAAATCACAATAAAAGCAATAGCTGAACAAAACCGTATTTTTTCCATCATTAATCAAAAAGCACTATACTAGGTACAATTTTTTAATTGTTTTGTGTCATGCAACTTTCTGACTTTTCTTTTAACCTCCCCGATGAATTAATTGCACGTTACCCTCTAGCACAGCGTAGTGCTTCAAGGCTTTTACACTTAAATAGTGAGGGCCAATATAGCGATCGTCACTTTACCGATATTCTGGAATTGTTTGAACCCGGTGATCTGCTGGTCCTGAATGATACCAAAGTTATGAAGGCTCGACTTAAAGGCAGGCGTGCAACTGGTGGAGCAGTTGAAATACTGGTAGAACGTATTTTTGATCAGACTATTGCCCACTGTCATATTAAAGCCAGTAATTCACCTAAAGCTGGTGCAGAGCTGTTTATTGGTGCAGATGAGGTTAAAGTCACTGTACAAGGCCGCCATGAGAACCTGTTCGTTGTCGAGTTTTCACAACCGATTTTGCAGGTCCTGGATCAGCACGGGCAATTACCCATTCCGCCTTATTTTAACCGTGAAGCAGAGGCGATTGACAGCGAGCGTTATCAGACGGTATTTCACGATCCAGAGAAAATTGCCAGTGTTGCTGCACCTACTGCCAGTCTGCATTTTGATGAAGTACTTTTAAACAAATTATCAGAAAAAGGTGTACAGCAAGCATTTGTTACCCTGCATGTAGGCGCTGGTACTTTTTTACCTGTTCGTAGTATAGACATTGAAAATCATATTATGCACAGTGAATGGTGTGAAGTGCCCGAGAATACGGTAGAGCTGATTAAACAGGTACAGGCTCGCGGTAATAAAGTTATTGCAGTAGGTACCACTGCTACACGTGCACTTGAAAGCGCAGCGCAGGCTCATAACGGTAAAATTGAGGCATGGACTGGAGATACCCAGATCTTTATTTATCCGGGCTATCAATTCTGTGTAGTAGACCGGCTGATTACCAACTTTCATTTACCGGAGTCTACCCTGCTGATGCTGGTTTCAGCACTTTCAACACGTGATCATATTCTGGCAGCGTATGAACATGCCGTAAGAAAACATTACCGTTTCTTCAGTTATGGTGATGCCATGCTAATCGATAAAACAGTGAACAGGTAAATAGTTATGCCGGTTGAAACTGTTAAATATACGCTACGTATTCATCGCAAGATCAACCGGCAGGTTCTGGATAATATCGCCCGGCTGTGGCAAGTGGGCCAACAGGCAAAAACCTATCAGGATATTCTAGATGAACTCCATCCCTGGGGAGATCATCCTGGCCTGAAATTTAATAATGTATTACCTTTCACACTGCTCGTTATAGCAAGTGGCTTTATATTATTTGGAATATTTTTTATACAGCACGGCCTTATTGCCGGATTAAGCTTTTTAACTGCCTTTGCTTTGGGATTATTTGCCTATTTCTGTTATGAGTCGGATCAGCCACTCACTGAAGTGATTCAGTTTCTGGAACAGCAAATACTCGAGAAAAAATATCAGCTCAACTTTCAGGAATTACCCCCTCATTTTCCAGATTCTACGCAGCCTTTTTTCTTCATCGCCCGGCTTAAAAACCTGTTTCCTGTATTTCAGCAGGGTTCTGTATCAAATATGCTACCTGTATATGCCAGCACCACTTGGAAAGATCAACAGGGCCGAGAGCGGCCAATCATGCTTTTTCAGTACGATTTCATCAATGAAATAAAAATCGCCGGGCAGGATACACAGCAAGTAGCGGTACAAAGAACGCAGAAGACTTTATGGGGAATCTTTGTTTTTGAAGCTCCCGCACTTGGGCTGGCAGTAACAACATCCAATAAAGAGTTTGATCCTCCGTATAGCTCTGCCTGGTATAGCAGTGACCTACAGATTAACCAGAAATTACGTATTTATGGTCTTGAACCGCTTGAGCTCGCTAAAACCATGACTCCAGCTATGACTTTACGTTTAGATCAGTTCTTTACACAACATTCTGGCGAGCTGCTGTTTCATCATGAACATCATATAATGTGCTTTTTAAACCGGCAGAACCTTTTTAAAATTCATACAAAAGCGCAAAATAGAGAAGATATCTCCAGTTTGCGCGGTCACTTGCGAACCTTGCGTTTAGGCGCCTATGAAAAACTGCTAAATAACTTAGAGCAACTTTTACAATAAATAGACTTGAGGAAAATAATGATGGGGTTAGGGCTCTTTATTTTATTTTTTGTGGTTTTGATCATTGCAGTGATCTATATCCGGAACTCGATTATCCGGCATTATAATGCTGCGCAGCGCGCCTGGGCAGATGTAGCCACCTATGAACGGCAGAAAGTCAAGGTTCTTGACGGACTGGCCCCTTTAGTCGAACAATACGCAGGCTTTGAAAAAAGTACCTTAGAGCGGGTTACTGAACTACGTCAGCAGATTATGCAACTTAATCTTAAAAGCACTGATATCTCTCAGCTACAACGGGTAGAAAGCTTGAGTCATGAACTCATGCGTAATCTGAATGTTATAGTTGAGAACTATCCTGAGCTTAAAGCTAATGAAATTTATCTGCGCATGATAAATGAAATTGATGAGCAAAATGAAAATGTCAGTGCCGCTATCAGTATTTTTAACCGTAATGTGGAACTGTTTAATAATCATATCCAGATATTTCCAAATAATATGATCAATACGCTGACTACAGGTAAAAAGGCTATTCGCCCGTTTCGCGACCAGTCTACCCTGCAAAACTTTGACTATCGTCCAAACTTTTAAATACGCACCGTTTTGCAACATATCGGTCTGTCTAGTTTTTCATATGCTGCGGCTACATTTAACAGTAGAACTCCATGACAGAATCAAGGACAATAGACCTCTTTTTTATTTTGCACATCAGCGAACTGTTTTTTCGCCTTGATTTGGACATGGTATGAAGTTTGAAAAATTGGGTCAGTCGGGTCGTGCCCGCCGTGGCCGTTTAACACTTGAACATGGGGTGGTTGAAACACCGGTATTTATGCCAGTGGGTACTTACGGTACTGTTAAAGGCATGCTTCCACGTGATATTGAAGAAATTCAGGCACAAATCATTTTAGGAAACACCTTTCACTTGTATTTGCGTCCGGGCCTGGATGTTGTAAAAGAACACGGCGGTCTGCACGAATTTATTAAGTGGGATAAGCCTATTTTAACTGACTCTGGTGGCTTTCAGGTATTTAGTCTGGGCGCCATGCGCAAAATCAAAGAAGAAGGTGTGACTTTTCGCTCACCTATTGACGGCTCAAAAGTTTTTCTCTCGCCTGAAGTTTCTATGGAAATTCAGAAAGTTCTGAACTCTGATATTGTCATGATTTTTGATGAATGTACGCCTTATCCAGCGACTCATGAAGAAGCGCAGAAATCATTGCAGCTGTCTTTACGCTGGGCTAAACGTTGCAAGACCCACCATCATGAAGTTCTGGACAATAAAAATGCGTTGTTCGGTATTATTCAGGGTGGCATGTATGAAGATCTTCGGGATGAATCACTAGAAGGCCTGCTTGAAATCGGGTTTGATGGCTATGCAATTGGTGGCTTATCTGTTGGTGAGCCGAAAGAAGAGATGATTAAAGTGCTGGATTATCTTCCTAACAGAATGCCGCATGATAAACCGCGCTACCTCATGGGTGTTGGTAAACCTGAAGATATTGTTGAAGGTATCCGCCGTGGGGTTGATATGTTTGACTGTGTCATGCCTACCCGAAATGCGCGGAACGGTCATTATTTTGTGACAGATGGTCTGGTCCGTATTCGCAACAGCAAATACCGTCATGATCAGAGCCCGCTTGACCCGCACTGTGACTGCTATACCTGCAAGAATTTTACCCGGGCTTATCTGTTCCACCTCGAGAAATGTGGTGAAATGCTGGGCTCCATGCTAGGAACCATTCATAACCTGCGCTATTACCAGCGCTTCACTCAAGACATCCGTGATGCACTCGACAATGGTACCTTTGAAGCTTTTGTTGAGGACTTCTATACACGTCGTGGAATGGAAGTACCGCCTTGCCCTGAAGATTGAGAAAGCAGTATTTGCGCTCAACAAAAAGACAAGGTAAATTGCAGGTCAACTCAATTTAAATGTCATGACAATGGCAACAGTTTTAATATTTAATAGGAAATCGACATGAGCTTTTTAATCTCTACTGCTCACGCTGCGCCGGCGGCTCAGCAAGGCCCGAGCATGATGGCTAACTTATTGATGATTGCAGTATTTATTGCAATTTTCTATTTCCTGATCTGGCGTCCACAGGCCAAACGTGCCAAAGAACACCGTACCCTCGTTGAAAGTCTGGGTGTAGGCAGTGAAGTGGTTTTTGCCGGTGGCTTGATGGGCCGTATTACCAAGCTTGAAGGCGATTTTGCAGTAGTAGAACTAAGCCGCGGTGTAGATGTAAAAATCCAGCGTGCTAGTGTCATTTCAGTTTTGCCTGAAGGCACCCTGAATAACCTTTAATCATAAAAACAGTCGTGCACCCCGCACGGCTTTTTCATTTTAAGAAGACAGCAAATGCGTTACCCTGCATGGAAATATCTGCTGATCCTGGTGGTTCTGGTGATCAGCACCCTGTACGCACTGCCTAGCTTGTATCCCGATGAACCGGCGGTCCAGATTTCTGGTGCAAAAGCCGGCACTCAAATTGATCAGAGTGTGATACAAAAAGCAGAGCAAATATTGAAAGAGGCGAACATTCCGTCTCATGACAATACCTTTACCAATAACGCTGCCCTATTGCGTGTAGACTCTACTGATGCACAACTCAAAGCAAAAGATGTGCTACGCCGCGCTCTGGGTGAAGAATATGTTGTGGCCCTGAATTTGGCGCCTACTACACCTGAGTGGCTACAGAAAATTGGCGCAAAACCAATGAAATTGGGCTTGGACTTGCGTGGTGGTGTACACTTCCTGTTAGAAGTGGATATGGATAAAGCCCTGTCACAGCGTATGGAAACATCCGCGACCGACTTGCGCCGTCAGCTTCGTGAAAATAATCTCAAGTTTAACAGCCTGACTCTGAATAATAATCAGATCAATCTCCAGTTTGCACAAAATGACGACCGTGAAGCTGTAATGGACTTTTTACGCCGCAATGGCAATGAGTTCACCCAGCAAGCACTGGCTAGCCGTACTGGTCCTATGTTGCGCCTCACGTATACTGATGCACGCAGACAGGAAATCCAGTCATATGCTGTTAACCAGAACTTAACCACACTGCGCAACCGTATTAACGAACTGGGGGTGGCGGAAGCACTGGTTCAGACCCAAGGCAGTAATCGTATCGTAGTCGACCTGCCAGGTGTACAGGACACAGCAGAAGCAAAACGGGTACTTGGCCGCACAGCTAACCTGGAGTTCCGCTTAGTTTCCGACTTAAATGATCAGTATATTGATCCCTATACCGGGAAATCTAATGGCCAGCCGTTACCTCCTGGTACAGAACTGTTTGCTTATGAATCGCTAGACAGCGGTCGCCAATTACTGTTACAGCGTAACCGTATCTTGACAGGTGAACGGGTCCAAAATGCCTCTTCAGGCTTTAGCCAGGATACAGGTGGTGCTGAAGTTAATATTACTTTAGACAGTGCTGGCGGCAAACTGATGGCAGATGCCACCCGTAATGCTGTGGGTAAACGCATGGCTGTACTGTTTATCGAAAACAAACAGCGTATCAGCTATGTCACTGATCCGGTTACCGGCACACAGACCGAAGTACGTACACCTTATGCAGAATCTGTAGTGATTAACGCTGCAACCATTCAGGCCGTACTAGGTTCGCAGTTCCGTATTACCGGGCTCGATTCTCCACAAGAAGCGTCTGAATTGGCACTTATGCTACGTGCAGGTGCACTTGCTGCTCCAATGTACTTTGTTGAAGAGCGTGTAGTTGGCCCGTCATTAGGTCAGGAAAATATCGACAAGGGTGTGCTTTCTACTCAAATCGGTTTCTTGCTGGTCGCTATCTGGATGGTGGTCTTCTTCCGTTTATTTGGTCTGATTGCTAACTTTGCTTTGGTTTTTAACCTGGCAATGACTTTAAGCATCATGTCATGGATTGGTGCCGCACTAACCTTGCCGGGTATTGCAGGTATTGTTATTACAATCGGTATGGCCGTCGATGCAAACGTACTGATCTGTGAACGAATCAGAGAAGAAATGAAATGGGGGGCCTCGCCCAAACAGGCCATTGTGGCAGGTTATGATCGAGCCTATAACACCATTTTTGACTCAAACCTGACCACCTTCCTCGTCGCCTTTATCCTGTTTGCAATCGGTACTGGTCCAATCAAAGGTTTTGCTGTAACACTCATGATTGGTATTGCCTGTTCGATGTTTACTGCAATTACGGTAACGCGTGCGATCGTACAGATCATTTATGGCAAGCGTCGTAACTTGAAGAAGTTGAGCATTTAAGGAGATCGATGATGACTGAGAATACTCAACCAAAGCAAAAACAGTACGGCCGTCCTGATAATGAGCGCGTTATCGACTTTATGAAAATTGCCTTACCGGCAGCTATTATCTCGATAATCCTTACTGTTGGTAGCCTGTTTTTTATCGTTACTAAGGGCCTAAATCTCGGGCTAGACTTTACAGGCGGTATCTCTGCCGAGCTGAACTATAAACAGGCAGCCAATCAGGGAGAAGTTATCCGTGCGTTAAATGACGCCGGTTTTAAAGATGCAGTTGTACAAACCTTGGGAAGCAATAGTGATCTCTTGATACGTATGCCCGCACAAGACATAAATGTTGAAGACCTCAACAGTGCCTTGACTAAAGCAGCCCAACTGCCAAATAACCCTGCTGAAGTTAGCAAGATTGATTCGGTAGGGGGACAGGTTGGTAATGAACTGTATGTACGCTCAGCAGGTGCAGTAGCGCTAGCACTTGTCCTGATGCTGATTTATGTCACCATCCGTTTTGAGTTCAAACTGGCAATCGGGGCAGTATTATCCTTGTTTCACGATATCATCGTGACAATCGGTATTTTTGCCATGATGCAGTGGCCATTTGACCTGACCGTACTGGCAGCACTTCTGGCACTTATCGGCTTTTCGCTAAATGACAATATTGTAGTCTCTGACCGTATTCGGGAAAACTTCCGTAAAATTCGTGGTGCCGAGCCACACGAGATTGTTAATATTGCGCTTACCGAAACCTTGCGCCGTACCGTTCACACCTCAATGACCCTGTTACTCGTGGTTATTGCCATGATGCTCATGGGTGGTGAAGGTCTGCACTGGTTCTCTGTAGCCATGTTTGTAGGTGTATTTGTAGGTACTTATTCTTCTATTTATATTGGTACTTCATTTGCACTATGGCGTGGTCTGAACCGTCAGGACTTTATCGTACAGGTAAAACCAGAGTTCGAGGATGAAATTCCATAATTTCATCCCGGAGCAACATTTCATTAAAGCCTATCTCCGGATAGGCTTTTTAATGCCGATAAATCTGAATACGCGGGAAAATAAATTCACCACAGCCCTGTCCGGTGCGCCAAGCGATGGTAATCAGGCTCTGGGCAACTTCAAAATGCTGGTAAGCAAAATGCCCAAGAGATTCATGCTGCATCTGTGAGTTGTCATACATGGGATGGACTCTGGTATTTATATCTTTCAGACTTAAACGGATGCCTAAACCACTGGCCTTTAAAATTGCTTCTTTCGCTGTCCAGACTTTAAACCAGTACAGCCTGTCTTTATCCATAGACTTCCAGGTTTGATATTCTTCTTCATGAAATGCATGTTGTGCCAAAGCATCCAGCCTTACTTGACGTTCCAGATCTTCAACATCAATTCCTATGTCCTGCTGCTCAGAACTGGTTACTAATGCATAGATTTTTTTACTATGGGTATGATTGATTGCCAGATTATGTTCTTTTAAGTACGGTTTACCGTGGCATGTACAAGCAAAACTTAAGGCAGTGACAGGCTGTCCCAGTATTTCACTAAGCAGACGATTTCGATAAGCGTAAATAGCCTGCTTACGCTGCTGGATTTGCTGGCGCAGTTCCTGTTGTGGATCAACCTGTTCGAAACGCTTCATAGCACAGATATCAACACGCAGCATATTTTATCCGGTTCACTAAATTACAAGCAGTATAACGGTTCATGATTAAACAAAAAAACCCAAATCGAAATTTGGGTTTTTAAATTATGTTAAAGCACTGTTTAGCTTAACGCTTGAATTTTTTCTCAGCTTTTTTAAATTTCTGGATATAACGACGGCGTCGTGCAGCAGTACGCTCATCAAGCTGTGATTTACGTCCTTCGAATGGATTTTCTGAAGTTTTAAAATCGATTTTAACCGGTGTACCTTCAAGCTTATAAACTTTACGGAAAACATTTTCCAGATAACGGCGATAATCTGCAGGAGTCTTGTCGACCTTGTTACCGTGAATCACAATCGTTGGCGGATTTTGTCCACCCATATGAGCATAACGCATTTTAATCCGGCGGCCACCAACCATAGGTGGCTGATGTGCTTCGGTTGCATCATTAAGTATCTGTGTTAATTTAGCTGGTGATATTTTCAGGTGAGATGAATCGTAAGCCCGATGGATTGAAGGATAAAGATCACCTACACCAGTACCATGTAATGCTGAAATCAGATGGATACGCGCCCAAGGAATAAAATCAAAACGGCGGTCTACATCCAGTTTACACTGCTTGCGATCATATTCAGACATGTTGTCCCATTTGTTGATCGCAATTACCATGGCCCGGCCAGCTTCAAGTGCATAACCGATCAGGTGTAGATCCTGCTCTACCACGCCCTCACGGGCATCGAGTACTACTACCACTACATGTGCGTCTTTCATGGCTTGCAAAGTCTTTACTACCGAGAATTTCTCGATCATTTCATCGACTTTACCTTTACGGCGCACACCAGCAGTATCAATGAGAGTATATTGACGGCCATCACGCTCAAACGGAATATAGACTGAATCGCGTGTAGTTCCAGGCTCATCATATGCAACTACGCGCTCTTCACCAAGCAACCGGTTAACCAGAGTAGATTTACCGACATTCGGACGGCCAATAATAGCCAGACGCAGGCCTGTAGCTTTATCATGTTCTTCCGGATTCTCATCTTCAGGTACATCTGCCAGCACTTCTTCCAGCATTTGTGCCACACCGCGACCATGACTTGCTGCAACATGCATGGGCTCACCAAGACCGAGTTTATAAAACTCGACCACAGCTGCTTCTGCATGTACGCCATCTACCTTATTGGCTACCAGAAAGACTTTTTTGCCAAGTGTGCGTAGTTCACGCGCAATCTGTTCATCAGAGGCCAATAGCCCCGCACGCGCATCAACTACAAAAATAATGAGATCGGCTTCATGAATTGCAGTTTTAGACTGCTCTGCCATGTAAGAGTCAATTCCCTGTTCGCTTTCGCCAATACCGCCTGTATCGACTACGATAAAGGATTTGTTTTGATACACAGCATCGCCATATTTGCGGTCACGTGTTAGGCCGGCGAAGTCGGCTACAAGGGCATCACGGCTCTTGGTAATCTGGTTGAACAACGTTGATTTTCCGACGTTCGGACGACCAATGAGCGCAATTACGGGTTTCATAGATTAACCTTTATTCAAGATCAGCCAGTTGGTCTGGTCTGAACATCAGAAACTTTGGAAGAAAATAATAGATCACAGATCTAAATAAAAACACGGGGCATTGAAATTTCAATTACCCCGCGTTTCAAAAAATACGGTTGGGTTTATTTTAGCACAAGCAGAGAAGAATTAACGATTCTGCCAGACGCTTAACGCTCCCTTTCTGGTAGAAACGTAGAGCTGCCCATCAATTACCTGTAGTGAACGTACTTCGCCACCGGTTTTAGAGCGACCTACCAGTTGCCCAGAGGCTGGATCAATCAAATGTAATACGCCATCCAGATCACCAACCACCAGATCTTGACCAAGTATCACCGGATTACTTAACCGACGGTTGAGCAGGCTATCATTCTGCCAGAGCTGTTCACCTGTCGTGAGATTAAATGCCGTGACTTTACCATCGTTTTGTGCAACAAAAACCGTGTTGTTAAAAACTTCCGGACGCTGTGTACTGCTGGCATCTTCACTCCAGACTACCTGTTGTGATGCCAGATCAGTTACAGTAACTTGCCCCTGATAACTGGTCGTCACCAAAAACTGGCCAGCCATCACAGGATCGCCATCAATATCAATCAGGCGCTGCACATCCGAGCGACCGCTACTGACCGCTACACGGCGCTGCATTCGCGGCACACCCGTTAATACATCCAAAGCATAAATATAGGCATTAGATGAAGCAATCAGTACTGTACGCGGATCAGCAGAAACTGGGGCTGCCTGGCCACGCAGACTAAACTGTGCATTTGGCAACCGGTATGCCCAGACCTCTTGCCCAGAGGCCAGGTCATGTGCAAAGACATTCCCATCATTTGCCACAGTAATAACACGACCAGCTTGTATCAGTGAGGGGCTGAGTAAAGCCCCTGATAACTGCGCAGTCCATAATTGCTTGCCTGTTGCCTGTTCCAGGGCAAACAGCTGACCTTTACGGTTACCGACAACCACCACGCCATCAGCTGCCTCAGCTCCGGCACTTAGCCCTTGCTTGCTGACACGAGTCTGCCAGAGACGCTGTTTACCACGAAAAGCTGTTACTTCGCCTTTAGGATCTACTGCAAAAATAACACCGTTATCGACTGCGAGTCGTAACCGGAGTGGATCAGCTTCATCGGTAGAAGAAACATTTTGCGAAAATACAGGCACCAGACTTTTTGCTTGCGCAAGTTTTGGCAGTGGATTCGGTTTGGCCTCTTCTACTTTAATTTTATTACTTGAGCAACCGATCAGCGCAGCTGATAATACTGCCATTGCAAATGATATTTTATATTTTCTATCCATTAAGACTCATCCACTTGTGTTTCCAAAATAGGGCGTTCGATTTCAGGATCATCAACTAAAACGCCTACACTTTCGAGTTTAATTTGTAAAATTTGTCGTTCTTTTTTACGCTCAGCAAGTGCATCCCATGCGCTCTGATAAGCTTTTCTTGCTGAGGCAATATCATTTTTTGCCACATACACGTCGCCACGTGCTTCTTCAGCAGTAGCTTTAAAAGCCGGATCAGTTACGTCAGCCAGGGTTTTAAGTGCCGCATCATATTTGTTTTGAGCCAATTGGGCGTAAGCCAAGCGCAGTTTCAGCACATGAACCAGACCTTCATCCTTGAGTTTAGTGGCTTCTACCCGCTTGAGTGCTTTTTCTGCTGCAGCATAATCACCACGGTCATAAGCCTGCTTAGCCATTACAAACTGGGCCTGAAGTGCGTGTACAGAATCAGGCGCTTCTTTCTCAATTTTGTCAGCAGATTGTGAAAGTGCATTCAGGGCATTAATATCCTGACTATTTACATTTCTGGCTTCATCCATAAGCTGCTGCACCTTGGCAGTACGCATCTGGTTCTCAGCCAGAGTTTTCTTTTGCCAGTATTCCCAGCCAAAAAAGGCAATTAACGCAATTAAAATACCGCTAATAATGGCAGAGCCATATTTTTTGGTAAATGACTTTAAATTATCTAGCTGGTCTTCATCACTTAATGCGTTCATGTGATTATCCTTTTTTGTTTATATTCTCGGCTTATTCAGAGGCAAGCTGTTCAATCAGGTACGGCGTAAGATTGTCTATTTCAACTTCAACCTGCTCTGCATTTTCCAGACGTTTTACTGTCAGCTTCCGGTTTTCCCATTCGCGCTGCCCCAGAATCACGGCAAAAATTGCTCCAGACTGATCGGCCTTTTTCATTTGGCTTTTCATGCTGCCCTGTGATCCGGTTTTTAGGCGGAATGGACTGCTAGCTACCTCAAACTGGTTACGGAACTGTTCTGCCATGACCAAGGCTTTCCCCTGATAAGCAGGTTCTGCCAGCAAGAATATCTCGCAGTCACGCACGGCAGTATTATCTTCAACCTGTTCAAGCAGAAGTAATAAACGCTCCATCCCCATAGCAAAACCCACAGCCGGTACAGACTGGTCTGCTTTACCTTTAAGCTGGCCTACTAAACCGTCATAACGGCCACCGGCACACACTGTGCCCTGTGAGCCTAAATGAGTAGTGGTCCATTCAAAGACAGTTTTGTTGTAATAGTCGAGGCCCCGTACCAACTTTTGATTAATGACAAAACTAATGCCTGCATCATTCAAATACTGTTGCAACAGGTTAAAGTGCGCCAATGTTTCCTCACCCATAAAGTCATGAAGTTTTGGCGCATTTTCTAAAATAGATTGAGTTTTAGCATCTTTGGAATCCAGAATCCGCAAGGGATTCGTGGTTAAACGGCGCTGTGAATCTTCATCCAGATCTGCTTTATGTGATTCTAGAAATCCGACCAATGCTGCACGATAAGCTGCACGTTCATCAGCTTCACCCAAGGTATTTAGCTCTAACTGAACTTTGTCTGCCACCCCCATACGTTTCCACAGACGTGCAGTCATCAGAATCAGCTCTGCATCCATATCTGGCGTTGCTACACCAAAAGTTTCGACCCCAAACTGATGAAACTGACGATAGCGGCCTTTTTGCGGTTTTTCATAACGGAACATCGGACCGATATACCACACACGAGGCGTCGCTCCGCGCAGCAGGTTATGCTCAAGCATTGCACGCACACAGCCTGCCGTTCCTTCAGGACGTAATGTCAGAGACTCCGGCGGATTACCTTTGTCCAGAAATGTATACATCTCTTTTTCAACAATATCGGTTGCATCACCGATCGAACGTTTAAACAGATTCGTCTGTTCAACTATCGGCAAACGGATTTGTTGATAGCCATATGCATCCATCAAAGATGACAGATGCTGCTCTAGACGTCTCCAGGCCGGGGTCTGTGCTGGAAGAATGTCATTAAAACCTTTGATTGCGACAATTGAACTCATGATGAACTACGAATGATCTCTTTAGATTTAGCTTCTTCAAGCTCGGAAACACGTTGACGAACCATAGTTTCGATTTCATCAACCAGCTGATTGGTATTAATTAAATGACTTTTTTCACCATTACGGTACACCAGTGAACGTGGACTTGCACCCACTACACCAATATCGGCTTCTTTAGCCTCGCCCGGACCATTGACCTTACAGCCTATTACGGAAACATCCATAGGTGTACGGATATCTTCCAGACGCTCCTCTAAAGCCTGCATAACTTTAATCACGTTGAATTCCTGACGTGAGCAGCTTGGACAGGCAATAAAGTTGATACCATTGGAGCGCAGACTGAGCGATTTTAAAATATCAAAACCGATTTTAATTTCTTCTTCAGGTTCAGCCGCCAGGGAAATACGCATGGTATCTCCGATGCCTTCCATTAACAAACCGCCTAGCGCAATGGCGGATTTGACAGAGCCTGTCCGGTAGACACCTGCCTCAGTCACACCTAGATGCAGCGGATTATCAATCTGCTGTGACAAGAGGCGATAAGCATCCATAGTCAGAAACACATTAGAAGCTTTAACCGAAACTTTAAACTCCTGGAAATTCAGGCGATCAAGAATGTCAATATGGCGCATCGCTGACTCAAGCAATGCCTGCCCGGTCGGCTCACCATATTTTTTCTGAATGTCCTTTTCCAGTGAACCAGCATTTACTCCAATACGCATAGAGATATCATGATGTCTGGCTGCAGCGACTACTTCACGGATTTTGGTTTCAGAACCAATATTTCCAGGATTAATACGCAGGCAATCTGCGCCAAAATCAGCAACAGCCAAGGCAATTTTATAGTCAAAGTGAATGTCAGCCACCAAAGGCACACTTACTTGCTTACGGATTTCACCAAATGCCTTTGCCGCTTCCATACTTGGCACTGAAACCCGCATGATATCCGCTCCTACATCTACACAGCGCTGAATCTGTGCAACTGTTGCAGCCACATCACAGGTTTCGGTATTGGTCATACTCTGGATACTGATGGGAGCATCACCTCCCACATACACTGAACCGACACGGATTTTACGTGTCGGCCGGCGTTTAATCGGATTTTCAATCATTGCATCGCTCTACTGTTGCGAATTAGCGAGACAAACGGAATTCTGCTTTTCCGTTCACCGTATATGGAGACAATGAAATCTGCTCACTATTTAAACTGAGTGATACTGCGGTCGCATCATCAAGACGGATCTGATATGGGCTTTCACCGCTTAGTGTCAGAGTGGAATCCTGACGTCCTGTCGCCAGCACCTTACCTGTCGCATCAACTATATGAACAGAGGTAGGCTGGGTAAAATTCAAGACCAGCTGATCACCAGATGCTGCTGCATTAAGACTGTTATCCAGATCAACAATCTGAACCTCTGACTGGGCTACAGCTGGACGCTCAGTTTCGTCCTTTTTACCTGATGTCCAGTTCTGGATAGCAGCCACCACCAGCCAGACTAGCAGTAGAATCACAGCTGCCACAATAGCCCGTTTTATCCATTTTCGGTTACGGTCACTGTTAGAACCAGGCAGTTTACCCATAATTTTAATCGGGGAGTTATTCAGTGCATGATTTGGCAGCAGGCCGGTATCATTGGCATAAATCTCATCAAACCGCTGGATAATGGCAGTTGCATCTGTACCCAGATATTTAGCATAAGAGCGGTAATAACCTTTAATAAATGCTGCCTCAGGCAGGGTTTTATAATCATCCTGCTCAAGCGCCTTCAAAGTCTTTAAAGGTATTTTAAGGTCAGCCGCCACAGTTTCAAGTTCAAGGTTTTTTGCAATACGGATATGGCGTAAATACTCACCAGGACGCTGAACATTTCCTAACGCATTCGGCGCTACGTTAGAGCTAGAACCAGTAGGTTGCTGTGAATTAGGATTTACTTCCATACGGCCTCAGTACTGTGCTGTAATTGCAAATAACGTTGATATTCTTGGCTGTCCGGGAACAAGGCACGTAACTGGTTCACCAAAACTTGTGTTCCCATTTTATCATCATTGGCACGCGCAATTCGAATTCCGATCCAAAGAGCACGCGCACCCTGATTCTTTTGCCCTACACGACGCACATATTGTTCATAAAGCTGTGTAGCAGCAGGAATCTGTTGCCGCAAATAGAAAATTTCCGCTAACTCTAACATTGAAATGGAAGAATCACGGTTAGCTTGCAATGCCTGTTTGAATGTTTTTTCAGCATTCGCAACATTGCCGAGCTTAAGATAAATTCGTCCCAGATTTTCAAGCGCCTGGTAACGCTGCTCATAGCCTAAAGTTGCACCAGCAATTTCCAGTTGTTCGATCGCATCTTTATAACGACCGATCTGGTACAAATAGGCACCATAATTATTACGCGCCTGTGCATTTTTAGGCTCAATTGAAATAGAGCGTCTGAAATAACTCTCAGCCTTGTCCAGATTTAGCTGACTTCCCTCTTGCTGGAGCAGTACTCCCATCATCATGTTCGCAGTGGCGTCTCTGGAATCAACTTCAAGTGCCTGGTCAAGTGCTCGTTTAGCAGCATCCAGATCACCCGATTTAATATATTCCGCTGCCAGCTGGGTTCGAACTTTGACTGCCTTTTCTGGATCCTTACTGAGGGTATCAGGAGTCTGGCAAGCAGTAACAAGCAAGGCCGACAAAGTCACTGTAAGTAATACAAATGTTTTATACACCGGCTTTCTCAACTGCTTTTCTCCTCTCAGGTTTATCTATCCATGAGAGCGCATAATTTCATTGCGCTCTGCTACTTTCTTTTTCCACTGTTCAGCACGACGAGTACGGTCTGCAACCTGTCCCACCAGCTGGCCGCAGGCTGCATCGATATCATCACCACGAGTCTGACGAATCGTACACACAAAACCCGCATCCGACAAAGCTTTTTGAAAAGCAATAATACGGTTGCGGCTAGAGCGGCCATAAGGAGCATGCGGGAACGGATTAAACGGTATGAGGTTAATTTTGCTTGGCAGGTTCTTTAACAGCCTGATCATCTGCTGGGCATGCTCAAGTGAGTCATTTACCCCGTCCAGCATGACATATTCAATCGTAACGTGTTTGCGTGCACTTTCATTGCCATCTTTATTGATGTAACGCTGACAGGCAGCAATCAGCTGCGCCAACGGATACTTTTTATTGATGGGAACCAGCTCATTACGCAGTTCATCATTTGGCGCATGTAAAGAAATTGCCAGGGCTACATCAATATCCTGTGCCAGCTGATCAATTTTAGGCACTACGCCTGAAGTCGACAATGTGACACGGCGCTTAGACATCCCATAAGCAAAATCATCCAGCATGATATACATGGAGCTTAAAACCGCATCATAGTTTAAAAGCGGTTCGCCCATTCCCATCATGACCACATTGGTCACGGAGCGGGTGCGTTCAGCTACCGGTACATCTTCCATATAAGACTGGTTAGCTACCCATAACTGCCCGATAATTTCATCAGGTGTTAAGTCACGCTGAAAACCCTGTTTACCGGTAGAGCAAAACGAGCAGTCCAAAGCACAACCAACCTGTGAAGAAATACATAGGGTTTTGCGCAAACCGGTCTTATCTTCTGCTGGAATCAGTACGGTTTCTACCAGTGAGCCTGCGCCATCTCCAACACGAAAAACCCATTTACGCGTACCGTCTTTAGAATAATGACGATGCACCACTTCAGGTGCCTTAATTTCACATAACTGTTCTAGCTTAGCACGCAGCTTTCCAGAGATATTGGTCATCTCGGCAAAGTCGGTCACAAAATATTGATGCATCCATTTCATCACCTGACCGGCACGGAACTTTTTCTCTCCAAGCTTTTCGAAAAAATTTTCCAGCTCAGCACGAGACATGCCCAGCAGATTCACCTTTTTCAGCGCACTATTTGAGGCTTGAGTAGCAGGTGAAGGCTGTTGTTCATCTGTTGACGGAGATGAAACGACCACTTCAGAACTCATGTGTATTACCTAACTCATGTCAGAGATCAATGGGAGTTGCTCAATATTCAAGCAATAAATTCTTTAGAGAATAAAAAAACCAGATAAGTATAATAACACTTATCTGGTTTAAATGCTGTCAATTAACGAGTGCGTGGGCAGATCTCGTTGTCAGCAAAGAAGTAAGCAGTTTCACGCTCAGCAGATGCAACTGAGTCTGAACCGTGAGCAGCATTTTCATCAATAGAAGTTGCGAAATCTGCACGGATAGTACCAGGAGCTGCTTCTTTCGGGTTAGTGGCACCTAGAATGTCACGGTGAGCAAGCACTGCATTTTCACCTTCAAGTACAGATACAACTACTGGACCAGAAGTCATGAATGCAACCAGGTCACCAAAGAAACCGCGTTCTTTATGTTCAGCATAGAAGCCTTCAGCTTCAGCTTGAGTCAGGTGTTTCATTTTAGTTGCAACGATTTTTAGGCCAGCTTTTTCAAAACGAGCAAAAATATCACCGATGTGGTTTTTAGCTACTGCATCTGGCTTAACAATAGATAGAGTACGTTCAACTGCCATGATTGGCTCCTTAACTGAAAATTTAAACGTCAAAAAATTTGGCGCATTATACCTGAGGTCATACGCGATAAGCAGCTTTGAATATGTAAAAAGTTTAGGTTTTTTTAGCTATTTTTAGCGGACTTCATCAATCCAGGCCATTTGAATCGCTTCAAGTAGTCCTTCATTTGATTTTTCTGGATTATCACTAAACTCAGGTAATGCACAAACCCAGGCATGCAGGTCGGTAAAGCGTACCCATTGTGGGTCCACTTCAGGGTGTGCTTCAGAGAGCTCAATGGCAATATCAATGGTATCTGTCCAGCGTAAACCCATAATCCAAGTTTCCATCATTTATTTACTGTTACGCTACTTTATCAATTCCGTCTGGGTAGAGATAGCCTGGAAATAAAAACTTATAACTTAAAGTATAAGCTCAAACCAGGGAGCACAGTAGATCAATACTCCTGCAACGCCCGCACCCAGAATAGCGCCAACCAGTACATCACTCGGATAATGCAGCCCTAGAACCATGCGTGAAACAGCTACCAGTACCGTAAAAGGCAGCATAAGTATCATAAGTACAGGCTGTACATAGCCCAAACTTACCGTCGCCAATACTGCATGTAGCGTATGTCCTGAAGGAAAGCTGAAGTGATCCAGAGGGCGCTCACCCAGAATGATGACCTGATGTACCTGATAAGGTCTGGGTCGAGTAGTTTTACATTTTAAGAACTTATAGAGACCTGTTCCAAGCAGCCCACCCAATGATAAATAGATAATTTGCAGACTATAAGCCAATCCTTTAAGCATCCAGACAGCTGCCAGCATTACATACCAGAAAGCTCCATCGCCTAGCCGGCTGATTATTTTGAAAAACAGGGCTATACGCTGTGAATGGGAAAAGTGATTAAGATATAGGCAACCTTTTAAATCAAGGTCTAATATTCTAATTTTGGCATTTCTAAATCTCATTATTATTCTCCTCTTTAGAAAAAGGATGCTAGGTGGTCATGACGGACTCCTGCACGACTTGGTAGAGCGCCTGCTCAAGCTGTTGTACTGGCTGCTGCCAGCCTGCATGCTGAACCCGCTTGCGGGCGTTTAGGCCCATTGTTCTTAAAACAGCATTCTCAGGCAGGTTCTCAATTGCCCTGCTTAAATCATTTATATCTTTTAAAGGGCTGAGCCACCCCGTTTGCCCGTGTTCAACATATACATGGGCACAAGCATAATCATAAGCGATTACAGGTAAACCGCTAGCCATTGCTTCTAAAACTACATTTCCAAATGTTTCGACCTGGCTGGCAAAAGTAAATACATCAGCACTGGCGTATGTAGTCGCCAATACTTCTCCACTTAGATTACCAGTAAAGATCACATTCGAATTCTGGACCATTTTTTGTAAGCGTAAACGGTCCGGTCCATCGCCAACAATGACTAATTTAGGTGATGACTCTTTATTGCTATAGAGCCGTGCATGACTTTCAATCAGCACATCTACTTCTTTTTCAGGAGAAAGCCGCCCCACATATAACAGAACTTTCGTATCGGCATTTACTCCCCAGCTTTTGCGCAACTGCTCAGAGCGTTTCTCCGGATTAAATTGTTGTGGATCTACTCCACGCGCGATCACTTTTAAAGGGCAAGAGACCCCCATATCTTTTAGCAACTGCTCGGTATCCTTGCTGGGTATACAGGTCAATTGGGTACTATTATGAAACCAGCATAAATATTTCTGGACAGGTTTCACCAGAAAAGCCAAATCAAAGAAACGGCTAAAATCCTGAAAAGGAGAATGAAAACCGCTTGAAACAGGAATACCAGCTGACTTTGCCGCCTGTAATGCTGTTAATCCTAGCGGCCCTTCTGTCACAATATGCACCACATGAGGCTTGAAATCATCTAGTGCCTGGGAGACCTTTAAATACTGGGGCCAGCCAAAATGCAGTCCCGGATAGCGTGGAATCGCTTGCGAAACCACCAGACATTCCCGGTTGGGAGTAAAATGTGGACATGTCTGATGCTGATGTGGCCGGATGAGTAAAATTTTATGGCCTTGCTGTTGCAGACCTTTACAAAGCTGTAGCAAAGATAAAGCTACGCCATTAATTTCGGGTGGCCAAGTTTCGGTGACCAAGGCAATTTTCAGGCGTGGACGGACTATTCCCTGAATCAGCTCAACTTCAGAGGTAGAATTAAGCTGCTGGTTTTTAAAATAGAATCTGAAATTTTCTGGAAAATCCTGCTGCTTGAAGGCTGTAGCGTATGGATTAGACATACGTCACCTGACTGATCTAGTTATTCTCATATATTCACTATAGAAGTCATGCTTGACAGAAATATGATCAGGTCATGACAGTTTTCTGACAGCTCATATAAAAAGCACGCCGAAGCGTGCTTTTTTCACTGATACACCCTAGTGTTTTAAGCTTGACCTTTTAACTTGGCATAGTCTAAAAGCACATTTGCAGCTTCAGAAACGAAGGTTTCTTCCTCGGGTAATGGTGGACGTTGAGTAGCTTTCATCTTGGCACGTGATTCTGCTAATGCTTCCAGTGAAGCCTGATAGCTTTCCCAATTAGCATAAGGTTTTTGGCCTGCGATTTGGCGACGGGCATTTTCAGCAGCCAAGGTTTTCTGTTCAAGATCCTTTAACTCAGCCTTGCGTTGATCAATGTCCAGCGCAAGCTGTTTTTTCTCTTTGCCGGCCTGAGAGATGGCTTTACGTTGATCCAGATACTTAAATTGTGGATCAAGCTTTACGCGCTGGCTGGATAACTGGGCCAGTTGGGCAACATAAGGCTGAATAGATCCTTCACGCTTGAAAGGTGCAGTTGGAATAGTATCCCACTTTAAGGCATTTTTAGCTTTACGCTCGCCAAATTCCTCATCATAAATATCGACCAGTTTAATATCAGGAATGACACCCTTATTCTGGGTACTGCCACCTGTAACGCGGTAGAATTTACGCTGTGTCAGTGTAGCCTGTCCATATGCCAGAGTATCCAGCTGCACTTGAGCAGTCCCCTTACCGGTGGTAGTACTGCCAATTACAATACCACGCTCATAATCCTGAATAGCTGCTGAATAGATTTCACTTGCTGAAGCAGAAGCCAGATTGACCAGTACCGCCAATGGGCCGGCATAGGTTTGTAATCCACCATCATTATCTTCAAAGACGCTGACATTACCGTTACCATCACGGATTTGCACTACCGGGCCTTCCTTGATGACCTGACCCAGCATACGTGCGACTTCTTCTAGTGAGCCTCCAGGATTATTGCGCAGATCAATAATTATTCCTTCTACATTTTTAGCAGAAAGTGCACGTAATGCATTATTGGTATCCTCTGAAACCGAGCGATACTCCGTACCTGCACGACGTGCGCGGTAGTTCAGGTAGAATGACGGAATTTCAATTACACCAAACACATGTTTTTTACCATCACGGTTGATTTCAACCGTCCGTGAACGGACTCCTGCATCTTCTTCCTGAATGACATCACGAACTAAAGTGACGGTACGGGCCTGTCCCATTGAAGCTCCACTACCTAAAAGCTTTAAGGTTACTTTGGTGCCACGCTTGCCTCGAATCAGTCCAACAATTTCTGCACTTGGCCAACCAATGACGTCAATCATTTTGCCGCCATCTTGTGACACCCCGATAATTCGGTCACCAGATTTCACTTGTCCCGATTTACCAGCCGGACCACCTTCTACAATTGTTTCAATTTTAGTGTAGTCTTCATTACCACGTTCCGGCCGGATTGATACCCCGATGCCTTCAAGCTGTAAAGTGGTCTGACGGTTCAGCTCCATTGCATCAATTGGCGGAAAATAGTTACTGTGCGGATCATAAGTTGCCAGCATAGCATTCAAGGTTTTGTCCAGCACATCGTCACTCTTAATGCGACTGATACGTTCCAGCTGACGGGTATAACGTTTGGTGAGGGTCTGAACCGGGGACAAGTCCTCAAAACTGGAAAGATCCTGACCGTTTGCCAGCTCCGGGTTATCTTTAATCGCTTTTTGCTTGGCCAGTTCTTCTTCTTTAGTGATAGTCAGGTTAATCAGCTGGGACACCAGCATTTTCCGCCAAAAATCTTGCTGCTCGGCAGTTGTTTTAAAATAAGGTGCCTTCTCTCGGTCCGTTTCAATGAAGACATTCGGCTGCTTCAAATTCTGCGGTTTCTTGAGTTCATTAAGCATGAACTGGTAAAACGCAGCTAGACGCTGACGGTACTGTGCATGAATTGTATAGGGACCTGACAGGTCTCCCGCCTTTAAGGATGCGCCAAAATTTGAGCCGTATTTATTTTTATATTGCTCGACTTCCGGCTGTAGAAATAGTGAATGGTCTGGATCAAGACTGTCCAGATACATCTCCAGAATCCGATTGGATGTCTGGGCATCAAGACGCATATTTAAGTAATGCTGACGGTCTACCAAAGTTGCCAACTGACGTGAAACCAGAGCCTGTTCCTGGGTCGGCTGAAGCGATACAGAAGAAACAGCCGTTTGATTGGTTGCAGCAGTTGCCTGACTAATGGCATGTGAAAAGAACAGTCCCCCAGTTGCCACTGCAACTGCACAAGCGAGCATTTGAAGTTTCATAAATAATTAATACTTCCTTGGATATTCCCAATTACACCACGATGTTTCCGAAATGAACAAAGCGAATTCAATATCTTAAACAGGCCGAAAAGTTGTATCGTGTAGTTTTATCATATTCTGTACCCACAAAATGTAGCAAAACATTGCTGAATTCAGGTATTGTTTTAATTAAAGATCTTAATACGGAACCCCATATGATTGGCGCACTAATGCTCGATATCGCCGGTACAACCCTGACCTTAGAAGATATTGAACTATTAAAGGCTCCGCAAGTCGGCGGCATGATTTTATTTTCAAGGAATATTGAGTCTCCTGAACAGGTCCGTACGCTGACTGATCATATGCGCCTGATTCGTCCAGATATTTTAATTGCGGTAGATCAGGAAGGTGGCCGGGTACAGCGCCTTAAAACCGGCTTCACCCTGCTACCTGCCATGGGCCGTTTTGGTGAAGTGTATCAGCAGAATCCGGAAGTCGCTCTGGACCTCGCAGAAAAATGTGGCTGGCTTATGGCAACTGAAGTTCTTGCTGTAGGGATCGATTTTAGTTTTGCGCCCGTGCTCGATATCAATGCCATTAGTGATGTCATTGGTGACCGGGGCTTTGCTTTGACCCAGGCTGATATTATTCCTCTTGCACACGCTTTTATTCAAGGTATGCACCGTGCCGGTATGGCCACTACAGGCAAACATTTCCCAGGCCACGGTAATGTCAAAGCAGACTCTCACGTGGCCGCTGCCATTGATAACCGTAGTTATGATGAAATTTATCAGAATGACATGCAGCCCTTTATTCAATTACAGTCCGAACTGGATGCACTCATGCCGGCTCATGTGGTTTATGAGCAGGTTGATTCTAAACCAGCCGGTTTTTCCGAGTTTTGGGTACAACATATTTTGCGTAAAGAACTTAAATTTGATGGTGTATTATTTTCAGATGACCTGACCATGCAGGCCGCTTGTGTAGCTGGTGGTGCTGATGCGCGTATACAAGCTGCACTGCAAGCTGGCTGTGATATGGGTCTGGTTTGCAATGACCGTACAGCTGCCCGTCTGGCACTGAGCGCTATTCAGGATTTCCCATTACCAGACCAGCAACGCCTGGAACGGATGCGCGGTAAAATTCCAGATATTTTACCTAAATCAGGACTTGAACTGGGTACCGAATGGCAACAAATCAAACAGGAAATTGAAGCATTTAAAGCCAATAGCTGCCATTAAGCGGTTAAAGTCAAAAGAGCATTACACATGCTCTTTTTTCTTATATAAATAGCAACTGATTAAAATAAAAATGAGGATTTATTCATGACACGAGAGCTGTCTAGACACCGGCATATTTCTTTTACTGCTCATTATACTGGTTATATTTGGTATCAGATGGGAATTTCACATCCTGAACTTGCTACGTCCAAGGGTAAAAGTCTGGCGATGCTGGTTAAACCGGTAGAAAGCTGGGCAGAGAAATTTATAGGCGCCAGTATGCGCAGTTCTTTGAAACAGCGTCATGAAATGCTAGATGATGCGCTTAAACAGTTGCTTGAGCAAACACCAGATTTACAGGTTCTGGAAATTGCCTGTGGATTATCACCACGTGGTTGGTGGTTTAGAAAACATTATCCACAAATCGACTATCGTGAATTGGACTTGCCAGCAATGGCACATATCAAGCAACAAGCACTACAGCAGATTGACCCTAATAGCCCAGAAGTTTTATCTGTTGATTTATTTAGTGAAAATTTTAAACAGGTTTTTGAAATTTTTGATCCTAAACGTCCCTTAGTCGTTATCAGTGAAGGATTAGTCAACTATTTTGACCTAGCTCACTTAAAACAGCTGATCAGCAATATTTCTCTTTATGGCAGTAAGTTTAGAACATTACATTATCTGACCGACCTTTATCCCCAGCCCCAAGGCAGACGTCTGGCAAAGGTCATGTGGAGCAGCAGTAAATTATTAAAATGGATGTCACGTAGTGCTTTTACTTTCCATTTTCAAAATCCGGCTGAAGTGCAGCAATTTATACAGAACGCAGGTTTTGATGAGGGCGAGGTTATTCAACCTGCAGATTCTCTTTATTCAAAAGGCTCCAAGCCGGCTCAAGAGGCCCGGTCACACGATATTGTCTGGATGGTTCATGCACAAAAAAAACAGCGTATATGACGCTGTTTTTTTAATATTTTAAATCAAGCTAAAGTCATGGCTTCCTGCTGACAGGCAATAAAATGAAGTAAACGTTCTGCCAGTTCAAAACTGCCATGCTTGAACAGTGCACGTATACCCTGCTGTTCTGCTTCAAAAATCAGACACTCTATTTGAAACACTCCCTGATCATCTTCAAGGTGAAGTGCCAGATCACGTGGATATTGCTGTATCAGGCTTAGTTGCTGCGGGTCAGGAATTTTTAAATACACACCAAAAAAGCTGATGTCAGAAATATTCACTTGAAATTCTACAGGCAGGTAACGGTGTGACAGCTGTGAAAGTTGACCGTACATAGAGATACGTCTTTCTCCACGTCGCTCCATCGTCAGGATTTCTTCACGAGTCATGGGAATAATGCCTTCGAGTCCTTCCAGCACTTCGGCATTTAGGAAGGCTGAAAAGAGACGCATAGTTTCTTTACGCCGCTGTAACTGTGGAACATGGTCAGCATTGGCAATCAGGGCAAACTCCATATCCGGACATTGCAAGGCAAAATATGCGTTTTCATGAGGTAGTGTAAAACTGTCATATTGTCCAGCGGCAACCAGTGTTTTACAGGCAGGAGCAGGAACATGCTGTAATCTGAGTAATCGACTGCAATTAATCGTATAACGCTCACGTTCAGTAGACTGAAACTCAGCCATTTGTCGAAAGAACAGACGTTTGGCAGTAGGTGACATACGGGTCTTGTCTAGCTTGGCATGATTAACCAGATACAGAATCACCGCCTGACCGAACTCTTCCATCCGGTCTTCCTGCATAAGTTTGAGTGATTCTTCTAAAATCATGCGCCAGCTTTTCCGGGTTTTTTGCATTACGCCCATCAGAATCATACGCTCTACCAGTTCAGGTCGCTGCTCAGCAAAATAAGCTGCTACTACAGATCCGAGGGACATCCCCATAACTGATACTTTTTCCAGTCCCTCAATGTCGAGCCATCGACCGAGCATAGCCGCCAGGTCTGGCAATTCCAGACTTCCGGCAGACACACCGCTGTCATGATTCACAATTTGCTGGTTAGCCCCCATAGAAGGTAAGTCAATCAGAATAATGGGACCACTAGCAAAAAGCTGTTCAACACAATACTTGTAGGAATTGAAATTCTGAAATGCTCCACCCACAATAACGATAGGAGTTTTATGCACTGTCACAGGTTGGGCGATAGCCATATACTCAACTTTCCAGCCGTCAATCCAGGTCATGCGTGGAGGTTGTTTAAAAATATCCTTATGGTAAAAATCAAAAAAATGACGGTGTTGCTTCCCTTCGGCATCCATGTCCAGTTGGATAATGGAATTCATACTTCCTCCTCAACGCTTGCTTTATTTTTTATTGTGCAAGTCGGTTTTTAAAACCAAGGTATTCCTCTACCTTTTATAGACGTTTTGTTTTCTATAATTTTTTATTCATTTTATAGAATGCATTTCATAGTATACAAATGCTTTATTTTTGGGCAACTGCTTTCGTTACCGTTCATCTAGTTTTAGCGCTGAAAGTATTTCCAAAACTTTTTTATACTGCACTACATGACAGTTTTTTTTGAGACAAGCCTTCATTGCGCAGGCGGAGACTGTTACTATCAAAGAAAATTCTGAGTGATCAAACCGCTATGCACAATTCGATTGAACAGTATATGCAAACGGTCGGACAACAGGCTCGTCAGGCTTCGCGTCTGCTGGCCAGTGCTTCTACCGATACTAAAAACAATGCCTTGTCCGCAATCTACACAGCGCTTGAGAACAGTGAAACACAAATTCTCACGGCTAACCAGATGGATATGACCAAGGGCCGTAACAATAATTTGGACAGTGCACTGCTCGATCGCTTGGAACTGACTCCCAGCCGTTTCAAAGGTATGCTGCAGGGTTTAAAGGATGTCATCGGTCTGGTAGATCCGATTGGTGAAATTACTGATATGTCGTATCGTCCCTCAGGCATCCAGCTCGGTAAAATGCGTGTGCCCTTAGGCGTAGTCGGTATGATTTATGAATCCCGTCCGAATGTTACTCTGGAAGCTGCTTCCCTTGCGCTTAAATCAGGTAACGCCATCATTTTACGTGGTGGCTCTGAAGCATTCGAATCAAATCAGGCGATTGCAGCGGCTATTCAACATGGTTTAAAAACTGCCGGACTGCCCGAACATGCGGTTCAGGTACTGGAAACCACCGACCGGGCTGCTGTAGGCCAACTGATTACCTTGACCGAATATGTCGATGTTATTGTTCCACGTGGTGGCAAAAGCCTGATTGAACGAATCACAGAAGAGGCACGTATTCCTGTGATCAAGCATTTAGACGGTAACTGCCATGTATTTGTAGAGGCACAGGCAGATTTGCATAAAGCCTTGCCAATTGCTTTAAATGCAAAGACTCATCGTTACGGCGTATGTAATGCCATGGAAACCCTGCTGGTCGATGAACAGATTGCTGATGACTTTCTACCCCATATTGCCGAGCTGTATCAGGAAAAGCAGGTTGAGCTACGTGGCTGTCCTGAAACCCGTCGTATTTTGGGTACTTCAGTCAAGGCCGCCACTGAAGAAGACTGGTACACTGAATATCTTGGGCCAATTCTGGCAGTAAAAGTCGTGAGTGGTATTGATGAAGCAATTGAGCACATCAATAAATATGGCTCGCATCATACTGATGCCATTATTACTGAAAACTTCTCTCTGGCACGTAAGTTTCTGGCCCTAGTAGACTCAAGTTCAGTGATGGTCAATGCATCGACCCGTTTTGCTGACGGCTTTGAATATGGTCTGGGTGCCGAGATCGGCATTTCAACTGATAAGATTCATGCCCGTGGTCCGGTGGGCCTCGAAGGGCTAACCTCACAAAAATGGATCGTTTTAGGTGATGGACAAATCCGTCATTAATTTCCTGTTTAATTAGGATTACCTGTATACAAATCCTGATGTTTAGCATCAAACTCTGGTGCTAAACAGCCCAAATACTCCAGAATTTCTCTTTTCAGTCTAATAATTATAAAAACAAGGAGATGGATATGTTCTTTTATTTAATGTTGAGTACTTTCATTTTAGCACTGCTGGTTTCCTTCATTGTGATGCGAATTTTTTCCAGCTCTATTAATACTATTTTAGCCCGTATCATTCATGATCCTATTTATACAGCTTGGGCCAAATATACAAAATTTGCCGGCATGGTCGTAGGTACCTCTTCCGGAGTTCGCATCTACGATATGGAAAAATATATTAATCCTGTCAACTACGGCCCCAAAGATGAACATTTTATTATTGAATTGACGAATGAGCGCTGGTTTCTGGAAATTTACCGGACAATTATCGAAACTCTGCAAGGTTTAGCCTGGATGATGCTGGTATTTTTCATGGTGGCACTAATTGCCTATGTTCTAGTGAGATGGGCCGAGATGAAATATAAATCTCAGGGGCAAGAGTAATAAATAAAGAAATGAACTATAGATGAAATTTGCAACGATACTTTAGCTTTGCGTAAAACCGAATATGATTTTTTTATTCCTGTGCTACGCTATAACAATTAACTGATTAATATTAAATATTATTGAATAGACCATCCATAGTGCTTAAGTCTAATCGGCTAAAGTCTAGGTTGGACAGAAAAAATACACGTGTTAAAACATACTCATGATCTCTAGCCTGTACACTGGTTCAAGATCAGAGGGACAAGATTATTTCAATTAGAATTCGGGTATCCAACGTGTCTACATCAGTATTAGTCATCAATTGCGGTTCTTCATCTATTAAATATGCCTTAATCTCTGAGCAGGCAAAAGATCGTATCTATGGTTTGGCAGAAAATCTGGGCTCTGCTGATGCACGCATCAAAGGTGTTACCATTGGTGGACAACCACTTGAACTTTCGATCCCTCATGCTGATCACGAACAGGCACTAGAAACCATTTTAAGCCGCCTGTCACAATACAAACCGCAAGCAATTGGTCACCGGGTAGTTCACGGCGGCACACTAACCAAGGCCGAACTACTGACCGATACGATTGTAGAACGTATTCGTGAAGCAACTCCGCTCGCACCATTGCATAACCCGGCTCATCTGGTAGGTATCGATGCCACCATGCGCCTGTTTCCCGAGCTTCCTCAGGTTGCAGTTTTCGACACTGCTTTTCACCAGACAATGCCGGCGCATGCTTATCGCTATGCCGTACCAAAATTCCTATACACAGAACATAATGTCCGTCGCTATGGCTTCCATGGCACCAGTCATGCTTACGTTTCTGAGCGTGGTTCAGAACTGGCTGGAAACCTTAAACAAGGGGGCTGGCTAACTGCACATCTGGGTAACGGCAGTTCAACTTGCGCCATTTGGAATGGTCAGAGCGTAGATACATCAATGGGGCTTACCCCTCTTGAAGGTGTAGTAATGGGCACACGCAGTGGCGATGTTGATCCAAGTCTGCACAGCTTCTTAGCAGCCAACCTTGGCTGGGATGTCTATAAGATTGACCGCATGCTAAACAAGGAAAGTGGCCTGCTGGGCTTATCTGATCTTTCTAATGACATGCGAACTTTAATTGAAGCTTCTGAACAGGGCAATGAAGATGCCACGCTGGCAATTGAAGTATTCTGTTACCGTCTTGCCAAATCTCTTGCTGCCATCAGCTGTGGTCTGCCACGTATTGACGGACTGATCTTTACTGGGGGTATTGGGGAAAACTCAGCTTATATTCGTGAAAAGACGCTCTCCTATCTGCCACACTTTGGCTTCAACTTAAATAAAACCCAAAACAATGAATTAAAACGTGGTACTGAAGGTCGGATTGACCAAGGCCATGGCCCACAAATATGGGTGATTCCAACCGATGAAGAGGCACGTATCGCCCAAGAAACCCGTCAGGTAGCTGCACAGACGAGTTTACTATCAAAAAAGTCTGAACTTGCTGTAGAGCCTGCTTAATTGCGGGCTTTAACCTCCTGTGATTTATATTTTGTTTAATTTTTTAAGGCTCCTATGAATACAATTCTACTGATTCCAACTGGAGAAGGTGTCGGTCTGACTTCAGCCTGCCTGGGAATGATCTATGCACTGGACTGTAATGGTATTAAGGCAGGATTTTTAAAACCTTTTTCTGAATCTTTTCAGGAAAATGATCAGAACCGTACCACTAGCCTGTTTGAACATTTATTCCAGACCAGTACGGTTGAACCGATTGCATATGAAAGAGTTAGCCAGCTGATCGCACTGGAAGAAATGGATGAACTGCTTGAAGAAGCAGTCAGCCTGCATCGCAGTGTTGCCGCCAAACATGATGTGATTATTGTAGAAGGCTTACTGCCAAATCATGAGGACCAGTTTGCAGGTGAGTTAAATGCCGCCCTTGCACAGGCACTAGATGCCAAGGTAATCCTAGTCAGTACTGCAGATGTACAGAATCCGCGTAAAACTGCTGAAAAAATTGAAGCACATCTACGCCAGTTCGGTGGCGCTGCTTCAGAGCGTACGGCAGGTGTGCTGTTCATGCGGACTAAAGGCTTACCTGAAGAAGTTGCACAGATTCCGGTGACCATTGACCCTTCACTGCGTTTAAGTGCAGAAATTGCAACCTTCACGATCGAGCTGCAAAAATATAACCGTTATTTAGGGACTGCTGACTTACCGATTATTGGTCTGGTTCCATTTAGCAATACCCTGAGTGTTCCACGTACACTGGACATTGCCCGTCTGATTCAGGGCGAATGGATTCATCAGGGAGAAGCACGGCAGCGTCGTATATTACATAGCAGCCTGATTACCTCAAGTATTGAATATGAGCTGAACAAATTTGTTGCCGGTGAACTGATTATCAGCGCTTCCGAACGTACCGATGTACTGCTTGCCAGCAGTTTAGCTACCAGTCATGGTATACCGCTAGCAGGCCTGGTACTAACCGAGCGTCAGGCACCCAATGCCCAGATTCTGAATTTCTGCCAGAATACTATCAAACAGGGACTGCCCATTTTACATACGCAGCTGACTACTCTGGAAACAGCACAGCGTCTGGCAAATCTGAGTAATGAAATACCGGTTGACGATACAGAACGTGCCGAGCAGGTTACCCGTTTTGTCTCCAGTCATATTGATCTGGACTGGCTGACCCAGCAAATCAATGGCAATGCAACTCCCCGCCTGTCCCCTTCAGCTTTCCGGCATGAACTGGTCCAGAAGTCGATTGCTGCGAAAAAGCGCATCGTTCTACCAGAGGGTGATGAACCTCGTACTATTCAGGCTGCAGCGATCTGCCAGTCTCGCGGAATTGCTCACTGTATTTTGCTAGCCAAACCAGAAGCAGTTTTAGAAATTGCCAAAGCCCGTAATATTGAATTACCAGACGATCTTGAAATCATTGATCCGGATACTATTCGTAGCCAGTACATTAGCAGTATGGTCGAGCTGCGAAAAGGCAAAATCAATGACATTCAGGCCAAAGAACAGTTACAGGATACTGTAGTGCTGGGCACCATGATGCTGGCACTGGATCAGGTTGACGGACTGGTTTCTGGGGCGGTACATACCACGGCTAATACAGTGCGACCGGCATTTCAGCTGATTAAAACAGCTCCAGAATATTCGCTGGTCTCTTCAGTATTCTTTATGCTGTTACCAGATGAAGTCTATGTATATGGGGATTGTGCTATTAATCCCGATCCAGATGCCCAGCAGCTTGCTGAGATTGCCATCCAATCCGCAGATTCAGCCAGGGCCTTTGGTATTGACCCGCGTATTGCCATGATCAGTTACTCAACCGGAACCTCAGGTACCGGTGCCGATGTTGATAAAGTTCGTGAAGCAACAGAGATTGCCCGTCAACGTCGCCCTGATCTGTTGATTGATGGTCCTTTGCAGTATGACGCTGCGTCTGTTGAAAGCGTGGGCCGCCAGAAAGCACCTGAGTCACCTGTAGCAGGGCGCGCCAATGTCTTTATCTTCCCAGACCTCAATACTGGCAACACAACTTACAAGGCTGTACAGCGTGCTGCAAATGTCGTAAGTGTTGGCCCAATGCTGCAAGGACTGAACAAGCCGGTAAATGACCTGTCACGCGGCGCTTTGGTTGATGATATTGTTTTTACGATTGCTTTGACTGCCATTCAGGCAGAACAACAGGCGACAGTATAAATTTTTAAATAAAACAGCCCCAGTATTTCAATTGGGGCTGTTTTATTTTGCTCTAAAAACACTTTCCTTTACATTAACTGGGCCAACCATATGGTATGTCGGGCGCAGTCAGGATCTTCAAACCGCATATTTACCACCCTAAAACCGAACGTCTCAAACAGATTCTTATATTCATCGGGGTCCAGACTTGCATGATATAAAACCTCACCCTGCATTTCCCCTAGAGCTGTGCCATGACTCGGACCAGTGGTTAACATTAATGCCGTACCGGTTTTTGCATGTTTCTTAAAAATATGAAACATTGCTCTCTGGTCATTATGAGTCAAATGAAAAAAGCTGTCCCAAGCGATAATGCCATTAAAGCTTTGCTTCAAATCCAGTTGACGCATATCAGCTTCTAACCAGTTATGCTCAGGAAAACGGTTCCTAGCTATTTCGAGCATGGCAGCTGAACTATCTATACCTGTAATTTGACATTTTTTTGCAGAAAAATATTGAGCGGTTGGTATACCAGCACCGCAACCCAGGTCAAGAATAGACGATTGCTCAGGAATCAGATTTAAAAACTGTTCAAGCCAGACTTGTTCATAAAAATGCTGGGAGCGTACCTTATCCCATTCGATCGCATATTTTTTATAGATCGGAATAATATTATCTGCATATTGTTGATCTGACATACCTGATTATAGTTTTAAAATTCAGGAAAAGAATAGCAGAATGCCAAGAGAGATTACAGGCTAGAAGCAGATGAAGAAGAGAACACTCTAGAAAGAAGATAAAGCTTAGGCTTGATCTTCTAACTGACCATAGAACCAGGTTGCAGCAATAAATATCATAAATACAATAACCATGAGAATGCTAGATACTGTCATTGTTGATGACTCTATGTAGTGGATACCGGCATTATGCGAAAGTTTTATGACAACTTTATGACAATTTTCTTAAAACTTATATTACTAAAATAATTTTATATAAATCAAATAATAATGACTAACAACCCTTGATTTTCAGGTTATGTAACTATCCCCCGAGTGCCATATCACAGAAAATGCATTTAAACGACCTGCCAAGAATTCATTTTATGCCATCCTGCGCTACCTTTCTTTTTACTATTAAACTTTCGCCCAAAACCTTGCCGGAAATACCCACAGCGGATGCTTTTTGTCTTATAATTTTGGCCGCTAGCTAACAGCCCGCTCAAGAGACATTTGATATGACAACTATTATCAAGCAAGACGACTTGATCACTTCGGTCAAGGATGCGCTTCAGTTCATTTCGTACTACCACCCGCAAGACTTTATTCAGGCAATGAGCCGTGCGTATGACCGTGAAGAAAACCAGGCTGCTAAAGATGCAATTGCGCAGATCCTGATCAACTCACGCATGTGTGCTGAAGGTCATCGCCCAATCTGTCAGGATACAGGTATTGTCAATGTATTTCTTGAAGTGGGTCTGGATGTTAAATTCGATTTAACCATGAGCCTGGACGATGCCATTAATGAAGGTGTACGTCAGGGTTATTTGGAAAATACCAATGTCTTACGTGCTTCCGTTCTAGCTGATCCGGCATTTGGTCGCAAAAACACCAAAGATAATACCCCGGCAGTGATTCACTATAAACTCGTTCCGGGTAATAAAGTAGATATTACGGTTGCAGCAAAAGGCGGTGGTTCAGAGAACAAATCTAAACTGGCAATGCTCAATCCATCTGACTCAATCGTGGACTGGGTTTTAAAAACTGTCCCAACTATGGGTGCAGGCTGGTGTCCTCCTGGAATGCTCGGAATTGGTATCGGTGGTACTGCTGAAAAAGCCATGATGCTTGCTAAAGAAGCTCTCATGGAAGAAATCAATATGGATGAGCTGCTACGTCGTGGCCCACAAAGCAAGATGGAAGAGCTGCGTATTGAAATCTTCGAAAAAGTTAATGCCTTAGGTATTGGTGCACAAGGTCTGGGCGGTTTGACTACAGTACTGGATATCAAGATCAAGGATTATCCTTGCCACGCTGCTGGCAAGCCAGTAGGCATGATTCCAAACTGCGCCGCGACCCGCCATGCACACTTTACACTAGACGGTTCAGGTGTAGCGCATATTCAGGCGCCGAGCCTTGAAGACTATCCTGCTGTAACTTGGGATTCCTCAACTTCTAAACGTGTTGATCTCGACCACATTACTCAAGAAGAGATGAATTCCTGGAAACCGGGCGATACCCTACTTCTTAATGGTACAATTTATACTGGCCGTGATGCTGCCCATAAACGCATGGTTGATATGCTGAACAACGGCGAAGAGCTTCCTGTTGATTTAAAAGGTAAGTTTATTTACTACGTTGGTCCGGTAGATCCTGTAGGCGATGAAGTGGTTGGTCCTGCCGGTCCGACAACAGCAACACGTATGGATAAATTCACCCGCCAAGTGCTAGAAGCAACTGGTCTCTACGGTATGATCGGTAAAGCAGACCGAGGTCCTGCTGCGGTTGAAGCGATTAAGGATAATAAAGCGACTTACCTCATGGCAGTCGGTGGCGCTGCATATCTGGTTTCTAAAGCTATTCGTGAAGCAGAAGTGGTGGCTTTTGAAGACTTAGGGATGGAGGCAATCTATAAATTTGTGGTAAAAGATATGCCTGTATCTGTAGCAGTCGATGTAAACGGCACTTCAGTGCATGCAACTGCACCTAAAATCTGGCAAGCTAAAATTGGTAAAATCCCGGTGGTGGATGCTGCTGCGGTTTAAACTGGTATAAATTAAAAAAGCATCCAATCATGGATGCTTTTTTATTTTTTTAATTAAAATATTTTCTCTAATCCTGTGCTTTTATTTGCTTAGTTAGATATTAAGAAAAGAAAACTAATTTTACCAAGTTAAAGGATTCCAGAGTTTAAAACGCTTCTTTAAAGCCAGCTCTTCACCTTCTTCATAATTTTGTTTGACAATTTTACGCTTGGGTTCAGTTAATTTACCCTGTGCATCAGTAAAAGCAGCGAAATTAAGTCCGGGACTTTTAAGCTGGGTAGTGCGAATTTCACGGAGTCCCTGTTTGACAGGCATTTGTATTAATGGTCCTGCGCGCAATAAACCAAGATTATGGTCAGGTGAGCCCCGAAATTTCTCTTCTTCATACTTCAGAAAATACTGCTGACCAGCACTCACTTTAAAGTCAGCCACTATCGGCTTTTGAAAATGTATTACGCCTAAGGGCCGGCTAATAGTCAAGCGGTAATGACCCTCGGCCAGTTCCAGCCAATAATAATGATTACTGATCAGACTCGGAATACGCTCACCATTCAGAAAAAAATTAGGTGCTACTACTTCCTGCCGGTTCCAGCGGCTATCCGGACGGTACAGATATACCACTGCAGCTTGCGGATGTTGGGGCTTAACTCGCTGAAAAAGCTGTCCCGGTTTCTGGTTTACCCAGGAACCAACTGAAAACATTCCAACCCGGTGCTGCTCTAGCATAGAAGGCGACTGACTCAGATCTATATTTTTTAACGTAGAGACCAAAACCGGAGTTGGAGGCGAAACAGGTCGAGTATGACATCCCCATAGCATTCCGCTACCAAGTATTGTCAGCAATAAATAGCGCATAATTATCCCTTACCATGTTTTTCTTGTTTTAAATTTTTATCATGTTGCATTAACATTCTATTGAGCTTAACACCCGCATGTAAATTTGAAAATAAAAAAACGTGCCCAGTGGATTACACTCGGCACGTTTCAGATGAATAGCCAATCAGACTCAGGCAGATTTGGTATTCACAACCTTCAGCTCAGATTTAGGGACTGCCCCTTCTTCACCTTCTTGACGCGGCAAACGCTCAGAACGATATTCTGGCTCAGCACCATCATTGATTACTGCCTCATTAATGACCACTGTCCCGACATCGTTACGGCTTGGCAGGTCATACATGGTTTCGAGCAGGACATTTTCCAAAATAGAGCGTAGACCACGTGCTCCGGTATTACGTTCTAGTGCCTTTTTAGCAACAGCACGTAGGGCAGAATCTTCAAATACCAGATCCACATCTTCCATATTGAAAAGATACTGGTATTGACGGGTCAATGCATTTTTAGGCTCTGTCAGAATCTGCATCAGTGCATCTTCATCCAGCTCTTCAAGTGTTGCAATCACTGGCAGACGACCAATAAATTCTGGAATCAAGCCAAATTTAACCAGATCAGCCGGTTCTACCTGACGGAACAGCTCGGCAAGCTTTTTAGTTTCATCTTTGCTTTTTACTTCTGCAGTAAAGCCGATTCCACCTTTTTCCTGACGATGCTGTACAATTTTTTCCAATCCGGAGAAAGCGCCGCCACAGATAAACAGGACATTTGAGGTATCTACCTGGATAAATTCCTGCTGTGGATGCTTGCGTCCACCTTGAGGTGGAATAGAAGCCACTGTACCTTCAATCATTTTCAGCAAAGCCTGCTGGACACCTTCACCAGAAACATCACGGGTGATCGATGGATTTTCAGACTTACGAGTAATCTTATCAATCTCATCGATATAGATAATACCCTTCTGTGCTTTCTCGATATCGTAATCAGCTTTTTGCAAAAGCTTCTGTACAATATTCTCGACATCTTCACCCACATAACCGGCTTCAGTTAAAGTGGTGGCATCTGCCATAGCAAATGGTACATCCAGAAGACGGGCAAGAGTTTGTGCAAGCAGGGTTTTACCTGAACCTGTCGGTCCGATCAGCAAAATATTACTTTTGGCAATTTCAACCTTATCTTCTGTTTTATGTCCATTCTGGCTGACTTTCAAACGCTTGTAATGGTTGTAGACAGCTACAGACAATGTTTTTTTAGCAATATCTTGACCAATCACATATTGGTCAAGCGCAGCACGAATCTCGTGCGGTTTTGGCAAAGGACGGCTTGCCCAGTCACCAGTTTCGACTTGCTGGCTGGTTTGTACAAGGTCCAAGCATACGTCCACACATTCATTACAAATATAAGCGTCCTCGCCTGCAATCAGTTTCCCGACTTCAGACTGCGTTTTACCGCAAAATGAACAATGCTTTTGTCCTTGAGGATGTTCGGACATATTTACTCCAATACTTGAATCTTAAAAATTAAGGGCGCTTGCTGAGAACTTCATCAACCAGGCCATATTCTTTGGCAGCTTGAGCTGTCATAAAGTTATCGCGGTCAGTGTCACGTGCAATACGTTCATAGTCCTGACCACTGTGTTCAGCCATCAGACGGTTCAGGCGTTCTTTAATAAACAGTATTTCACGTGCATGGATTTCAATGTCTGAAGCCTGACCACGGAAACCGCCCAAAGGCTGGTGTATCATGACACGGGCATTTTCCAGACAGAAACGCTTACCTTTGGCACCGGCATTTAATAAAAATGCCCCCATTGAAGCCGCCTGTCCCATACAATAGGTCACTACATCTGGTTTAATAAACTGCATGGTATCGTAAATTGCCATACCTGCAGTGACTGATCCCCCTGGTGAATTGATGTAGAGATGGATATCCTTGTCAGGATTTTCTGCCTCTAAAAACAACATTTGTGCCACAATCAGATTGGCCATGTTATCTTCAACTTCACCAGTTAAAAAAATTACACGCTCACGCAGAAGCCGTGAAAAAATATCAAAAGAACGTTCACCACGAGATGATTGCTCAACCACCACCGGAACTAAAGCATTTTCAATACTTGGGACATACATAGGGCTATTTATTCCTAAAATTCTTATGACTCAGCTCATAGCCACAATATGAGGGATAATTTGCAAAAATGCAAAATTTTCCCTAGTGAATATTGAATAAAAAACGGGGAAATATCGTGTATATAAACTAATTTAACAAATTTACGACGTGTATAAAAAAAGGCGCATTAAGCGCCTTTTTCTGTATCAGTCAGATTTAAGCACGACGAGCTTGCTGTTCTTTTAACAAATCTTCATAGCTCACTTCTGTATCTGAAACCTGAGCTGCAGCAAGAATATAGTCAACAACCTGGTCTTCAAGCACAACAGCCTCGATTTGAGCACGTTGCTGTTTATCATTTTTGAAGTACTCAATAACTTCAGTTGGGTCTTCATAAGAAGAAGCCATATCTTCGATATAAGCCTCTACACGAGCCGGATCAACTTCAAGTTTAGCATCAGCCAAAACCTTGCTTACCAGTACACCAAGTTTTACTGATTTTTCTGCCTGTTCTTTAAACAGTTCATCAGGAAGCATGCTCTTGTCAAAAGTTTGCGCGTTTGCACCACCAAACTGCTGGGTAAACTGCTGGATCATCTGTTGACGTTGGCGGTCGATTTCCTGAGCAACCATGGCACTTGGAACTTCAACTTCATTTGCTTCAACCAGTGCATCAAATGCAGCCTGTTTTACCTGGTTACGAAGACCGTTACGAACTTCACGTTCCATATTTTTACGAACGTCAGCTTTTAACTTGTCAATTCCTTCTTCTTCAGAAACACCAAAGGTTTGCAGGAATTCAGCATCCAGTTCAGGAAGTTTTGCTTTCTCAACCTGCTTTACAGTAATTTTAAATTGTGCCGCTTTACCTGCCAGATTTTCAGCCTGATAGTCTTCAGGGAAAGTAACATCAATCACTTTCTCTTCGCCTTTCTTCATGCCAATGATGCCATCTTCAAAGCCAGGAATCATACGGCCTGAGCCTAAGACCAGTTTAAAGTCAGTTGCAGAACCGCCTTCAAATTTTTCACCATCGATTGTTCCTTCGAAGTCAAAAGTGACCTGCATGTCTTTTTTCGCCATACCTTTGGTCTCAACCCAGGTTTGACGCTGTTTTTGCAGGTTTTCAATCATCTGGTCAACATCTTTATCTTGAATTTCAGATGTTTTACGCTCAACAGTAAGAGTATCTAGAGCTTTAACTTCTACTTCAGGATAAACTTCTACAGTGGCTTCATATACCAGCGCATCATCTTTATTTTCAACTTTATCAATATTTGGCATGCCAACAGCATTGATTTTTTCTTGTTGAATCGCTTCAAATACAGTGTCACGAATAATATCGTTCACCACTTCCTGATAAATACCAGCGCCATATTCACGGCGTACAACGTTTACAGGCACTTTGCCCTGGCGGAAGCCGTTGATCTTCACAGTTTTGGCAGTGCGTTTCAAGCGAGCTTCAAACTGCTCGTTAATACGGCTCGTCGGTACAGAAACATTTAAACGACGGGCAACGCCCGAAACCGCTTCAGAAGTTACTTGCATGGCTTCCTCGATATGTGTGTTAGTAATAACAGTTTTAAAAAGTGCCACATTATATGACAACATTTAAAGATATACAAAATACACCGAAGAAACTACCTGAATTCGCCTGATTTGCATGAAATTAAGAAGATTATTTTAAATTTGGTCCCGAATTAAATATTAACTTCCTTATTTAATATCGATAGAGAATTAAAAATATTGGAAACTCTGTCAAATTTGCCCTTTTAATAAAGCGCTAATCAATTTTAATTTTTATAAAGAAGCATTTATCAGAATATTTAGTTTTTATTTAAATATTCTATTAAGAGCTATAAACTCCCATATGTAATACAAAACATTAATTATCAAAAACTTATAAAGTCTAAGTTACTATATAACATTAATTTATTGAATTAAATATATAAAATTTATTGCCAATACCAATACAAAAATATGGTGATAAAAAATAAGAATCATTATTATTCGCATACAATTTCACACTATACATTTTGAGTAAGAAATGGCTTTCATCAAAACACGTAAGAAAATCGTATCTTCTGCGATTGTCTCATCACTTTCAGTGATGGCGGGGCATGCTGTTGCACAAGATCAAGTTGCTCAACTTGAAACTATTCACTCCCAAGCCACCACAGAACAACAAAGCTTAAAGGTAGACCAGTCTGCAAATAGCAAATTTGTTGCTCCTTTACTAGATACCCCTAAATCAGTTTCTATTATTTCGAATCAGCTGATTGAAGATACTAAAGTAACGACTTTAAGTGATGCCTTACGCACTGTGCCTGGAATTACCCTAGGAGCAGGTGAAGGTGGAAATCCAAATGGAGACCGACCATTTATTCGGGGTTATAACTCTGAAAGTTCAATGTATGTTGATGGCGTTCGTAACGCTACCTCTCAAAACCGTGAAATGTTTGCTGTAGAACAGGTTGAAGTCACTAAAGGTTCTGCTTCTGCTATGGGCGGAGCAGGCACAGTGGGCGGCAGTATCAACCTGATTTCTAAAGTAGCTAAAAAAGGCGACTTTCTAGAAGGCTCTGTTGAAAATGGTACAGATAATTATCAGCGTATAACGCTAGATGGTAATAAAGACTTCGGTAATGGGATAGCAGCCCGCGTTGCCATTATGGGGCACCACAATGAAAAAGCCGGCCAGTCTGATGGGGCTGAATATAAACGTGCAGGTATTGCACCAAGTATTACATTTGGTTTAGATACAGATACGCGTACAACATTAAGTTATTACTATCTGAAATCTGATGATACTCCAGACTCAGGCGTTCCATATAACTATGATATTGCAAAAAAAACTACAGTTGGTAAGCCTGTAAATGTGAAACAGGGTATCTATTATGGGCTGCTTGATCGTGACTTCCAGAAACAAGAAAACCAGATTGGTACGATCAAAGTAGAACATGATATTAATGATAACTTTACTTTGACTAATACGGCTGTTTTTAATAAATCTAAAAATGATTATTTATGGACGCAGCCTGATGATTCAAAAGGTAATGTAGTCAATGATAAAGTCTGGCGTCGAATTAATTCTCGTATTACAGATACAGAGATCTTCACGGATCAGCTTGCTTTAACCGGCAAACTAAATACCGGCATCATCCAGCATAAATTGAATATGGGTGCTGAGTATAGTGACCAGAAATCTGATAAGGGCAACTATAATACTTCATATCCTGGTTATCCAGGCACTACTACAGGTGGTTTCAACAGTGACTGTGCCATAAATGATGCCTGGTGTACCTCTCTTACCAACCCGAATTCTAAAGATCAGTGGTTAGGTACAGCTATAGCCAATAAAGCAACCACAACAACTAAAACCAAAGTTACTTCAGTTTACCTGCTTGATAATATTGAATTAAATCCAAAATGGTTAGTTGATTTAGGTGCTCGCTGGGATAAATTTGACACAGAACAAGTAACTCATGCTACTGGTCAAAAAATTGAAAATGATAAAGACTTCTTTACTTATCAAGCAGGTATAACTTTTAAACCTGTTAAGAACGGCTCTATTTACACAAGCTTTGCTACTTCAGCCAACCCTGTAGGTGTAGATGGTGGTGATGGTTCAGAATCTATTGGTCAAGCCTATATGGATTTAAAACCAGAAGAAAGTCGTACATTTGAAATAGGTACAAAGTGGAATATTCTTAATGACCGTCTGAATCTTACTGCTGCCATTTTCCGTACAGAAAAACAAAATACGCGTATTCAGCTTGATGCAAGCACCTATACAAATGGCGGTGAAAGTAAGGTCGATGGCGTTGAGCTTTCTGCTACCGGTAAAATTACAGACAAGTGGGATATTACAGCAGGATACTCTTATCTGGATAGTGAGTTAACTGATCCAGGCCCATCTTGCACCCGTGCCGGTGTATGTACTTATCCTAACCCTGCAAAAGGTAAACAGCTACCTAATGTGCCAGAAAATAGTGCAACTTTATGGACGACCTATAAAGTATTGCCACAGTTAACGTTAGGGGCTGGCGCATTTTATTCGGATAAAGTTTATGGTGATGCAGCCAATACCAAGTATGTACCGGGCTATGTCCGTTACGATGCCATGGCACGCTATAATGTAAACAAAAATGTTGACCTGCAGCTGAACCTTAATAATCTCTCAGACAAACGCTATTTCACTAAAGCCTATGCTTCTCACTATGCTACAGAAGCAGAAGGCCGCAATGCTGTCCTGTCTTTAAACTTTAAATATTAATCTNNAAAGCCGTGATCCATCATATTCCTCATGTATTAACTCAAACCCAGGTCCAGCATTTTCGGGAAGAAATGGCTAGAATTGAGTGGGTCAATGGTAAAGTCACCGCAGGGACGCTGTCAGCCACGGTCAAACAAAATCAGCAGCTTCCAGAAGACCATCCTCTTACTCATCATTTAAGTACAATTATTTTAGAATCTTTAGGACAGCACCCATTATTTTTATCGGCCGCCATTCCTCTTGATATCATTCCTCCGTTATTCAATCGCTATGAAAATAATGAGGCTTTCGGTTTTCATGTCGACAACTCTATCCGCCGTATCCGTGGGACCAATGAGCGGTTACGGACCGATCTGTCCTGTACTGTATTTTTAAGTGAGCCGGAAGAGTATGTAGGAGGTGAACTGGTGATAGAAGATACTTATGGTTATCACGAAGTCAAGCTGCCAGCCGGAGACATGATTCTCTACCCTTCAACCAGTCTGCATGAAGTCACACCCGTAACCCAAGGCTGCCGGATTGCTTCATTTTTCTGGGTACAAAGTATGGTACGTGATGATGCGGAACGTCATATGCTGTTTAATCTGGACCAGACTATACAAAACCTTCGCATGCAGCTGGGTGACCAGCATCAGGAAGTTATCAAGCTCACAAATCTGTATCACAACCTGATGCGTAAATGGGCAGAGCTTTAAGACAGTTAAAGAAAAAATAAACTGTTATTTTAATAGGCTTTTTCTATTAATTATAGTTGTCTGATTATTTTACAGATAACGATTGACAGCTTATTTTTTATCACGTAGTTTTAAGGGCATGAATATATACCCGAATATTCTCGCCCTCCTCCCTACAGGCTCCCTCCTGAGCTTGCCCCTGATGCTGCGCCTCGCGCGCGCATAATATATACCTGCCTGTATAAGGCTAAAAGATACCCTGAAATTTTAAATAGTTTGACAAAATATAGTTAATATAAAAGTAGTACGTTGCGCTTAAATTCGATCCGAGCCACCTTGCTACATAAGGAGTTCCCTCATGATGTTGGCTGACCCAAGTAAAAAATACCGTCGTATGTATCAGCGTGTCGATTTACCAGACCGCCAGTGGCCAAATAAAGAAATCAATCAAGCGCCTATCTGGATGAGTACTGACCTGCGTGATGGTAATCAGGCCATTTTTGAACCGATGGATCTTGAACAGAAATTCAAGATATTCCAGATGCTGGTAAAGATCGGTTTTAAACATATTGAGATTGGTTTTCCATCTGCTTCACAGATTGATTTTGACTTTACCCGTAAGCTGATTGAAGAAAATCATATCCCAGATGATGTCTATATCGAGGTTCTGGTTCAGGCACGTGACCACTTGATTCAACGCACTTTTGAAGCGCTGGAAGGTGCGAAACGCGCTATTGTGCATATCTATAATGCCAACTCACCGACTTTCCGTAACAAGGTATTAAATGTAGATATCAATGGTGCCAAGCAGTTAGCGATTAATGCAGCACAAAAAGTGAAAGAATATGCAGCACAGTATCCTGAAACCGATTTTATTTTTCAGTACAGCCCTGAATGTTTCTCTGCAACCGAGCTTGAGGTTGCTAAAGACGTTTGCGATGCTGTAACTGAAATCTGGGAAGCTTCTCCGGAAAATAAGGTTATTTTAAACTTGCCAGCTACTGTAGAAGTTTCTACGCCAAATGTTTATGCAGACCAGATCGAATGGATGCACCGCAATATTGAACGTCGTGATGGCGTAATTATTTCAGTTCATTGCCACAATGACCGGGGCTGCGGTATTGCTGCCTCAGAACTGGCCATTATGGCAGGGGGGGGCCNNGGCAGGCGCAGACCGTGTGGAAGGCTGCGTATTTGGTAATGGCGAACGGACTGGTAATGTCGATGTCGCAGCAATTGCCCTGAATATGTACACTCAAGGTGTGGCACCAAACCTGGATTTTTCCAATATTAATGAAATAATTGCTACAGTTGAAGAATGTACCGGTTTGCCTGTACACCCGCGCCATCCATACGCAGGTGATCTGGTCTTTACTGCATTTTCTGGCTCGCACCAAGATGCCATCAAGAAAGGTTTTGAATTCCAGAAAAATGAAGAAATCTGGGATATGCCTTATTTGCCAATTGATCCCAAAGATCTGGACCGTGATTATGATGCAGTAATTCGCGTCAACTCACAGTCAGGTAAGGGCGGTATCGCCTATTTGCTTGAATCTAACTATAACGTTGTATTGCCACGTCGCTTGCAGATTGAATTCTCACAAGTAGTACAAGAGCACACAGATGCGACCGCAACCGAGATTACTGCCCAGGAAATCTGGTCACTGTTCAAGCAGACCTATGTCAAAGCTAAAAATACTCACTACATTGCACAGAACTATAAGCTTTCCGACCATAATGGTAATCAGGTCATTGAACTTGAAGTGACCATGAATGGTCAGAAGCAACAGATCCGTGGAGAAGGCAATGGGCCAATTTCGGCTATTCTGGATGCCTTGCAACTGCCGATTGATGTATTGAACTATGAAGAACGCAGTATTGGTTCAGGTGCTAATGCAAAAGCACTGGCACTGGTCGAACTGCAAGTCAAAGGTTCGGGTAAAAATGCTTTTGGTGCCGGCGTACACGACAATATCGTAACCTCTTCAATTGAGGCCATCCTTGCCTGTACTAACCGCCTGATTGATCAGGGCGTATTACACCCTGAACAGGTCATTGCTGCCGCGATTTAATATACAATTCCTTTTGAAAGGATACCCTGAGCTTGGTATCCTTTTTATTATTCATTTTTAAAGATTTAAGGCGAACCATTCCCGTGTCTTTTCCAAGCGACTCAGTGGGCCTGGTCACCCCGCAAAAGTTTCAATTTGAAGAACCACTCGAACTAGAATGTGGACGTATTCTGCCCCGTTTTGACTTGATGGTTGAAACTTATGGTACCTTGAGCCAAGACAAGTCCAATGCGATTCTGCTTTGCCATGCATTGTCTGGTCATCATCATGCCGCAGGTTATCATCATGAAGATGATAAAAAACCGGGCTGGTGGGATGCCTGTATTGGGCCTGGCAAGGCCATTGATACCAACAAGTTTTTTGTAGTGGCCCTGAATAATATTGGGGGCTGCCATGGCTCAACCGGTCCAACCTCCCCTAACCCTGATAATGATAACCTGCCCTATGGTCCGGATTTTCCGCTGGTCACTGTACGTGACTGGGTAAAAACCCAGGCACTCCTGTCAGACCGGTTAGGAATTGATGTGTGGTACGCAATTGTGGGTGGATCACTCGGCGGCATGCAGGCACTACAGTGGTCAGTAGATTATCCGGACCGCTTGAAGAATTGTGTGGTGATTGCCAGTGCACCTAAACTATCTGCACAGAATATTGCTTTTAATGAGGTCGCACGCCAGTCTATTCTCTCTGATCCGGATTTCCATCATGGGCGCTATCTGGAACACGACAGTTATCCAAAACGCGGTCTGATTTTAGCGCGTATGGTCGGCCATATTACCTACCTTTCGCAAGAAGCCATGATGCAAAAATTCGGCCGTGACTTGAAGTCCGGAAAATTCATGTATGGTTTTGATGTCGAGTTTCAGGTTGAAAGCTATCTGCGTTATCAGGGTGAACAGTTTAGCCGTAATTTTGATGCCAATACTTATCTGATCATGACCAAAGCTCTGGATTACTTTGATCCCGCCCGTGAATATGAAGAGTCCCTAACCCGGGCCATGAGCCAGACCAAATGCCGTTTTCTGGTCATTTCCTTTACTACAGACTGGCGTTTTACTCCAAAGCGTTCACAAGAAATTGTAGAAGCTCTGATTACGAATCATAAACCGGTCAGTTATCTGGATATTGACGCTGAACAGGGCCATGACTCGTTCTTGTTCCCGATTCCGCTTTATGTAAAAACCTTGCGTGCTTTTCTTGGTGGCGAAGAACACCTGAAGTCCACCCCGAAGGAGACGGTATAATGCGTATTGATCAGCAGCTGGCAGAACGTTGGATCAAACCGGGCTCTAAAGTCCTTGATCTTGGCTGTGGGGATGGAGAATTACTCGCCCATATGAGCCGCCGGCATCAAATTCAGGCCTATGGACTAGAAATTGATCAAGAAAAGATTGCAATTGCCATCAGTCGCGGGTTAAATATTATCCAGCAGGATTTGAACCTGGGTTTGAGCCGTTTTGATGATCAGTCTTTTGACTATGTAGTCATGGCACAGGCTTTACAGGCGGTGGATGCACCAGATGTGTTACTGCGTGACATGGTGCGTGTAGGGAAACAGGCTATTATTACTTTCCCGAACTTCGCCCACTGGAAAACCCGTTCTTTTCTGGCTCTTAAAGGGAAAATGCCTGTTTCGGATGCTCTACCCTATATGTGGTATAACACCCCAAACATTCATTTATGTACGTTCCGCGATTTTGAAGCTTTATGCGCGGAAAATGATATCCAAATTATTAACCGACTCGCCGTGAATGGGAATCAGCAAGGTAGTTTACTGAGTAAACATGTTCCGAATCTGTTTGGTGAAGTCGCTATTTATCGAGTGAGCGCTCTATGAAAAAAACGACCTTAATTGGCACATTGGTATTTGGACTTTTAACTATCCAGGCGCATGCTGACTATATTCCACAACAACAATCTACAGCAGCCCAGGCAGCGCGTTATTCAACTATGGGGATCAATGATCTGGTTAAAGCTGCAAAAGCAGGCCAGCCAGGTGCCCAGTTCTATTTAGCCACCCATTACCAGTACGGTAAAGATATTCAAAAGGATGAAAAGCAGGCATTTGCCTGGTTTAAAGCTGCCGCTGACCAAGGTCTGTCTGCTGCCCAACTGAATGTGGGCCGGATGTATGCAGACGGGATCGGCGTAAAAAAAGATGAGATTCTGGCTCGCCGTTATTTTGAAAAAGCCGCCAGCAGCGGTGACAACCGTGCCAGCTTTAACTTGGCAATGATGGAAGAGCAGAAAAAGAACTATGTAGGTGCTTATCAGTGGTATGAACTGTCTACCCGCGACGGTATGCTTGACACTAAAGTTATTAATCTGTCTGAGGGCAAGAAAACTGCACTGGCAGCTAACCTTACCCAGGAACAGATTCGTATGGCACGTGACCGTGCAGACAAATGGATTCAGGCCCAATAATTTGAAGCTTGTATTTAAGGCGCCTTCGGGCGCTTTTTTATGGTCTCAATAAAGCATTCGATTTGAGGTAAAATATTTAAACTGTTTCTTAAAGTGACGAGCACAATAAAATGTCTGCAAATACATGGTTATCTCAGGAAAGTCTGGTTCTGGCCAGTAACAACAAAGGGAAAATTGCCGAGTTTGAAAAACTGTTTGAACAGCTGGCACTTCCAGTTGAGGTCATTCCTCAAGGTCAGCTAAATATTGCTGATGCAATTGAAGACGGGTTGAGCTTTGTTGAAAATGCCATTATTAAGGCCCGTCATGCTGCACGTATTTCTGGCAAACCGGCGATTGCCGATGATTCGGGGATTTGTGTCCCGATTTTAAATGGAGCACCCGGTATCTACTCGGCTCGCTATGCTGGAGAACATGGGAATGATGCAGCCAATAATGCTCGCTTACTGGAAGAATTAAAATCTCTGCGAAGACCCGGAGAACCGGTTGAAGCCATGTTTGTCTGTGTTTTGGCCTTAGTACAACATGCTGAAGATCCGCTACCGCAAATTTTTGAGGGCGTGTGGCAAGGAGAGATTCTGGAAAAACCACGTGGTGAACATGGCTTTGGTTATGATCCCCTGTTCTGGTTACCAGAACTTGGCCTGTCCAGTGCCGAGCTGCCAAAAGAAGAGAAAAATAAAATCAGTCATCGCGGGCAGGCCATGCAGTTATTCCAACGAAGTTTGCAGAATCATCAATAAGCCACAGTTTAAATTCGTTTTAAAGGGTGAAAAGTTCCTTTTCTTTAAGAAAGGAACTTTAAACGATGTGTAGTAGCAGACCATAAATCAGAATAATTGCGCAGCTCACCATAGTACCTGAAGCAATATACTTGGTAGAGATTCCAGTACCCTGATAATGAGTTTCTAGCGCCACAATATTTGCCGCCGGCGGCAAACAGAACAGTAGAAACATGACTCCTATATACTGCCCGATATGTGGAATAGAAATAAAAAAATAAGTCAGACTACATAAAACCAGTCCACAGCACAGTTTAAGTACAGCCAGTTTTAAACTATAAGTTATATCGTCTAGCTGAACTTTCGTCCGGCGCAGCCACATGCCTAGCACGCACATCCCCGCAAAGCTCATACCGATTTTGGCCAGACCGTAAAGCATATCAATCCATTTATGCTCAGGCATATACTGAAAACCGAATAAGCGGCACAATACAGCAATAGTCAGGGCAATTACTGGTGGTGATTGAAGCACTTTTTGCAAAATACTCTTCCAGGACTGCTGCTCCGAACTGACCGCAGTCACTGCCCAGATGTTGCCAAAAATTGAACCGCCAATATATAAAGCTACCATTGGTGCACTGATTTCAGGCCCAAATAAAGCAATCGCAAAAGGAAAACCGAGCCAAGCCATATTTACATAGCTAAAACATAAAGACTGGAGCTTGTCTTGAGAAATGAGCCAGAAAAAATAAAATAGAATTACCGCGACAATAAAACTAAATATCATCAGGCTAAGGCTGCCTGCCTGATAAAACACCATATTATAAATAATGACAGCGGGTATAAATACTCGTGCCAGCAGGGTTGCGAGCATAGTTTTTAATGCAGAGGCATATGCAGTTGTCGCCAGTCCCAGACCACATAAAAATGCAAAGAGGGGTAAAAGCAATGCCACGTGGTTTTCCTCTGGTGTTGTGGCGCTATGGTAGCACTAACATTAATTAAATGCTCTAAATGGCAGGCTGTCTTTAAACTGCAATATATAAGTCACAAGGCTGTCATACAGACCTGTTGAGATATCTTCTAGTTAAAACAGGAGAATTTTCTATGGCTGGACTATCTATTTGGCATGTGGTCATTTTTGCAATTGTCGTTATCTTGCTGTTCGGCACGTCAAAACTTAAAAATTTAGGTAAAGATGTAGGTGGTGCAGTTAAAGACTTTAAAAAATCTATTCGCGAAGATGAGCAGCAAACTGTAGCCCTTCAGGAACCGCGCACTATTGAACACCAGAATGTTAGTGCTGACACAAATTCAACCGTAAAACACTAGGGTATTTTTCATGCTCAATATTGGTATGACTGAGCTGCTGGCTTTTGGCATCATTGCTTTATTGGTGCTTGGGCCGGAAAAGTTACCAGAGGCAGCGCGCTTTGCTGGCAGGTGGTATGGCAAGATCAAACGTATGGTCAGTAATGTACAGGCTGATCTGGACCGTGAATTGCGCCTTTCAGAACTCCGTGAGCAGATGCAGCAGGAAATGGCCCGTATTCAAGAGCTGGAACAGAAAATGCAAGCCCAGATGCATGAACTACAACAACACAAAAACTTTGCAGATAACGCTCTACAAGAACATGCAAATACTCATAATAAAAATTTATCCACGCAGTACTTTTTTATTGAGCAAGCCCCGTCTCTGGTCCTGACTCGTCAACCAGAACGGCCGGCCTGCTTTTGCCAAATTACTGAACAGCCAGAAAGCCCTGTACAGTCTTCTTATCCTGAACTCAAGGTGGCTGTATGAGTCAACTTTCTCCTTCACAGCTCCCAGGCCCAATATTAAATGAGCAGTCACAAACCCAACTTGAAGAGATGCCCATTACCCGGCACTTAATGATTTTGCGCCGTCATCTTTTTAAAATTGTTGCTATTCTGATTGCTCTATTTTTTTGTCTGCTGCCTTTTGCAAACCGGACTTATCAGCTACTTTCAGAACCACTAAGGGCCCAGTTACCCAGCTCGTCAACCATGATTGCGACCGATGTAACCGCGACGTTCATGGCGCCCTTCAAGCTGAATTTCTTTATCGCCCTCATGATTGCCATGCCCTTTATCATTTATCAGCTCTGGACATTTGTAAAACCGGCGCTATATGAAAAAGAAAAATCCTTAGCCCTGCCCTTATTGGTAGGAAGTATCAGCTTGTTTTATGCCGGCATTGCATTTGCCTATTTTGTTGCCCTGCCTTCAATTCTGCATTTCTTCATGAGTGTGTCACCTGAAACAGTGGCACCGATGACAGACATTAATAGTTACCTAGCTTTCTGTTTAAAACTGTTTCTGGTATTTGGACTGACTTTTGAAATTCCGATTATTACTTTGCTACTGATTTTGATTGGCGTTGTATCTACACAACAACTGGTCGAGAAAAGACGTTTTATTATTGTCGGGTGTTTTTTTGTCGCCATGTTTGTTACTCCACCAGATGCAATTTCCATGGTTATGCTGGCTATTCCAATGTGGCTACTTTTCGAAACCGGACTTTTCTTTGGAAAACTCATTGAAAGGCGTAGAGCAGTCTAAGATCTTCAACTTCATTTCAGCAGACTTCGGTCTGCTTTTTTCATCATACTGTCTTATTTTCTTCACCTGAATGTCACTTAACCGTCAAGGTCCCGTCATATTTATCACCTAATTTAGTTACAACTTAACAACACCTTACTTGTATTTAGGAAAAAACATGACGCAGCTGACGCCATATCATGAAGATCAAGAACTTGATAATAATACTTCATCTAATATCCATTTCCGTGACATTTTAGAGCAACGCATGACGCGCCGCAGTCTCATTACCAAGACAGCAAGTGGAGCAGTTGCCTTGGCGCTGGCTTCTACACTGACTGGCTGTAATGATGATGACGACAATAGTAGTAGCGGAACAGCACCAGTTACTCCGAATGACCCTAACCAGAAGCCTAGCAAACTTTCATTTACTCCAGTGGCTAAAAATCTGGATGACATTGTGACCGTACCTGAAGGCTATCAAGCTACTGTAATTTATGCATTGGGAGACCCAATTAATCCAATGCTTGGGGACTGGAATGATAATGATATTCCACCTGGTCCAAGCTTCCAGTTCCGTTCTGGTGACTGCCATGATGGTATGCATTTCTTTGGTTTAAACAGCGCTACAGACCGCTTTGATGATACGGTCTCAGCACAAGGTTTGCTGGTAATGAACCATGAATACATCAACCAGACCTTCCTTCATCCTAAAGGTCCAACCAAGGTTGAAGGACGCCGTCCTGAGGATGAAGTTATTCGTGAAACCAATGCGCACGGCGTATCTGTAGTCCATATTAAAAAGGACCCGGCAACTCAAAAAGTAGAAATTGTTAAAAACTCTGTTTTTAACCGCCGTATTACTGCCTCAACAGAAATGGATTTTGCCGGTGCTGCTGCAGGTTCCAGTCTGCTTGCTACACGTTTTTCACCTGCCGGACGTCAAACACGTGGTACACATAACAACTGTGGCAATGGCTATACGCCTTGGGGTACTTATTTAACTACCGAAGAAAACTTTATTGGCTATTTCCAGCGTTCAGGACATGACGAGTACCAACGTACAAATGCCGAGAAAATCGCATTAAAACGTTATGGTCTGGGACTAAAAAAAGATGAACCTTATCTTTATGAGCTGGATGAGCAAGGCGCTCCTAAAAAGGGTGAAGATGGCAAAATTGTTTATAGAAAAGATTCAAATGGTAATTTAATACCAAATATTGATGATCAAGGTCGACCAGTCTATTTGGGCGCAAGCTCACGCTATGCTTGGGAAACTGTTATTGGACAGGTTGAGTCACAGGATCTATATGACCGCTGGAATGCTGATGTAAAAGCGGATCAGCCTACTCAGGACTATCGTAACGGACCCAATACTTTTGGCTGGATGGTCGAGATCGACCCGTTTGATGGCCGTCAGAGACCGGTCAAACGTACTTCTTTAGGCCGTTTTGCACATGAAGACAGTGCCTGCCGTGCAGTAGCGGGCCAACCTTTGGCATTTTATATGGGTGACGACTCTAAAGGCGAATACATCTATAAATTTGTCTCGAGTGCTGTATGGGACCCGAAAGATGTAAACCGCGGCTATACTGCTGGCGATAAATACATGAACTCAGGAAAACTGTATGTTGCCAAGTTTAACAGTGATGGTTCAGGCCAGTGGATTGAACTGAGCTATGGTAAAAATGGTCTGAATGAAAGTAGCAGTACTTATCCCTTCACCTCTCAAGCCGATGTGGTGACATTTGCCCGTTTAGCGGGGGATGCTGTCGGCGCAACAAAAATGGACCGTCCGGAGTGGGCGACCGTTAATCCGGTAAATGGTGAAATCTACGTTACCCTGACCAATAACTCAAATCGGGGAACCAGTTACCCGACAGATGCAGCTAACCCGCGTAATTATGATGACCTTAAAGACAAAAAGACTCAAAGTGGCAACGTAAATGGTCATATTATCCGTTTTAAAGAAACCGATGATAAAACTACAGCTGAAACCTTCAAGTGGGATATTTATCTGTTTGGTGCCGAAGCCTCTATGGCATCAAATATTAACTTGTCTGGTCTGACTGATAACAATGACCTGTCTTCACCGGACGGAATGTGGTTTGACCCGCGTGGTGTGCTCTGGATTCAAACAGATGATGGAGCTTATACCGATGTCACAAACTGTATGATGCTTGCTGCTTTGCCAGGTCAGATTGGTGATGGTACTACCGCAACTACTTCCAGCGGACAGCAGACATTAATGGGTGCAAAAGTAACAGACTCAACCCTGCGCCGTTTCCTGGTAGGGCCAAAACAGTGTGAAATTACCGGGATCGCCATGACCCCTGATTACAAAGCTATTTTCATTAATGTGCAGCATCCGGGCGAAGACTCTGCCAGCTATGCAACTCCTGCAAGTCACTGGCCGGCAACCCAGACTGACCGGAATAACACTACAGCTCGCCCACGTTCGGCAACTGTCGTAATTACGCGTAAAGACGGCGGCGTAATTGCGGGTTAATCCTCTTTTTATAAATATGCCGGCCTATTGACCGGCATATTTATTTTTGTTGAGTCAGAGAAATCCGCTGCTGCACAATCTGTCCGCTCTGCTCTCCTTGCTGAGTCTTTTCCAGCCAATTCCATGCATGATGGTACAACCTTAAAAAATTTGAACACCGGGTTCCGTACATCGGGCTTTGAATAAAAGTAGAAGAAAGTAGCAGTTCCATATCCTGACTGATACCCGTCTCTGGCAGGGCATTCTGATCTACCTTGCGCTCATCTTCTAAAATATCCCAGACAGCTGACTCCAGTATGTGCTCAGCAACAGGACGCTGGAGCATAGGTAAAAATTCCTGGGTAAAGCGCTTTCGTAAATGCAAGGTCTTTTGCCAGGAGTCGCTCATGAGCCCGTTAGAAATTACGTATACGCCACTGGCCAGCACCTGAGGAGCCTCGCCTCGGTTACTCATATATACTGCCTGCGTTTGATCTCCTATCACCAGGTTAAAACCAGCATATTCCTGCTGTTGTTTCTCAAGCATCTGAGCAAAGCGAATGGGTTTCTGCTCAGATTCCAAAAAGGCCTGCACTAAATGACCACGCGAGGTCGGATAATGCTGCCGGTCTGTGCCATCACGAAAATTGGTGATCACTGCCCAACGTCCAGATGCTGTAATACCCATCCACGTACCACCAGATTGTAAATCTTTGCCAGCTATAACCGGACTGTTCTCCCAGTGATTCAAGACTTGCGTAGGTCGCTGATAAAACTCATCCCGGTTAGAAATCAGGCATAATGGCATACGATCTAACACTTGCCAGGCTAAAGCCACAATACACATAAGCATCTCTCATGATCTTTACACATTGAATGTACAACATTTTTAGGAACATTCCGCTAGAATCTGTGCAAAACGAATACATAAAGGAGCTGTAATGCTGACCTATCCGAGTATTGACCCAGTCGCGCTGGCACTGGGTCCTTTAAAAGTTCACTGGTATGGGCTGATGTATTTATTGGCCTTCTTGTTTGCTTGGGGACTGGCCAGCTACCGGGTTAAACAGCGTGTAGGCTGGACCACCGATATGGTATCTGATCTGGTTTTCTACGGCGCACTTGGTGTTGTGATCGGTGGACGGCTGGGTTATGTGTTCTTTTACGGATTTGATCAGTTCCTGGCCAACCCGCTCTGGTTATTCGAGGTCTGGACCGGGGGCATGAGTTTCCATGGCGGTTTTCTGGGGGTTATGCTAGCAATGCTGCTCTGGTGCCGTAAATATCAGAAAACCTGGTTCCAGACACTGGACTTTATTGCGCCATGTGTCCCCACTGGTTTGATGTTTGGCCGCATCGGAAACTTTATCGGTGGTGAGCTTTGGGGTCGTCCAGTTATCAATCCAGACTATCCCTTCGGAATGGTTTTTCCGCATGTAGATAATTTGGTACGTCACCCATCTCAGCTTTATCAAGCTTTAGGCGAAGGCCTGATTCTGTTTATCGTGTTGTGGTGGTTTAGTTCCAAGCCACGTCCACGTATGGCAGTTTCAGCGCTGTTCCTGATCGGTTATGGTATTGCACGCTTTGTGGTTGAGTTCTTCCGTGAACCGGACAATGGCCAGCTCTTTATTGGCTGGATGAGTAAAGGTCAGTTCCTGACCCTGCCAATGATACTGATCGGCCTGTGGATGATGTGGTACGCCTACCACAGAAAAATTTATGACTGGGGTCCACAGAAAAATACCTGATACATAGAGGAGCAATTGCTCCTCTTTTTTATGCTAAAGTTCTGAGCTGTTCTGCTTGATTTCAAAAGACTATGCTTGAGTTCTGGTTTGATCCTAAAGTTTCCATCGCACGTAAATTGCTGATCTTTGTGTCTATTGCAATAATTACTGCTGTGCTGTATGGGATGCAGCCGTTGGCATTAGACGCTATTTTAATGTTTTCGGGCACAGGTATCATTTTTTTAATCTGTCGTTACTGCAAAATGCACTTTGCAGCCGGGCAGCCCGCTGGCTTGCTCTATCGTCTGTTAACCTGGATTCCCATAGCATTATTGCTTGCCCTGATTTTTATGAACATGAAAGAGGGCGAAATTTTACTGCCAGGTGCACAGGGAATTGGTTTTATGGCACTGGCCGTTTGTCTGTTCTCGCCTTTATCCCTTCTACATAACAACAAAAATCCAGAAGAGAATATGTAATGCTTGATTTCTGGTATTCGGCACGCTGCACCCGTCAGGTTAAGCTGATAGTTTGCATTATGACCTGTGCCATGATTTACCTGTGTTCTACTGTGCAGGCTTTGTCGGCTGTCTTGACAGGATTTAGTCTCGGGTTGGGCATATCAATACATCTACTCAGACAGCTGAATCTTAAAATAAAACAAAATAATATTTATAAAAATGGCCTTTCTATTTTGCTCTATAGCGTACCTTTTGCTGTTTTCCTTATTTTGCTTTATGTATTGCCTGATGAACATAAAATGATTTTGGGATTACAGGTGCTAGGGTTTACTGCATTAGGAATATTTATCGTATCGATCTATGAAAACCGCGCCAGACGCTTTAAATAAATTTTTCGCCAACCAGAACGCTAGATATATATTTGAACTATAGGCATTTCAGGTTTCAGGACAATAAGCTGTGGTTTCAAGCTGTTTTAGAAAAGTCGAAAAACCTTGAGGTGTACGGGCTATTAAGCGGCTACTGGTCATGACCCTTACCCGGTTACTCCATATCACCTTGTATTGCAGGTTTAACATTCTTTTCACCAGACCTACATCCTCATGACAGGTTAGTGCTCCAAACCCGCCAGACTTGATATAGGCCTCGGCACTAAAACTCAAGTTGGCGCCATGAATATGTCGATGATCCATATCATCACAATAATGCTGCAGATAGCGTTGCCGGGTAAGTGACGACAGATGTTGCCAGCTATCTACCTCAACCACGCCACAGATTACATCAGCAGGCTGATGCGATAGCTGCTGCTTAAGCCAGAAGCGGTCTACTTTCGAATCTGCATCAGTGCAGGCAATCCAGCGGGCACCAGTAGCAATGAGAGTACGAACACCCAGATCGCGGGCATGGCCTACACAGCGCACTGCACACTGCAAGTAGTTTATACCTGCACGTTGTACCAGTTTCAGAGACTGATCGGTACAACTATCCAGCACCACCAGAACTCTTACCTGAACGGAAGCCGGCAGTTCATCTACAGCCTGTTGAATGGCCAGCAGGCAGTCAGACAGATGCTCTTCCTCATTATGGGCAGGAATGACAATACCAATCATATTAGTCCCTCCTGATGTGCCAAGCTGCCAGAGTCTGTAGTCCAGAGGTCGACCAGAAAATCCGGATCGTCTAACCCAAGATAATGATAAAGTTTCAGGTGCTGCTTTAACAGCTGATGGACTAAATTCCCGTTTAAACTAAACCCGTCAATTGGGTAACGCCAGTGACAGCACAGCAAAGTACCGGTGTCATTTAAACTCCGTTGTGCCCATTCAATCAGCTGCAACAGTTCATTCTCATTTAAATAGTAAGCAATCTCGCTGATCACGATGAGATCAAATTTTTCTTCAGGACACTGCTGGGGAATCCGTTTCTGCTGTATATCAATATGTAGCTGTCCTTTTAAGCGCTGCCGGGCCAACTCGACTGCTTTGCTGTTTGCATCCAAACCAAGCAGTTCGTCACAGCGGTTGGCCAGCTCTTGACTAAAAACCCCATTGGCACAGCCAAGTTCCAATATGCGTCCGTACCTTTGCCGGGGTAGCAAGGCCAGACAAATCTGCCGTTTGCGCTGTTCATACCAGCGCTGGGTATAACCCCATGGGTCATCATTATGATGATAGAGCGTATCGAAGTAATCCTGTTCAGGCATGTATATAAACCTCGCAGGGCATCAGGATTCGCTCTACCGTATGTGAAGATAAAATAGGTGCCTGTCCGGTGCTTGGGTCTGTTTCAAGCTGGCTTTTAAAGCACTGAATCGCCTGTTTCTTGAGCCTGAGCTGTGCGGCTGTCAGTTCCAGCTTGCAGGCAGATTTCCAGGGAATACGGTTGTCCTGTGGCCTGGCCCAGTGCCATGACCAGATCAGGACTTGATAACAGCTAAGCTGCTGTTGATCTGCCAGCCGCTGTACAGTTTGACCAGTTGCTTCATGATCAGGATGACCATCCTTTGCAAATGTGCACACCAGAATATCATCGGGTCTGACCAGCTCTTTCAGAGCAGCATACAACTTTTGCTGCTCAGCAGTCAGTTCACCATCTGTCAGCTGTAGTGCAATCCGGTTTACCCGATTCTGCACGCCTAATACTTTAAGCGCATTCAGGCTTTCTTGAGGCCGCAGCTGATCCAGCTGCTGTGGTGTATAAAGCTGTGAGTCCGGATGGCTTTGTGTACCATTAGTCACAGCCACCAGCAGAATTTCACGTTCCAGTATACTGAGTTGCTGTATCAGGCCAGCACATCCTAAAATTTCATCATCTGGATGCGGTGCTATAATCAGTATACGTTGCCCTGCCGGAAAGGCTTGCTCAGGGACAAGCGTCTGTAATGACTGTAACCCGCTCCATTGCTGCCAGGCCCGTTTGGTCGTGCCATTTCCATAGATCAGGCGGTCTCCTACCGGACTATTTATAACATCCATGTAGTATCCTCCATAACCGAACGCTCACCAATCTGTTCCAGATCAAAAGCCGCATGGCTTTGTCTTAAAAAAACTGGTAAATCTGCTGCCATTTGGGCAAACATGGTGTTTTCACAGAAAGGTCGTGCTCCCAATGCCTTACCAACCAAGTCCAGAACCTTTTGTGCAGTCTGCTCAGTCTGAATACGCAACATCCGAATAATCAGCTCGTGACTTTGCGTAGGATGCTGATCAATTTGTGCTGCTACATATTTGAAATATTCACGGGTGGTAGCTAACGCACTATTTACTTCACCTAGATACATTAGCCGAAAAGTATTGGGTTTCTCCTGACAGGCCTGTTGTAATGTATGGGCCAGACGGGTAGCCGCACCATACCAGCAAGCTGCCACACCAGCAGCACCATGCCAGAATCCTGATCGGTCTAGATATTGTCCGGGCTGCCCTACCGTTTGTGCAACAACTTTATTAAAACTGATTTTTGCAGTCTGGGTATAAGCCATTCCTATAGCATTCCATCCGCTATGGTCGATGCAAATATCTGGCTGGTGCATGTCAACAATTAACAGCTGTGAATTATTCTGTGTATCCCGATAGGTCATGAGTCCATAATCGACCAGCCCTGCACCCGAACACCAGTACTTATTACCTGAACATTGCCCATTTTGGTAATAAAGTGGTTGTATGCCACCCTCTGCAGCCCACACAGCATAGACTCCCACAGGCACCTTGCTGTAACCAAGCTCATGCAAAATACTCAAAGCATCCAGATGGGATTCAAACCATTTCACCAGATTCAGGTTAGTTGCCGCGACTTTTGCCAGAACTTTCCAGCGTTCATACGTCTGGCCGCTTGCAGGATGAGGAATTTCGCTACTCAAATTGCAAAGTTGCTTAAATGTCGTGATCAAACTGTCTGAAAGATGAGAAGAATCCTGCTCAAACTTGGTCAATATGGTATTCAGGGTGGTCATAAAACTCCCAGATATAGCTGTATTACTTTAAAAAGAACACGGCCAGCTCAATGATTATGATGAATTTTTTATAATTAAAAACTTATAACATTGAATAACTTGATACTCATAGAGGTCTTATACCTTTCATTCAGTCAGGTTCTGTAAAAAAATATTATTAAAAGTAACTTACTCAGTAATTATTTTTATATCCGGTTCTGTTGATATTCAGGAAAGTGGTTGGAAAATAAAACCATGATGAACCTCGTCTTTTAATGTAGCGGTTTTCAGTCAGGCTAAAAAAAGCTAATATGTACGGTCAGCTGATACTTATCTCTGATCTTCTTAAGCCCTTCGATTTTCTTAGGCCCTTCCTAGTGAGAGAACCATGCGCCAATATCTAGACCTTTTACAACATATCCTTGAACATGGTGGTGATAAAGGTGATCGTACCGGAACAGGTACTCGTTCTGTATTTGGTCATCAGATGCGCTTTGACCTCTCTAAAGGCTTTCCACTTTTAACGACAAAAAAGGTCCATTTTCGCTCTATCGTCATTGAACTGTTATGGTTTTTAAAAGGCGATACCAATGTGAAATATTTACAGGATAATAAAGTAACAATCTGGGATGAATGGGCAACAGCTGAACAAACTGCCCGCTTTGGGCGTCCTGCCGGAGAGCTGGGACCAGTCTATGGACATCAATGGCGTAACTTTGGTGCGACCCAGAATGAAGATGGCAGTTATCAGAAAAACGGGGTTGACCAGATTTCCTGGCTAATTAATGAAATCAAGACTAATCCGAATTCACGCCGGCTCATCGTTTCTGGCTGGAATCCTAAAGAAGCCAGCCAGGTTGCATTGCCACCTTGCCACACACTGTTTCAGTTTTTTGTACAAAATGGCAAATTGTCTTGCCAGCTTTACCAGCGCAGTGCCGATGTATTTTTGGGTGTACCCTTCAATATTGCCAGTTATGCCCTGCTCACTCATATGATTGCTCAAGTTTGTGATCTTCAAGTTGGTGATTTTGTCTGGACTGGGGGAGATACGCACCTGTATGCCAACCATTTTGACCAAGCCAGATTACAGCTGGGCCGTGATCCGCTAGAACTGTGTCAGTTAAAACTGAATCCAGAAGTAAAAAGTATTTTTGACTTTAAATTTGAAGATATTGAAATTATAAATTATCACTCGCATCCTGCAATCAAGGCACCGGTGGCTGTATGAGTTTTCAAGGCTTAGAAGTTGTACATGTAGTTGCGATGGACCAGCAGCGCTGTATTGGCAAAAATAATGATCTGCCTTGGCACATTCCAGCTGACCTCAAGCATTTTAAAGAGATTACTCAGGGCGGTGTAGTAATCATGGGCCGCAAGACCCTGGAATCCATGGGACGTGCTCTGCCTAAACGAGTCAACTGGGTAATTACCCGTGACCCAGACTGGTCGTTTGAAGGTACTAAGGTTGCACATAGCATTGAGGATGCTCTAGAACAGGCTATCGCTGATGTGAAAACCAGTGAAAAACCTGAAAGTTTATTCATCATTGGGGGTGGAGAAATCTTTAGACAAACATTGGAGATAGCTGACCGTCTGGAGCTTACTCATGTTAAACTAAATGTACAGGGTGAAGCTTATTATCCTGAAATTCCTGAAATTTTTAAAAAGATTCAAAGTACGCCACAAAAAGATGACAAAAGCGGAATTGAGTTTGAGTTTGCAACCTATCAGAAATAGAAGGGACTCAGACTGACTTGATCACTTATGCACAATATTGGAAAGCGTGATTTTTTTATTGCTCTAGGCAAAGGGTTACTGCATTTTATCTTTAGCTTGTTTGTTATTCTTTTATCTATCTGGTTATGTCTGGCCCTCTGGGTTCAGGAACCTGTTAGCTGGCTGGTTACCCGGATTCTGATCGGAAGCTGGATCGCTTTTGCGCTTAGTGTGCTTGGTATTTATGTCAGCCAGCATTTTTTTAGCCGCCGTATAAATAGTATCATCTATATTTTGTGTTTTATGGGTGCCCTGTCTTGGTATATAGGACTGGATGCCCGGCAAGACCGTGACTGGAACCCGGAAGTTTCCCGACTTCTTGAATACGAGCGTCAGGGTGATCAAGTAACCTTACATAATGTCCGTAACTTTGCTTGGGAAGCAGATGGTAAAGTCCATGAGCGCTGGGAAACCCGGCATTTTGATTTAAATCAGATTACCGGAATTAATATCATCACCTCTTACTGGATGGGTCCACAAATTGCTCATACCCTGGTCAGTTTTGATTTTTCCAATCAGGAGCCTCTTACCTTTTCTATTGAAATTCGTAAAGAAAGAAATGAAGAGTTTTCAGCGATTGGCGGTTTTTTCAGGCAGTACGAACTGAGCCTGGTGGCCTCGGATGAGCAGGATATTATCTATACTCGCAGTAATATTCGTCATCAACAGGTATATTTTTTCCCTATCAGGATGAGTGCCTCGGAACGTAAGGCCCTTTTTTTAGAATATTTAAAGACGGCAGATGAACTGCGGGCAGAACCGCAGTGGTATAACACTCTGACCAGTAATTGTACTACCATCATTTTTGATATGGTTCAGGCAACTAACCCGTATCAGTTACCCAAAGATTATCGGCTGCTGGCTTCAGGCTATCTACCAGAGTATTTGTATGATCTGTATGCTCTAGATCATCAATGGAGCATTCAGGAATGGTATCAGCATGCGCATATTAACCCGCGCACTGAACAGATCAGTCAGAATCCTGAAAAGATTCAACTGTTCTCTCAACTGATGCGTCAGGGTTTACCCTCACCTCAGCCTTAAAAAGTGAGACTTTACTCATTTTATTTAGAAAATACACCTAAAGCTACATATTGAAGCTAAATTTTGCGTTATGTTTTTACTTTAATGTCAATAACATAATAAATGATGAGAACGCTAAAATGTTTAAACAGATTTTAATGGCGAGCGTGATAGGTAGTTCGGTTCTATTTACTGCATGTACGAATATGCCTGCTCAAGGCAATACTACTGTCGACGTTGTTCAAGCACAATTATTGGATCGCAATTGGACCGTAACATATATCGGCAATACTGAGATTGGTAAAACTAGCCAAGCTGTCCAGACTCTCCCAAGCCTGATGCTTGAATCAGCCACACAACGTTTTAGCGGCACTGATGGCTGCAACCGAATTATGGGTAGCTATCAGCTTACCAATAAAGGGCTGGTTTTTGGCCAGATGGCATCCACCCGTATGGCTTGTTTAAATCCGAGTAACCAGCAGGTTGCTGCAGCTTATAACGAGGCTCTCGCTAAAGTAAGCGCTTATCAGGTCTATCATAAAACCTTAAAGTTACTCGACCGTCATGGCAATGTAGTAATGCAGCTTAGCAGTCCAACCCCACTACGCTAAGAATTGAATAGATTGATTTGCCCGTTTAGACGGGCTTTTTTACGTCTGTTGCACACAAGCTCTATTGTAGGTCTATGAAAATTTATTATAGTGGAGGAAATCTATTCAACAGGATAAGACTATGCAACAGGCATTATTTGGAGGCGGCTGTTTCTGGTGTGTTGAAGCAGTTTTTCTGCAAATCAAAGGTGTAGAAAAAGTCGTCAGTGGCTATGCAGGCGGTCATACTGAGAATCCGGATTATGAAGCCGTATGTAGCGGACAGACACATCATGCCGAAGTCATTCTGGTAGAGTTTGATGAGCAGCAGATCAGCTATCAGCAGCTACTTGAAGTATTTTTTGCCACTCATGACCCAACTACGTTAAACCGTCAAGGCAATGACATTGGCACACAGTATCGCTCAGTGATTTATTATTTTGATGAAGAACAGCAGCAACAGGCACAGCAGATGATTAATGCGCTTAAAGCTGAGGGTTTAGATATTGTGACAGAACTGAGTCCGGTACCTACTTTTTATGAGGCTGAAGACTATCATCAGAATTTTTTTGCCAAAAACCCTTCCCAAGGCTACTGTAACTTTATGATTCCTCCAAAACTGTTAAAGTTGAGAAATAAATTTCAGGATTTACTCAAATCTGAATAAAAAACGTCTATAAAAAAAGCGNNCGCTTTTTTTATAGACGTTTTTATTTTAATTATCACTAACGAAAGCAATATCGCTGAGCCCGGCTTCGCTCGCACGAGACATTACTTGCGCTACAGTGTCATACCGTGAGTCTTTATCTGCTCTTAGCTGAACTGTGGGTTTACGTTCAGCTTGTCCAGCTTCTGCAAACCGGGTTTCAAGCTCTTGAAGACTGATCATCTGATCATTCCATGCCACCTGATTCTGGGCATTGATACTGATTGTAATCGCCTCAGGCGGCGGATCGATAATTTCTGCTGTAGTTTGTGGCAGATTTAATGGAATTGATGGGTTGGCAACGGTCGCTGTCACCAGAAAGATGATCATCAAAACCAGCATAATATCGATGAGTGGAATGAGATTCATCTCATTCATGCCAGCATCGTTATCTTCACCCAATTGAAAAGCCATTAAGCCTGACCTCCAGCATATTGCTGCTGTGCAGCATTATTTACTTCTGTTTTAGATATATTACTGTCCTGCTGTAACATGGTATCAATCAGCAAGCTATGTGCCTGATCTTGCAGGTCATGAGCAAGTCCACGATTGAAACGTACTGCAATGTTGTAAGCCAGTACTGCAGGAATCGCTACGGCCAAACCAAGTCCTGTCATGATCAAGGCCTCACCTACTGGTGTTGCAACCTGAGCAAGACCGGCCTGGCCACTCTTACCTACGGCCACCAGGGCATGGAAGATTCCCCATACTGTACCGAACAAGCCAACAAATGGTGCAATAGAAGCAATGGTCCCCAAGACTGCCACACCTTTTTCTGCAGAAGCTTTCTCTGCAGAAATCTGGCGCAGTAGAGCCTGTTCAGCGACTGCTTTACGCTGCTCAAAACCGAGTGGTGCCAATTTGGTTTTAAGTTTAGCCAAAGCCTGCGAGAGTTGAGCATAAGCTTGCTGTTTAAGTTGGCGGGTACCCATCAGACGTAAAATAAAGATGGTCCATGTCGCAATCGACATTGCCAAGAGCACGAAATACAGTGTTTTGCTGACTGCATCCGCATGTTGCCAATAAACTGAAAAGTTCATACTCGAACTCCTGAAAATGTTAGCCGTTAGGATTCAATGTTAATTCAAATGGCTGCTCGGCCCGGATCGGATAAGCTATACCATTTTCTTTATACGGTTTGAATTTTGCACTACGCACTGCGCGTAAAATCTTTTCATCGAGTGCACTAATCCCACTTGATTTGGTAATACGGGTCCGCTCTTTAATAATAGAACCTTTTTCATCCGCCTCGATATGTACCACAATTACCCGGGTTTCACCCTGCAAGTCTTTATTACTATAAGATGGTTTTGGCGAACGGCTCCACTGTACTCCTGCTCCGCCAATTGAAACAGTTTTTGGAGACGGTGGCGAAGGCGGGGCCGGTGGTGCAGCAGGTGCGGGTGACGCAGCGGGTACTGGTGCCGGTTTAGCTATTTTAGTTTCTGAAACTGTTGTGGTAGCTACAGGTGAAGGTGCTGGCGGTGCTTCTACCGGTTTCGCAACAGGCTTAGGTGCTTCAGCTTTTTTCACCTGCTGAACCTTCTCAACCTTTTTCGGTGGTGGAGGTAAAGGTTTTTCAACTACTTTTACTTCTTTAACCTCTTTTGGCTTGGCAGGTTCAGCTTTTTTTGGCTCAACCTTTGGTTTAGGTGGTAAAGGTTCAGGTGGCTGCTGGATCTTGACAAACCGGACCTGTAAAGGTTCTTTTTCAATCGGTTTAAGATCAGCAGTTTTAAGATGGCTCACACCCCAAAGCACACCGATATGCCCGACCATTACCACAGCTAAAGCTGTGACAATTTTCTTTTTCATCGGGTTAGAAGGGGGCATACTGGACACGGAGGAATGACTCATAAGAATCTGTTACCTAATAGATTGCTTTACTTCAATACAACAGGAGAAGAAGATAAAGCTCATCGGTTAGCACAATGAAAGTATCGCAATAATAAATGAGAAGTGTTTTCATTTGCAACCGTTATTTAATTTATTTTAACCAACTTTCTAATTCAGCAATAAAAAAAGGCATATCCCTAGATATGCCTTTTTTTATTCAGACTTTAATTAGTTTTACTGAAAAACAACGGTCTTGTTGCCATCTACAATAATACGGTCTTCAAGGTGCCATCTCACTGCTCGCGCCAGTACGTGGCGCTCTACATCCTGACCAAGCTCACGCAACTGCTCTACTGTAAAGTCATGGCTCACCCGTTCTACATCCTGCTCAATTATCGGCCCCTGATCCAGATCAGCAGTGACATAATGTGCTGTAGCCCCAATCAGTTTTACACCTTTGTCATAAGCTTGCTGATATGGATTAGCTCCTACAAATGCTGGCAGGAACGAGTGATGAATATTAATAATTTTCATCTCCCATTTGCTGACAAACTCTTCGTCCAGAATCTGCATATAACGTGCCAGTACCAACAGATCATTGCCCTGCATCAACTCATCAATCTTGGCATAAGCTTCACGCTTGTTTTCTTTATTGACGGGCACTACTTCAAATGGAATACCAAAGTTCTCTACTGCTGAACGCAGAGTCTCATGATTAGATACCACCTTGGTAATTTCACATGGCAGAGCTCCGCGGGCATGACGCCATAGCAGCTCGAGCAAGGCATGGTCGACTTTAGAGACTAAGATACCCACTTTTTTCACATCACTGACAAAAGCCAGACGCCAGTGCATGTCATAACGCTGGGCTACATTCACAGCAAAGGTCTGGATCAGTGTTTCCTTACGGGTCTGCAAATGTTCAAGTTCAAATTCAACACGCATGAAATATCGACCGCCCTGCGCTTCAGTTGCATATTGATCAAGTGCGGTAATATTTGCTCCCTGATGATACAAAAAGCTCGATACAGCCTGCACAATGCCCGGCTTGTCTTCACAAGTAATCAGGAGTCGTGCTGTATTGGCAGTGGTCATGTTCATGTCGGTTGATATCGCTTATAAGTCAAATTAAAAACAAGCCGCATATTCTAGCGCGTTTTTACGGCGGGCAGAATAGTTATGAAAAAAGCTGTATGCTATTTTGCTGAAGACAGGCTGGCAAACAGTTCTGAAGAGCCGAAGGTTTCAAGCAGACGCTCATAAGTCTCACGACTTTCTCCCATGAGGTATGGCCCTTCCAGAAAGACCATCTGGCGCAGCGCCTGCCATACCCATTTTTCTTCAAGATGGTTGCTGTCACTGATGTGGCCAGACATATACAGGAAATTGGTCCAGTTGGTCAACACAATCCACAGGTTAATAATGAGTGCCTCAATTTCTGAAGCAGTCATTTTCATTAGCCCTGCATCGACAAAAGCCTGATAAATTCTCTGGCCCTGCTGCATGACCTGGCCGGCAAAGCGTGGATACATCTTTCTAAAGTCATCATTGTTTTCGACCAGATGATAAACATCCCGATGCAAAAAGCGGTATTCCCATAACTGGCTGCTAAGAACCTGAAAATAACGAATCTTGTCATTGGCATTCAACTGACGGTCATCTGGCAGAGACAGCATGTCGAGTGTCTCTTTCTGGTATTGTTCCATCAGTTCCTTAATAATTTCCTGCTTGTTGCGAAAATGGTAATACAGGTTACCTGGACTGATTCCCAATTCGGCTGCAATATGGTTGGTGGTTACAGAACGCTCTCCACGCTCATTAAAGAGTTGCAAACTGATCTGCAAAATCCGGTCTTTAGTTTTCACGGTCTTGGAGTGGGACATTCTTAATAACCATCTATTTCAAAAAGTTAGTGGACTAACACATAAAGTGACTTGACTATTTAGAGCATTTACTCTAAAAAATTAAATATTAGATTTTATTTAATGGTAGCGTGTCATGAATAGTCAAACAAAAACAACTCAAATGACTCCACATTCACCTGATATTCAGCATATGCAAGACTTGCTTGAACATCAGAGATTGGCGTATCAGCGTCATCAGGTACCTTCGGCCAAAGAACGTATTGACCGCCTGTCCCGTTTAAGACGCGTACTGGTAAAATATCAGGACCAGTTTGCAGACGCAATCAATCATGATTATTACAACCGTTCAATTGGTGAAACTAAAATTGGCGAGCTGCTGACCTGTCTTGAACATATTAAATATTATAGCAAGCATTTAAGCCAGTGGATGAAACCATCTAAACGTCATGTTGCCATGATTCATCAGCCTGCCAAGGCATGGGTACAATATCAGCCTATGGGCGTGATCGGCATTATTGCACCTTGGAACTATCCCTTACTTTTATCCATAGGCCCATTAATCTGTGCATTGGCAGCAGGCAACCATGCCATGATCAAGATTTCCAGCGCGTCTTCAAATTTTGGCCAGATTCTGGAACGAGCTCTGGCAGAAGCTTTTCCGCAAGATCTGGTCGCAGTAGTCAATGGAGGCGGCCCTATTTCAGATGCCTTTAGCCATCTGCCTTTTGACAAGATTATTTTTACTGGCTCAACCGCAGTAGGTAAAACTGTAATGGCAGCAGCAGCTGAAAATTTGGTGCCAGTCATTTTAGAACTGGGCGGCAAGTCGCCAGTGGTAGTACACCCTTCCATGAATATGAAAGATCTGGCACAGCGGATCGCTGTGGGCAAACTCTGGAATGCCGGACAGACCTGTGTTGCACCAGACTACATGTTTCTACCCAAAGGTAAGACAGAGGAGTTTATAGCAGAGTTCCGTACGATTGCCACGACTATGTATCCTCATTTACGTGATAATCAAGATTACACCTCCATCGTAAATGACAAGCAATACCGCCGGGTACAGAGTTATTTAGATGATGCGCGTGAACAGGGTGCGCAGATTGTGGAAATTAATCCAAAAAATGAACTGCTGGAAGATGTCTATAAAATTGCACCAACCCTAGTGACTGGGGTCACCAGTTTTATGCAAATCATGCAGAATGAAATTTTTGGGCCCGTACTACCCATCATGGAATATGATCAGATTGATGAAGTGATTGAGTTTATTAATCAACGTCCACGCCCACTTGCATTATACTATTTTGACTATGATTCAGCACGCGCTGATTATATTGCACAGCGTACGCATTCCGGACATTTTGGTATGAATACCGTATTAACTCACGTTGCTCAGGATGACCTGCCTTTTGGTGGGATCGGGGCCTCCGGTATGGGTAAATATCATGGACCGGAAGGCTTCTTCAGTTTGTCGCATGAACGTTCAATGATGTCAAATTCCAAGCTCTATAGCTTAAAATTTATTCTGCCACCATTTAACAAGCCGCTCTACAAATTGATTTCAAAAACACTGTTGCGTTAAATGATCAAGGCATGATCTATCACACCAGATCATGCTGTGTTTTAACCGAATTCGCTTGTCTTTTAATCGGATTTTTGGTATAAAACGCCCCTTGAATGAATTCATCCGTTTATTTTATGACTGGCCACACATTTGCTGCTGGCTAAATCAATGGAGTTCCACCATGTCTAAGGTTTGCCAAGTTACCGGCAAGCGTCCAGTCGTTGGTAACAACGTCTCACACGCCAACAACAAAACCAAGCGCCGGTTCGAGCCGAACCTGCACCACCACCGTTTCTGGTTAGAAAGCGAAAAGCGTTTTGTACGTCTTCGTCTAACCACTAAAGGTATGCGTATTATCGACAAATTGGGCATTGAAAAGGTTGTAGCTGATCTTCGTGCTCAAGGCCAAAAGATCTAAGGAGTCATTGCAATGCGTGACAAAATTCGCCTAGTTTCGTCTGCTGGTACTGGTTATTTCTATACCACGACTAAAAACAAACGTACAATGCCTGAAAAAATGGAAATCAAAAAGTTTGACCCAAAAATCCGTCAACACGTGATTTTCAAAGAAGCTAAAATCAAGTAATCTTGATGAAGCGCCAAGAAACGATCTCCCTAGAGGTCGTTTTTTTTTGCATTTTTTTTGCTTGACTTGCTACACTTTTTATATCAATAGATTTTGGCATCTTTCGTGCTTTATTTTTATTATTTTCTTTTCACCTCCATCTTTAAGGAGTAGGTAGTGCCTCATGACGTAGATCTCATTATTTTACTGGCAGTCGGTTTTGGTATTGCTCTGATCTTTGGCTATATTGCTGCCCGTCTACGCCTTCCTCCCCTGATTGGCTATCTTATTGCCGGCATCATTATTAGCCCCAACACCCCAGGTATGGTGGGTGATATTCAACTGGCCAACCAGTTAGCCGAACTTGGTGTAATGTTTCTAATGTTTGGCGTGGGCATGCATTTCTCGCTTAATGACCTGCTTCAGGTTAGACGAATTGCTGTGCCAGGCGCAATTTTACAGATTACAGTAGCAACACTGCTGGGAATCGGTATTAGCATGTTATGGGGCTGGAGTTTCGGCTCAGCTCTGGTCTTTGGTTTAAGTCTTTCCTGTGCCAGTACAGTCGTTTTACTTAAAGCACTGGGCGACCGTGGCCTGCTCGAATCAGTCAACGGCAAAATTGCTGTAGGCTGGCTACTGGTTGAAGACTTGGTTATGGTACTGGTATTGGTGCTGCTTCCTGCTACTGCAGTGCTTTTAGGCGGAACGCCACTATCTGATGGTAGTGGCGATGAAAATATCTGGCTTACTTTAGGTCTGACTTTACTTAAAGTGACCGGTTTTATTGCTTTTATGCTGATTATTGGAAAACGCCTGGTCCCAATGATTATGCAGTTTGTCGCACGTCTGGGTTCTCGTGAACTTTTTACTTTAACTGTGGTTGCTGCGGCAGTTTCAATTGCTTATGGCTCATATGCGGTTTTCGGCGTATCGATGGCACTGGGAGCTTTCTTTGCCGGTATGGTAGTCAAGGAATCAGATTTTAGCCATCGCGCTGAAGAGGAAACCTTACCACTGCGTGAAATTTTTTCGGTACTGTTTTTCGTTTCAGTTGGCATGTTATTCGACCCTCGGATTCTAGTCGAAGAACCTGTTCACATTTTAGGTGTAGTCGCCATTATTATGATCGGCAAGACACTGGCAGCGATGGCACTGGTCCTGTTCTTCCGTTATCCGATCAATACAGCCCTGACTGTTGGCGCCTCACTGGCACAAATTGGTGAATTCTCTTTTATCCTGGCCACATTAGGCTTATCTTTAGGTCTGCTTAGCCTCGAAGGACAGAATCTGATCTTGGCAGGGGCCCTCATTTCGATTAGCCTGAACTCATTTATTTTCTCTGCCATTGAACCAGCACAGCGCTGGATTCGTGAACGATCTCATTTAGCCCGGCTACTGGAGCGTAGCGGTGACCCGCTTGCGATGCTACCGGATGAAGTATCTCAGGATTATCTGCGCGATCAGGTTGTAATTGTTGGGCATGGGGAAGTTGGCCGTCGCATCACTCGCACTTTAATGCAAGAGAATATCAAAGTTGTTATTGCTGAAGAAAACCGCGAAATAGTAGAGAAATTACGTGAGCGGGGTATTGCTGCGGTCAGTGGCGTGGCGACTGAGCCTGGTGTATTGATACAGGCCCATATTATGCATGCACGACTGTTAGTATTGTCGCCCATGGACATTGTAAATGTGCATCGTATTATCGATATTGCTAAACAGCTAAATCCACAGATTCAGGTACTGATCTGTGCAGAAAGTAAGGAAGAGGCTGAAGTTATCCGGGCAGAAAATATTGGCGAGGTATTCTTTGCTAAAGAAGAAATGGCTAAAAATATGAGTAATCATATCTTGAACCAAATCGAAATTGCACACCATACAGCCCCGACACACTAGTTAAAATGTTTAAAAAAGCGTACTTTGATGTACGCTTTTTTAGTATAAATTCTAAGTTTCCAGTGCTTACTAGCTCAGGTATTTTGGTTTTTCATCAATAACTTGAGCCTGCCACTGATTAACCTGTTTTTCAAGCAAACCAAATAATGCGGCCTGTATCATATGCTGTGCTACTACAGCAGTTTCATCACCAAGCAAGGCTTTAACTTCATCATTAAACTGGATTTTAACCAAGGGTTCTTTTTCTGAACCTGCATTGCGCAATGCCAATTCACCACCTTCGAGCTGTACCAGTTCCAATACTGCTTCCTGATTACCAAATAATTTTTTCAACTGTTGTATAGACATAACTCCTCCATGCTCCGACATGGTGGCAAAGCATTGATACTTTGCATCTCGAAATATTTATATAAGAGCGGGTCAATCAAATTTCAAGTCTATCCAATAGACCGTTTTAGAACTCAACCATTTCATTACGAAAACCATCAATCAGCTGGGTCAGTTCACGGTGCCATTCCCGCAGAATTTTAACATCTGGCAACCAGCTTTGTGGGCCTTGGGTGACTTTAATAATCAGATTGGATGAGGTTTCTTCTTCAGGTACAGGAGCATTCGGTTCAGGTGCATACTGGCATAAGCGATAAGCCCGTTTAAGCTCGGCAATAAAGCCATGTTTGGCCAGTTGCTGCATAACGACCACTTCAGGCGAAACCTGTCCTTTATCTGCCATTTGTTCCTCAATTGACTTTAAGGTAGGCTGTGAATCATTTAAGCGGTAATAACGGGCCAGTTCCTGTAAAAATGCCAGTAATGAACCATGCAGATGAAACACAGCAGCTTCACGATAAGCCTGTGCCTGCTGTACATGCTCAATCTGCTCTACCTGCTGGCAAGCCAGACGTGCGAAATAGAGTTTCTGGTTAGTACGGTCAGCATGAAAGCGGGCAACACGGGACATGAAAAGTCTTCCTAAATTTTGTTTTTACTTAAATGATTAAGATAAACAGAATTAGCCGGGATTCACAATAAGAATTATGGATGAGTGACATAACCTAGATAGATTTTTTCTTTTGAGTGATATGACTACATTGTTCTATAGTAATATTTTATTGATCGCGATCCATCTCAGCCAGAGAGTGTTCTTCCACAATATAGGGCATATCAGATTTACTCTAATTATTCCAAGTATAAAAAAGGAGCATTATCTGCTCCATCTTTATTTAAGCCTTAGGCTTGTCTTCCGCAGCTTTTACGCGAATACCATGACCATGCAGTCGCAAGGTATTGAGACCCTTGATTGCTTTTACAGCTTCACGCCCATGTGGCATCTCAACAAAGGCAAAGCCTTTAGACTTGCCAGTTTGTGCATCAAGTACTAGCTGGCAGGAGTCAACCGTACCATAGGCCTTAAACAGCTCTAGCAGTTCAGCTTCAGTGACGGTACGTTCCAGGTTGCGTACTAAAATTTTCATAAATTACCTTTTCCAGCGGCAGGTATGTAACATCAAAAAGTATATGCCTACTCTACTTTTCGAGTGCATTAGCACAATCTGACTAGTTTAATCGAGATCTATACCAAAACCTAAATTTATTGCAGCTGAATTATTCCAGCGTTTTTGTACAAAACTGCGCGATGACGGCTGATGGATCTGCACATCCACCAGTGATTCAGGCAAGTCATTTAAAAAATAACTTTCAATGATACGGCCCTGTTCATCATATTTATCTTGTGCCCATCTACTGAATTCCTGCTTGGTCAGAATCAGCTCATCCTGCGCCCGGGTCAATGCTACATACAGAACACGGCGCTCTTCTTCTACCTGGTCAAAATCACCCTGTGCACGAGCATGTGGATACTGACTTGGTGAAACATGAGGAACGTAACAGACTTTTTGCTCTGCTCCCTTGGCAGAATGGATAGTAATCAGGGTAACCAGATCCTGATCAGTGCTACGCTCCACTTCTGACACCGAAATAGGCTCCAGTACATATTCTTCAAGAAAACCGGCCAGGCTGTTATGTTTACGGGCTAATTGCTTGACCAGATCAAAGTCTTTCAGACGTCTGGACCATTCTTTGTTTTTATAATTATCTTCTAGCTGTTCAGAGAGTGCTTCTACAGCGAGACTGATACAAACCTCGACTTCATGTTGTAAAACATCTAGCTGTTTCATCATCAGTATTGCTTTAAGTGCCACCCGGCCATGCTGTTCCAGCCGCTCACAACGCATATCAATATCAGACAACTGAATCAGTTCATGAGCGAGCTTGCTGGCACCTACATCTCCTACACCATTCCAGAGCGTCAGAAAACGCATCCAGGCAATATCATCTTGTGGATTAGCTACCACCCGCAGCATGCTCAGCATATCTTTTACATGCGCAGATTCAAGCAGTTTTACCCCACCCACAAATTTATAGGGGATATTGGCATTAATTAACGCCGCTTCCAAATGCCGTGCAGTGAAAGAAGAACGTACCAGAATCATATGCTCATACCACTGGGCACCTGTGTATTGACGCTTGATCAGATCTTGAGCGATCCAGTTAGCCTCTTCAAATTCATTACTGAACAGGTGCAATTGTGGTTTTATTCCGCGGCCTCGAGCGGCAATCAGATGTTTATCGTAATGAAGTGGACTTTTATCAAGCAGCCAGTTAGATAAATCCAGAATCTCCTGAGTAGAACGGTAATTAAAATCCAGATTTAATACCTCGGCATCAGGCACATGTTCTTTAAAATGATGGATATTCTCAAAATCAGCCCCCCGAAAGCCATAAATCGACTGCGCGTCATCACCCACACAGAATAGTTTGATTTTACCCACCAAGGGCTGTAGTAAAGCCCATTGCAGCGGATTAGTATCCTGCATTTCATCAACCAGCAGAACTGAACACAATCGGGTTACCCAGTTAACCAGTGCTTCTGAATGTTGTAAATGCACCGCTACAATTGCCAGAATATCATCATAGTCCAGAAAATTACGCTCACGCTTTCGCTGTTCATAAGCTTGCATGAGTTCAGCGATCTGTGCCTTATGTTCCAAAGCATCTGGCCATTGTTGTGCAATTGCTTCACTCAGTTTGTTCCGGGTATTACGGGCATATGAATAAATGTCACAAAGCTGTGCTGCCTTGGGCAATACACTCTCTTTATCTTTGCCACGTAACAGCCGAAACATCAGTATCTGGTCATCACGGTCAATAATACTGAACTGGCCCAGTCCAAATGCCTGAGAATTACGGCGCAGCAGGTACATACAAAAGGTATGGAATGTTGAGGCACGCAGACCTCTGGCTTTTGCTCCGAGGTGCTGCTCTACCCGAGTGACAATTTCACTCGCAGCACGACGGGTAAAGGTCAAGATCTGAATCTGGTCAGCGGGTATACCCTGATCAATCAAGTAAGCAGCCCGGGCTACAATTGTTTTGGTTTTGCCACACCCGGCACCCGCCAGGACCAGACAATTCTGGGCAGTGGTGGTGGCCGCCTGTTTCTGTTTCAGATTTAACTCATCAATCAGGGTACTTAAACTCATGCTATCTGTTCATCCGCACTTGAAGCACCAGTTTAGCAGAGCCAATATAGAAAGGCAGGCTCATCTACCCTGCTTTTCAGCCAGTTTTAAAATACGACCGATATTTTCGCAAGTACGCTCCAAATTAATGGCTCCATTTTGGCAAGCTGCCATAATATCGCTGCACTGGTCCAGAATTCCGAAAATTGCAGTAAAGCCCTCTTTATATAGAGTGTCAGCTTGTGGGCCAATACTCCCCGCACAGGCAATTACAGGTTTACCATACTGTCGAGCCAGACGAGCGACTCCCACCGGAGTTTTACCAAAACAGGACTGTTCATCCAGCCTCCCTTCACCAGTAAAAATATAGTCAGCCCGGGCAATATATTTTTCCAGCTGGGTTTCCTGTATAACCAGTTCAACACCTGACTGAATCCGGGCACCCGTAAAAACTAACAAGCCAAATCCAACCCCCCCTGCCGCACCTGCGCCAGGCACTTCGCGTTTTCTCAGGTTTAACTGCTGTTCTACAATATCTGCAAAATGGCTAAGGTTATGATCTAGTTGTAAAACCATATCAGGCGTAGCGCCCTTTTGCGGACCAAAAATATAAGAAGCTCCCTGCGCTCCAGTTAACGGGTTATTGACATCACTGGCAATAATAATTTCTGTAGTCTTCAAGCGTGGATCCAGTCGAGACCAGTCGATTGTTTTTACCCGATCAAGTTCCCTACCCCCTAAAGATACTTCATGGCCATTATTATCATAAAAATGTACACCTAGTGCCTGCGCCATACCTGCTCCGGCATCATTAGTAACACTCCCACCGAGCCCAATAATAATTCTGGATACCCCTAAGTCCAGTGCCAGACGAATCATCTCACCAGTACCATAGGTTGTGGTTAAAAGCGGGTTACGTTCTGCCGGAGTAAGCAGATGAATACCATTGGCTTTAGCCATTTCAATCACAGCAGTCTGGCCAGCATCGATAAGACCAAAATAGCTTTCAACTTTTTGGGCAGGTAGAGGACCCGTGACCTGACATTTAACTTGCTGTCCCTGAGCAGTGGCAATCAGGGTATCTACTGTACCCTCTCCGCCATCTGCCATAGGAACTTTTATAAACACAGCTTCAGGAAATATTTTACTGAGTCCGTTTTGCATGGCATGACAGGCTTGTAGTGCAGTCATACTTTCTTTAAAAGAATCAGGAGCAAGTACAAAGGTGGGTGCCATAAGCTTTTCTTTTTATGGATAAATTTAAAATTTCAATGAACAGAAAGAGGCTTATGCCTCTTTCTTGTTTTAAACATCTGCCGAACTTTTTGGAATACGCTTAATCGCAGCTGCCAGTGTTAAATAGTTCACTCCCTGAAAAAGGATATCGACAGCCAGAAACAAGCCTAACACCCAAAACGGCGCATCGGGCGACATCAAAATGATAATACCTGTAGCTAGAGTCAGCAGCCCGGAAAGCAGGATCCAGCCCCAGCCTATTAAAGGTTTTAACATAAAAGCATTTACGCTTCGAATTACGCCGGCAATGATCAGAAAAATAGCCAAAATATTGGTCAGGACAATTGCTGTTTTAACTGGTGTACTAAAAGCATAGTAACCGGCTACCAGATAAAGAATTCCAAACAGTGCCCACAGCCAGCGTGAACCGCCTCTAAAAATTTTAAAGGCAGCAACAAAGTGCAAGATACCGCCTATCATCATCAAGATACCGAATAAAAATACTACGGACAACGTTGCGAAAGGCAAGGAGGCTAATAGTAATATTCCGAATAGCACCAGAAGGATACCAATACCTAAATACCATTTACGATTTTCATGTAATTGATGCCGGATGAGATCATTGCCTACAGTTTTCATTTTCATTACTCTTCTAGTTATTAAGTCTTTAACTACTGTAAGTAACAAGTCATCGGTTGTCTGTATAAATAGTTTTTATACCGGTTTCATGCCTTGTGGATAAGTTGGTTTTTATCCCCAGTTTATTTTAGCCAGCCAATTTCTATAGCTGTTTGTCGACTAACCATCGTTTGCTGGAGGTTTTCTGCCATTCTGCTTTTATCGGCTGAAAGCGGAATATGACCAGTCATAATCTCGGCACGCTTTTGCGGATATAAAGGTTGAAGATGAGGATCAGCATAACCTTGCGGATATAAAGGTAAACCAGTATTGAGATCATATTTATCGGATGCTCCAAATGCATGGAGCAACTCATGCACCAGCACAATCTGATTTTGTTGTGCCTGCTTACTCGAAGCAAACAGATTGACTGAGCCGATTCGCCCTTTTTCAAGTGCTGTAGAATGTTTTAGTATCCGGTTAAATTGAGGATCATAGAAGTTCAAATAAAGCGTTACACTGGGGGAGCCTTCTTGCCTCATCGAATTTTTCCAGGCATAAAAGCGGAATTTTAAACTCCACAATATGACATCGATTAAACCTGCCTGTTCAGGAACTTTAGGTGGAAGCTGTTGTAGAGGCCGGCCCAACTGAAAATAAAAATAAACTGGTTGTATCCGGTACGGAGCGGCAGCACTGCTGAGATACTTCTGTATATCTTTAAACTGATCGATTGTGAGCTGATCAATATACTGTTGTGTTGAACTACGCTGGTCAGCATTAATAGGATGTAATAAAACAGTCACCGGGCGGTCCCAGTTCTGGTTCTGGTCACGCCAAGCATTTATGGCGACCACCAGCAAGATCACCAATAAAACTACAATCCGAATACTTTTCCACACTGCTGTGCTTCCCCATCAATTTCTTAGAGATTCTATTATTTTCTTTTGTTTAGTCATAAAAAATGCCAGTCGAAACCGGCATCTTTTTAGTTAAATATCAGGCTTCGGTCCATTTACCATTTTGGAAGACTAAACTCCATTTGGTCTGTTTACCTTCTGGTGTTTCAGAGCCGATATACTGCTGTTGGTTTTTACGGCTGAATTTTACCACTGTCGGGTTACCTTCAGGGTCAGTATCAGGTGCCTGTAATAGGAACTGATATTTTGGATCCAGCTGTCCGGCTACTGTACGCAGCTCGGCAACTTTAGGTGCCCGGGTTTCACGGATTTTTGGAAACTTACTGGCTGCCAAGAACAGACCGGCTGCCCCATCGCGTAGGACAAAATAGTCATCATGCTTGGTGGAGCGCAGATGCTCCATCTTGATCGGATCAACACGCGGTGGCGCAGGCTGCCCGTTTTTCAAAACTTTACGGGTGTTGTCACAGTTATTGCAGGCAAAGTATGGACCGAAACGTCCAGTCTTAAGCTGCATTTCACCATCACATTTATCACATGGAATTGTTGGGCCATCATAACCCTTAATCTTGAACTCACCTTCTTCAACTTCATAACCGTCACAATCCGGATTATTGCCACAGATGTGCAGTTTACGACCACCATCGATCACATAGCTGTCCATGGCAGTTCCACAGATCAGACAGCGTTTTTTCGACATCAAATCGGCTGTTTCTGCACCATCATCATCAGATAGTGCGGCCAATGACTCAACTGGTACAAGATTCAATGTACCCTTACAGCGTTCTTTAGGGGGAAGGTTATAACCTGAGCAGCCCAAGAATACACCGGTGGTTCCGGTGCGGATCTGCATCGGACGGTCACATTCCGGACAATGTACGTCAGGCACTTCAACCGGCTGATTACGACGCATCCCCTGATCACCCTGTGCATTATTCAGCCGCTGCTTAAAGTCACCATAGAAACTGTCCAGTAGTTCCTTCCAGTTGCGTTCGCCTGTCGCGACTTTATCTAGCTGTCCTTCAAGGTCAGCAGTAAAAGCATAGTTCATCAGGTTATTGAAACTTTCATCTAAGCGATCAGTAACAATCTCACCCATTTTTTCTGCATACAGACGGCGGTTTTCCAGTTTGACATAACCACGATCCTGAATTGTTGAAATAATCGCAGCATAAGTCGAAGGACGGCCAATTCCGCGTTTTTCCAGTTCTTTTACCAGAGAAGCCTCAGTAAAACGGGCAGGTGGTTTGGTGAAATGCTGACTAGGGTCAAGTTTCTCCAGTTTAAGCACTTCACCCACTTTTACAGCAGGAAGCAGTACATCATCATCAGATTTGTTTGCACCACGAATTTTAGTAAAGCCATCAAAAACCAGAATTCGGCCTTTGGCTTTCAACTCGACATCAGAAGCCGTGACCGTAAGAGTAGATGATAAATATTCGGCTGGTGTCATCTGGCAGGCTACAAACTGACGCCAGATCAGGTCATATAGACGCTGGGCATCACGCTCTACACCTGCAAGCTGGTCACCTTTAAGCTCTACACTCGATGGACGTATTGCTTCATGAGCTTCTTGTGCCCCGGCTTTACTGCCATAGCGGTTCGGTTTTGCCGGTAAATATTTATCACCATATTCACTTTCAATATGGTGACGTACCATTTTAATCGCGTCATCACTCAGGAAGGTTGAGTCCGTACGCATATAAGTAATGAAGCCGCCTTCATATAAGCGCTGGGCCAACATCATGGTTTTCTTGACTGAAAATCCGAGACGTGTGCTCGCTGCTTGTTGCAGGGTAGAGGTAATATAAGGCGCACTCGGATTAACCTTGGTCGGTCTGTCTTCACGCTGCGCTACGGTAAACTCGGACTTTTGCAGTACTTCAAGCAGCGTATCAGTCTGGGCCTTATTTTTTAGTTTTAAGGTTTTACCCGCCTGTTTCACGGCTTCCAGACGAATCTGGTCTTTTTTAGACAGGGTATCAGCAAATACCTGCCAGTATTCTTCAGGAATAAAGGCACGGATCTCCCGTTCACGCTCAACCACCAGTTTGACTGCAACAGACTGTACCCGGCCCGCCGACAGGCCACGGGCAATTTTTTCCCATAGCAAAGGCGAGATCATGAAACCTACAACACGGTCGAGGAAGCGGCGTGCCTGCTGGGCATGAACCTTATTGGTATCCAGGCGACCGGGCTGCTTAAATGCTTCCTGAATGGCATTTTTAGTAATCTCATTAAACACTACACGCTGGTAGCGCGAGTCATCACCACCAATTACTTCTTTCAAGTGCCAGGCAATTGCCTCACCTTCTCGGTCCAAATCCGTTGCGAGATAGATTTCATCAACTTGTGATGCCAGCTTCTTTAACTCAGAAACTACATTTTCTTTACCTGGTAGCACTTCATAATGCGCTTCCCAGCCGTGTTCAGGGTCAACCCCCATACGGTTGATCAGAGCCTGCTGGGCCTTTTTAGCCTTGTCGGCTTCGGTCAGTTTGGTCCGGGCAGCTGGTTTCTTGTCGGTATTTTTGGCTGAACCACCGGTAGGCAGGTCACGCACATGACCAACAGAAGATTTAACAATGTACTGCGAACCCAGATACTTGTTGATGGTTTTCGCTTTTGCAGGCGACTCCACAATCACTAAGGCACGCTTGTTGGCAGCACTTGACGAACTTGCTGAGGTGCTTTTGGATGTGGATCGAGGAGCATTCGCCATAATTAACTGTTATTCCTGTAGATAAATTAAGAGATTAGTGAGCAGCCAAAGCATGCAGATAAGCTTTGATATCTTCTAACTGTGTAGCCCTGAGATCAGTTTCTTCATCCCAGTAAATTCCAACACAGTTTGCCTGCATATCAATAGCATAAATCCCTTTTAATGCAATGGGAGAATCATCCAAGCTTTGATCTCCCTCGATGACTTTAAGTTTCTGGTCAACAACACGCGCCCGCATTAAAGGCAGACGGGCATCTGGAATCAGGATGCTGTAATAAGCCACCATACTGGCACGGTTTTCTGTAGCCATCGGAATTTTAGTCCAGGCAGGGGCTGCAACCAGTCGCGGATGCAGGCCAATCTTACGGGCTTTTTCTCGCATCAGGCCGAGTGCTTTTTCTCGCGGGCTAACTCTTAACCCGACAATAGATCCAAACACAAAAACAATAATGACGATTGCGACCCAAATTCCAACGTTTTCCATAGTTCAACCTTTTTATTCCTTTATTAGAGTTGCACAAGGCCAATATAAAACGCAAGTTTACTGAATAAATTAATGCTGGAGCTGTTCGGGACTATAAATGAAGAAAACATATGATTTCTGTATAAATTTGTGTTTTTCAATATAAAAAGCATTTAGTACCAGATTTCCAGCTGTTCAAATTAGCTTCTGTTTTAGGCGGCCTAACAGTTTAAAATGCCTTCTCTTCATCTAAATCTATTGTTTCAATACTGATTTAAACTTAGTTCTAGCCCAAAAGTTTTAACATTCAAGGTATTAATGCAGTAGAATTTCCGGACTATAATGCATTCTATATCCATCCCAATAAATATAGCCTTTTTCAAGCATTTCCTTCAGTAGCAGCTGGATATTTTCCTCTGGAAAAATGCTTTTTAACAAATCACGCAAGGCATAGATATTGTCAGGTTTTTTATGTCCCGCCTGATCCAGCTGACGTATAATCTGCCATTGCAGCGGATCAATACGGGCAAATTCTGAATACACGTCTTCCGTATGGCGCTGCTGTTTTAAAGCAGCTTCGAGTGATGCAGATGAATTTGTTGAAATTTCAGTAGTGTGGATATCAAAAGTTTCAACAGAAGGCTGTGAAGGTAAAGGCATCGTGTGCACTTCTGCCCGCATATACTCTTCAAGCTTTAAGTTCAGCCAGTGTGCCAGTATTCTTTTGCGATATGACACGTGTCCATCCTGTAACCTGACAATTTTCAGATTGATCAATAGTCCCACCAGCTGCTGTGCTGTTTCAGAGAATATATTCAAACTACTGATAATTGAATGTTTTAAGCCCTGTATAGTTGCTGGTTTACCCGGCATTTTCCCTAACAGATCACAATATTTTTTAACGAGCTGCAGCTGAGGCTTTTTTTGAAAGGCTTCTCTGCTCGGCAACCTGTAAATTACGGTTCTTGACTTCTGTTTTACAGAAGCTTCCATTTTTATCAGGCTGCAACTGACTGCCGAAGCGCCCAGCAGCTGCACCAGTAACTCACTTTCTGGCATTGCTGAAATAACATCAACATGCACATCAGCTTCCAGAAGAGCCAGACACTGCCCCACGACTAACGCATATTCAAACTCTTTAAAATCTGCTTCTGCAGTTTCCAGTACCACAATCCGGCCTGACTGAATCCAGTCAGCCAGCTCTGTCAGGTCAACCAGTGCATATTCAAACTGTTTCTGGCAGTTGAACAGATACAGAGTTGAATAGTGCTGAAGCAGTTCACGCAGCAGACTGGCAGCCGGCTTATTTTTTTCAAGATCAAAGAGTATGACTTTATTCATGGTATTTCAGCAGTTGTAACACAGCGCGCTGCATTACAGCTGTATTTCAGTTCAAGGTCAAATGAATTTCAGATTAATAGTGTGGAGGAATATTGGTAGAAGGATCAAACGGGGCAATCCCTTCTGAAAGATCAGCAGCTTCAACACGCTGATAAAGTAGCTGCATTTGCTGCTTCAGATGGGTAATCTCGACACTCTGTCGGGTGACCTGTTCATTGAGCTGTTCAACTAAATCATCCAGAAATGCAATTCTTACTTGCAAATCTTCAATGGGTGCGGAAAATGTCGCCTGATTATTATGGTATGTTTGTTTAGTCATTTAATACTCCTCACGGATTTTTTCAGGAAACACTATGGCCTATATTACTTTAAGGGATGTCCAGCTTGCATTTGGTGGACCCGCCCTACTCGATGGCGCGAACTTTACATTAGAACGTGGCGAACGGGTATGTTTGATTGGCCGTAACGGTGAAGGTAAGTCTACTTTACTTAAGCTGATCGAGGGAAGCCTGCTACCTGACCGTGGTGAAGTTTCAATACAAAATGGCGTAACAATTTCAATGCTGGCTCAAGATGTACCGATGGATTCGGGCAAGGTTGCTGACATTGTAGCCGACGGAGCAGGCGAAGCTGCCCAGGTACTCAAGGATTATCATGAAGCCAGTGATGCCTGCGTACTTGGTGATATGGAAGCCTGTGACCGTATGGGCCTGCTACAGCATAAAATGGATCAGCTTGATGGCTGGGCATTAGAAAACAAGGTCAATAATATTCTTAGCAAGATGGGATTAGATCCGGATGCTGATCTGGCTGATCTGTCAGGTGGACGTAAGCGCCGGGTTCTTTTGGCCCGTGCACTGCTTACCCAGCCGGATGTACTGCTGCTTGACGAACCGACCAACCATCTGGATGTCGAGAGTATTGAATGGCTAGAAAAATTTCTTATGGATCAGAATAATCTGACCTTACTGTTTATTTCACATGACCGTTCTTTTGTTGACCGGCTGGCTACCCGTATTGTCGAACTTGACCGTGGTACCCTACGCAGCTTTGAAGGAAATTATTCACGTTATCTGGACCTGAAAGCCCAACAGCTTGAAGCAGAAGAAAAACAAAATGCCCTGTTCGAGAAAAAACTGGCTGAAGAAGAAGCCTGGATTCGTCAGGGTATTAAAGCCAGACGTACCCGTAACGAAGGCCGTGTCCGCGCATTAAAGACTTTACGTGAAGAATCCAAGGCACGCCGCTTCCAACAGGGCAAAGTCAATATGGGGGTACAGGAAGCTCAACGGTCTGGCAAACTGGTATTTGATATTGAGCATCTCAGTGTTTCTTATGATGACCAGGTGTTAATCAAGGATTTCTCGGCGATTGTACTGCGTGGCGACCGTATTGGTCTGGTCGGCGACAACGGTGTGGGCAAAACCACCCTGATCAAAGCAATACTCGGTGATATTCCACATCAAGGTACAGTCAAGGTCGGTACCCAGCTAGAAGTGGCTTACTTCGATCAGCTACGTAACCAGCTTGATCTGGAGAAATCAGTTTCAGAGAATGTATCCGAAGGCTCAGATTTCGTCGATGTAAATGGCCAGCGCCGTCATATTTACAGTTACTTACAGGACTTCCTGTTTTCACCAGAGCGTGCGCGCACACCAGTTAAAGCACTATCAGGAGGAGAGCGGAACCGCGTATTGCTGGCTAAATTACTGCTTAAACCGTCTAACCTGATTGTCATGGACGAGCCAACCAATGACCTCGATATGGTTACATTGGAGCTGCTTGAGGAAATGCTGGCTGAATATAAAGGTACGCTGCTTCTGATCAGCCATGACCGTGCCTTTATGGATAATGTCGTAACATCGACTTGGGTCTTTGATGGCAAAGGCCACATTGAAGAATATGTGGGTGGCTATCAGGATTATCTGATGCAGCGGCCAGACCAGAAAGTAGTAGACCAGAAAGCGGATGTAAAAAAAGCTCAAGCAAAAGCAGAGACCGTAACCATGCCTAAAAAGGCAAAGCTGAGCTACAAGGATCAGCGGGAACTGGAACAGCTCCCTGTCGAAATTGAGCAGCTTGAAGCGGAACAGGCTCAATTAAATGAAAAACTGGCAGATGGTTCCTGGTTTGTAACAGATGCAGATGCAGCAACACAGGCTTCACAGCGTTTGTCAGAAATTGAAGAGCTCTTGCTTGAAAAACTGGACCGCTGGACTGAGCTTGAAGCAATGTCGCAAAACGGCTAAACAAATAGCCTGAACTTGTTACCAGATACAGGTTCAGGCTTCAATTCTCAATTTGAGTCCCAGCTGTTCCAGGAGCCGCTGCTTTAATAATTCTTCATACAGTTCAAAATTCTCCAGATCAAAACATACCAGTGCAACTTCCTGTACTGTTTCCGAGTTTTTTAATAGTGGAATCAGAGTATCAATAGCTATGGCAGCTGCTTCCACCTTAGGAAAGTGATATACACCTGTTGAGATGTTAGGATAGGCAATGCCAGTCAGATAATGCTGTTCAGCCAATGCAAAACTGTTTTGGTAAGCCTGCGAGAGTAGTGTACGCTCATTTGCCTTTCCCTCTTCCCATATTGGCCCGACAGTATGAATCACATACTGGGCTGGCAAGCGGCCACCGGTGGTCATTACAGCTTCACCGACTGTGCAGCTTCCTTGGCGTGCCCTGATCTGTCTGCACTCTTCAATTATATCAGCCCCACCAGCCTGATGAATGGCACCATCTACACCATGACCTCCCAGCAGGGTACTATTGGCTGCATTTACTATGGCATCAATTCTAATTCCGGTAATATCTCCATGAATCAGACGAAACTGTTTCATGTACTGTCTCCTTCTTTATTTGAATTTTTGTTCTTTCATATTTAGCGGTAAAACACGTATGTAACCAGATAAGAAGTGCTACCAATTAAGTGTTTCAGGTAACGGACAGCGGTTTTTCTTTTCAAAAACAGTTCATGCTAAACTGTCGGCACTTTTGAGGCACAGTATTGTCAGGATTTATGAGCAAGAAGCAGCACTATACGCCAGGTGAATTTCAGTGGTCTTTTTTGTTACCACAGTATTGGGGCATTTGGCTTGCGATTGTCTTTCTGATGTTACTGGCAATACTACCTTGGGCAGTCCAGCACCGTATGGCAAAATTTCTGGGCAATGTAGCATTTGAACGGCTGAAATCACGTCGAAAAACTACTGTCCGTAATCTTGAAGTATGCTTTCCAGAGTGGACAGAGGAACAAGTTCAGCAGCAGGCTCGTGAGGTATTTATTGACATGATGCTGGGGGTTTTTGAAACCTTGAATGCCTGGTATAGCCCTACCTGGTTTAATGGCCGGGTGAGTATTGAAGGACTTGAATACTTAAACCAGGCACAAGCCCGACAGCAAGGTGTGTTACTGCTTGGTACCCATAGCACCTTGCTAGATGCTGGCGGTTATATCTGCTCTCAATATTTCAGTCCAGATGTGGTGTACCGCCCTCAAAATAATCCGCTTTTAGATATGCTGATTTACCGCTGCCGGGCAACCATCTATACCCATCAGATTGATCATGATGACATGCGCGGCCTCATTCGGCACCTGAAAAATGGCCGTGCGATCTGGTATAGTCCGGATCAGGATTTTGGATTAAAACAAGGCGTAATGGCGCCTTTTTTCGGAGTGCCTGCCGCTACAGTGACTGCCCATCGGCGCTTATTGAAAATTTCCAGGGCAGTTGCCATCCCCTTATATTTTTATCGTTATGGTGATATTAAGGATCCCAAGTATCGTATCTTGCTTGAGCCCGCACTTGAGCAATTTCCAGGTGAAGACGAAGTAGCTGATGCAACCCGGGTAAATTCTATCATTGCGCAACAGCTACGGATTGCGCCTACACAGTACATGTGGTTTCATCGCCGTTTTAAAAACCGTCCAGAAGGCTATGACAAAATTTATTGAGCTATTGAAAATAGTAATTCAACAGTGCAATGAGCCCCCTATTTAACAAGAGAATAAATATGAAAGTGATGCAACTGCTTCCAGAGCTCAATAGTGGCGGTGTAGAGCGCGGGACACTTGAAATTGCACGGGCACTGGTCAGCCAAGGTCATCAATCTCTGGTCGTGTCCAATGGTGGCCGTCTGGTAGCCCAGTTAGAAGCCGAGGGTTCTACTCACTTAACCTTGCCTGTTCACAAGAAATCATTGTCCAGTTTATGGCAGATTCGTCCACTTCGAAGATTAATCATGCAGTATCAACCTGATATTGTTCATGTACGCTCGCGCGTACCGGCTTGGCTGACACATTTTGCCCTACGCGGCATACCCGCTTCACAACGTCCACATCTGATCAGTACTGTACACGGATTTTATTCAGTTAACCGTTATAGTGCGATCATGACTCAGGCAGAGAAAGTCATCGCAGTTTCCGACAGCGTGGTGCAGTACATTACTGAACATTATAAAAACTGCCCGCCTCAAGATATTGTACGGATTTACCGGGGTATCGATCCCAAAGCTTTTCCACATGGCTATCAGCCATCAGCGCAGTGGATTCATCAGGTTTTTGTAGATTATCCTCAACTTGAGCATAAATTTCTGCTCTGTCTGCCCGGACGGATTACCCGCTTGAAAGGTCATGAAGTACTCATTGAAGTGATGGCTGCGCTTAAACCCTTTTATCCACAATTACACGCTGTCGTTGTAGGCGGCGCCGACCCGAAAAAACAGGCCTATTTAGAAGAGCTGGCTAACACTATTCAAAACAAGGGACTGGGCGATGATATTACGTTTGTCGGCCACCGTTCCGATATCCGCGAATGGCTGGCTTTCTCAGATGTAGTGTTGTCACTTTCAACTCAGGCAGAAACTTTTGGTCGTACTGCTTTAGAAGCTTTATCAGTTGGAACACCAGTTATTGGCTGGAATCGCGGGGGTGTGGCTGAAATTCTGGCAAAACTTTATCCGCAGGGACTAATTCCCTCCGAAGATATGAATACTTTACTTGGCACCATTAGACAGCATATTGAACAGCCACAGCAGGTTGCACCTGTCACCCTGTTTAGCCTGAGTGATATGTATCAGCAGACACTGGATTTATATCAGCAGGTGATCAATTCTAAAGAGCAGCAATATTGAAATACTGTAAATTAAAAGATTAATAGGATTTAATCTATCCAGTAGATTTTTAATACGGTTGCTTAACTTTCAAATGGCTTAAACTCGATTTCAAGCTATACTCTAAAACATAAACCCGAGTTCTGCTTCCTGCAAAACTCGGGTACATGAGGTTGTGCTTTCAACTTACTTTATTCTTATAGAGTGGTTTTCCCTACCAACATCTTATCCTTGATGTATACCATCAGCATTTAACTATCCTTAAGGGATTTTCCATTCCCAGTTCCTTGTGCTGATAGACTTAGAGTAAGCTATACTTTGTGTTGCTGCTAGCCGTTTGGTGCCTAAATCGATGTAAGCAATTTCGTACACTTTTCTATGGCTTGAAAGTAGGTGTAGGTACTTGTTCTTTATAAGGCTCTACAATTTCATCTGTTAAAGTTTTTTCTTCCTGTTCAGCTTTGGCAACTCCCTGTTCGATGGCTTCTTGCGCTTCCTGCTCATCGGCTGCACTCTGCTCCAGTTCTTGCTGTGACTGCTCAAAAACGCGGCCACTTTGTAAAACAATATAAACTGGAAAGTGGTCAGAGCCGACATGACTTAGCCGCTGCATATCAACCAAAGCAAAATCAGTACTATGAAAAACATGGTCTAACGACCAGCGAAATAAAGGATAATTGGCATGAAAGGTATTTACAAAATGTCGGCCTACCCGCGGGTCCAGTAAACCGCTAATACGCTGAAACAGGCGTGTTGTACGTGACCAGGCCACATCATTTAGGTCGCCCATTACAATACAGCTCTTGTCCATGTCTTTAATCTGATCACCCACAATCAGCAGTTCAGCATCACGCAAGGTTGAATCTTTGGCCTCAGTTGGACTTGGCGGTTTGGGATGTAGACAGAATAGCTGTACCGGTTGTCCTGAACGTAAACGTACAGTGGTATGGATGGAAGGAATTTCATCACTTAAAATAAATTTGACTTCAGTATCTTCAAGCTTTAAACGGCTGTATAGATGCATGCCATATAAATTATCAAGTGGTACAGCTACCCGGAAGGGATAATCTTTTTCGATTCCCGACAGTTCATTTTGCCAGGTCTGATCAGTTTCCAAGGTAAGTACTATGTCTGGCTGATATTTTTGAATCTGCTCAATCAATAGGTGATATTGAGTATTAGGGGTCAGAACGTTCGAAACGATCAGTGAAATCTGCCGTTCGGGATCCAGCTGTTCTGGTTTGACCTTTTTGACCTGTTTTTTCCAGACAAATGTATAAGGCAAAACCATTTTTAGCTGATAGGCAATCGCTGCAATCAGGCCAACAATCCAGATTTCACGCCATATAGTCCAGTCCGCCTCCCAAACCAGCATTAAAACAAGTATGACCATACCTGCTGATAATAACTGTAGCCGTGGAAAATCTGCACCACGAATCCACCATTCGTCACGGGGGATCAAGGACCAGAAGCTGAGCCAGATCACCATACCGGCCATAATTTCTATCCAGATCATATTCACACCAATAATTTATAATTTTTTGAATAAATCAAACAAGTTAGCGTTCTACTATCTGCTCTATGTAGCACAGTTATAAAATTATTCACAATATTATTTATGTAGTGCTTGAAGTTGTAAACACTTTTGTTACACTCAAACCCCCTTTAATTTTTTAACGCACCGAGGCAAAGAGACAATGAAAGTAGGTCTGGTCGGTTGGCGCGGGATGGTTGGTTCTGTCCTTATGCAACGTATGGTTGAAGAGAATGATTTTGCTCATTTTGAGCCATTCTATTTTTCTACCAGTAATGCAGGTGGTGAAGCACCTGTATTTGGTGGTAAAACTGCCCCAGCACTTATGGATGCTTCAGACATTAGCAGTCTGAAGCAGATGGATGTCATTATTACCTGTCAGGGTGGCGACTATACCTCTGAAGTCTTTCCAAAACTGAAAGCGGAAGGCTGGAAGGGTTACTGGATTGATGCGGCCTCGACCCTGCGCATGAGTGATGATGCCATTATTGTCCTAGACCCGGTCAATCTCAACGTGATTAAGGATGCGCTGGTTAAAGGCACCAAAATATTTGTAGGTGGCAACTGTACCGTTTCCCTAATGCTGATGGGCCTAGGTTCACTGTTCCAGCATAATCTGGTGGAGTGGATGAGTGCCATGACCTATCAGGCAGCTTCAGGTGCAGGTGCACAGAATATGCGTGAACTGATCACCGGCATGGGATATTTATATAATAATAGTAAAGATCTGCTCGATGATCCCAAGTCAGCTATTTTAGATATTGACCGCAAGATTGCAGACTTGCAACGTGGTGAAGGTTTCCCTTCAGCCAACTTCGGTGTGCCACTGGCCGGTTCACTAATTCCATACATCGACAAGCAGCTTGAAAATGGTCAGTCGAAAGAAGAATGGAAAGGTCAGGCCGAAACCAATAAAATTCTGGGAAATTCACAGATAGTACCTATTGACGGGCACTGTGTACGTATTGGCGCAATGCGTTGTCACTCTCAGGCTCTCACCATCAAGCTCAGAAAAGATGTACCTCTTGATGAAATTGAAGATATGATCCGTTCTTCAAACGAGTGGGCCAAGGTGGTGCCAAATACCCGTGAAGCCTCAATGACTGATCTGACTCCAGTGGCAGTTACAGGTACTTTATCTGTGCCAGTAGGTCGACTGCGTAAACTGAATATGGGTAAAGAATATTTAGGTGCTTTTACTGTAGGTGACCAGTTACTTTGGGGAGCTGCCGAACCTTTGCGGCGTATGCTTCGCATTTTAATTGACTATAAAAATGTTTAATTAATTTTAAGTATTTTAATAAATAGAACCGGTCGACCATGGCCGGTTTTTTGTAATTGTAGTTTGAATAATTTCCACTGCCTTTATGGCAAGATCATGTATACTTTTTGTGTTTGCATTGTTTTCAGCTCCAGATCAAGATGACTGTTTATAAGAAATTAAAAATTGCTGTCCTAGCCATCATGACATCGCAAACAGCTTCTGCGATCATCATTGAACCAATTCAAGTGCAGTCCGCACCTGGAGAGCTTCTGTATGCAGAAATGGCTTTCAGCCAAGCCGATAAAGATGAAAACATGCAGGTCAGCCTTGCCAGCCCAGAAGATCTGGCGAGCTTGGGAATTCAGCATCAGCCACCGGGCCATCTTAATTTTTTTAACCGCCGTAACGGTCAGGGCACTGGTGTCATCGTGATTACCTCTTCTCGCCCTCTCACCAGTTCCGAACTGAATATTGTGGTTAAGGTTAAAGAAGGAAATGCTACCCGGCTACAGCACATAAAAACCACACTTAAACCTAGCCAGACAGTGCCATTGCAAGCCTCGGTTAATGAAAAACCGCTTGTGCCTGTCATGGTTACTGAAAAAGATATTACCCTGAATTTGCCAGAGAGTACGGCGTATCAGGTCACCCAGCAGAAAAGCCGTAGCCCGCTCCCTAGTAAGCAGGACCGGCCATTGTTAATCAATAACAGCCGTCCGCCTGCATTAAGTGGTTCGGCTATTTCTATCGTTCAGCAGCCAAGTTCGATTGCATCTTCTGTCGTACAGCCAAAAGATACACTTCATAGACAAGAGCAGGCACTGAGAAATAAAACGCAGCTTTCCGCTACACCTAATACAAGGCCTAGCACAACAGCTTCTGCCAGACCGAACCCCACTACGCAGTCTGCATTAACAGCAAAAACAGGACCTAGCGCCAAGAAAACTGCTGAACCCCAACAACGGAAATTAGCTATAAAACCAGCAATCACTTCTACTACCAGTAGCAGGGCTCCGGTAGAACAGCCCCATACTTATGTAGTTCGAAATAATGAGTCACTCTGGACCATTGCATCACAGGTTGCAGCCCAAACCCAACAGCCTGTTACAAACGTAATGCAGCAAATCAAGGAAGCGAATCAGCATGCATTTATTCAGGGAGACGTGAACCGGTTACGTCGTGGTGCAGTTTTAAATTTAAATGCTCAACCTGTGATGACACAGAATAAATCTCGTCCCAAAGCTGTTTCTCCCTCTTATTCACCTAAGACAAAATACCGTCTAAATGAAGCAGAAATGAGCTTGGTCGCTGAAAGTACAAAAAATACAGCTCAAGGAAATGCTAAAAGAAATAACGACCAGTCCATGAGCAGTGCGGATTTAGTATTAAAAGTTATGACAGCTCGTGAAAAAACCGTTAAATTACAGAAGAACGTAACGCAGCTAGATCTGGCATTACAGAAAAAGGATCACAAGATCCAATTATTAAATGCCCGGCTGGCGCAGCTCGAACAGCAACTCAAAGCACAGCAGACAAAAAAATAGGTCAAGACGCAGTTAAAAAGATTTCAATCAGAAATTAGCTGCCATGATGGTTCAGTATTAAGGGGTTTAAATTATGTTGTTGTATGTGATTCCATTTGTCCTGCTCTTGGTCATCGCAATTTTTCTTAAAAAACGTGAAGCCGCCCAGCAGGATGACAGTTCTGCAACAAAAGGAAGTTCACGGAAAAAAGCGTCTAAAAAAGTTGCAAAAACCAAAGCAGTTAAAACTACTCACAAGCGTAAAGCGGCTCGCATTGTAGAAGATCCGATAGCAACTCAACAAAAAACGTCCACCCCTATTCCTGCTGATGTTCATCGTAAAATTGAGAATCTGATTGAACAGCGTAATTACTTTTCTGCTGAAGCACAGATTAATCAGGCACTGAACCGTGATAACACTCAGCATGAATTATATTTATTATTACTTAAAATTCATCTAGACCAAAAAGATGAATTTGCCATAAATCAGCTGATTCAGCATCTTCACTCTTTGGGATTAGAGGAAATTGCCAGACAGGCAGAACAGAAGTATCAAGCTTATAATCAGCAACAGCAACCTGATGCGATCGAGTTCGCTGTAACAACAGATGTTCCTGAACCTGCTCCTGTCACTCTATCACAGCCACATGCACACAATAGTGCTGATTTTGATGCTCTGGTACAGCAAGCTCCGGTAAATATTCCCGTTTTAACGCCTTCATTTGATGAGTTACAGGCAGAACCAGCCCCATCTGTACAACCCAAAGAAGCTGTAGTTGAACTTGCGCCCTTAGAGTTTAATTTCGGTGAAATCAAGACTAAACCAACAGAAACCGAACAGCCGCCACAAGCCACTGTCCTTGATCAAGATAGAACTGTTGATTTTTCTTTCCCACTTGAGAGTCAAGAAGAGCGATCTACAGATAAGACAGCTCTTGCTCAGGAGCAAAGTCAAAACCAGTCCGTACCACTTGCGCTGGACTTCAATTTTGGTGAGCTTCATCTGAGTCTTCAAGAGGAAGAGAAACCTGAAAGTGTCAAACCGGTAACTCTTGATTTTGAAACGGTTCCGTCAGCAACCCATGCTCCAGCATCCGGTTTAGATTTCAAACTTGAACCCGTTGAAATTTCGACTGAACCAGCCCTGTCTGAGCCACAAGTTTCATCTGTTCATGCTTCTGAGACATCAGCTGTAGTTTCAACAACTGATATTCACCAGAATGATCCCCTGGTTCAGGCATTTCCCGAATTGGCACAGATCAATGCCATTAATTTGGATCTGGAATTGGCGCAGCGCTATGTCGAGTTGGGCGCCTATGAGTCTGCACGTCATCTGCTTAGCCAGAATCAGGACCAGTTCAATCCTGAACAGCAAGAACAGTCAAAAAAAATACTCAATCAAATAGCTTCTTGAGTGTGTTCAATTTAGTATAGGGCAGTCATATGACTGCCTTTTTTTATGATGAAAAAGATTGCTTTACTTTATATGGGAGGAACTTTCGGCTGTGTAGGTGAGCCATTGACGCCCATGCCGGAAACAGAATTTCTCCCTAAACTGCAAAATACTCTTCCTGCCAAGTATCAGGTCGACTGTCTTGCTGCACCCGTAATTAAAGATAGTAGTGCCTGCAGTGCTGCTGACTGGCTTTTGCTTGTACAGTATATACAACAGCTTAAAGTACGCTACACTTACTTTGTGGTGATCCATGGTACAGATACGTTAAGTTATGCTGCAGCATTGCTGGCACGTTTTTTAGGCCAGTCTTGCCATGTAATATTAACAGGTAGCCAGTATCCGTTGCTTGATATTCAGGGCAATGTTCCCCGGGTATTTACAGATGCTGCCGATAATCTATATTTTGCCTTGGAACAGGTTTCCCGCAAACCGGCCGGAGTCTATCTGGCATTTCACCAGCAGATTTTTCATGCCCAGTCTGTCATGAAAATGCATACTACCGAGCTAGATGCTTTTAAAGGAATAGAGGCTGACCAGGATTTCCCTGTTTATAAGGAAGAGATTTCTGTCCAGGATGACATAATTGAACAGGCGAGAAGTTTTAACCTGATCAGCTGGCAACTTCAGCCTCAACCTGTAGAACATCTCATCAAGAATTTGAGCTTATTACAAGATGAACCCCCACACTTTTTAATTCTACAAGGTTTTGGCACAGGAAATCTGGCAGTTAACCAGGCTGTTATCGAATGCTTGCAAGAATTTCAGCATAAGGGCTGCTTACCTGTTCTGGCTACTCAGGTTCCTTTTGGCAGCATGGATCAACGCTATGCAGTCAGTAGCTGGGTTAAACAAGCCAATATTTTAGTCAATAACACATATAGCAATGCAGATCTTTATGCAAAAGCCCTGCAAATCTATTTAAAATATCCATCTTGCGAGCAACGGTATCAGGGCTGGTCTACGCAGCCTTAAAAGAGGAACAGTATGCAACGTTATGCAGTCGGTATAGAGTTTTGCGGCATTCGCTATCGGGGCTGGCAAACTCAGCAGGCCGGTGTCCCGAGTGTGCAAGAAACTCTGGAGCGGGTTTTAAGTAAAATTGCCGATGAAAAAATTATTCTGCATGGTGCCGGGCGTACTGATGCTGGTGTACATGCCACTAATATGGTTGCACACTTTGATACCCATGCCATTCGCACGGAACGCGGCTGGATGATGGGTTCAAACAGCCAGTTACCAAAAGATATTGCACTACAGTGGTTACAACCCATGGGTGAAGATTTTCATGCCCGATTCAAGGCCTGTGCCCGCCGCTATCGTTATGTCATTTACAATGCCCCATATCGGCCTGCCTTACTGCATAAACAGGTGACTCATGTTTATCAGCAGCTTGATATTGAAAAGATGAAGAAAGCTGCAAAAAAGTTTCGTGGTGTACATAACTTTGAAAGCTTTCGTGCTGCTGCCTGCCAGTCTAACCAGCCGATACGTGATGTAACTCACTGCGAGCTGTTCGAGCACGGACGTTATCTGGTCCTGGATATACAGGCCAATGGTTTTCTGCATCATATGGTCAGAAATATTGTAGGTTGTTTGCTAGAAGTCGGACAAGGCATGTATGACATTGGCCATATTGATAGTATTTTTGCAGCAGAAGACCGCCGTGCTGCAGGAATGACCGCCCCTGCAGATGGACTGTATTTTATTCAGGCTTATTATCCCGAGCAGTTTGCATTACCGCAATTACCACTTGGCCCACATTGGCTTAACTTGCCAGAATAGAAAATGCCGGTCTCAGACCGGCATTTTTTTAACGCTGTTTACGTTTTCGGTACTCTACCGGCGTTTCATTGGTCCAGCGCTTAAAAGCCCGATAAAAGGTACTCGGTTCAGAAAAGCCTGTCAGATATACAATGCGTTCTACACTTTCACTGGTATTGGCAAGAAGCTTTTTTGCCAGTCGGCAACGGTAATCAGAGAGTATTTGCTGAAAACTGGTATTAGCTTCACTCAGTTGGGTGCGTAGGCGTCGAGGCGTGATATTCAACTGGGCAGCTACAGTTTCCAAGGTTGTTTCACCACTTTCTAGTGTAGAGCCGATCGCACGCCGCACTTCTCCGACCAGGTCATAACGCGCCAGTTCCTGCAATTTTTCCAGTGCCAGCTGTTCATGTAGCTGTAATAATTCCGGCTCGGCCTGCCATAAGGGATAATCTAGAATAGAGGGGTCAAAATACAGGCGGGTTTCTTTCTGGCCCAGACTGACTGGACAACCGTAAACCCTCAGGTATTCATCTGGCGATGCGCCTTCACTAAAATTAAAATCAATGAAGATCGGGGTGAAATTCCCCTCGGTAATAAATTTGAAGAAGCGTAGCACGCCTGACATCGCACACTCAGAAAAATGGCGGTTAACCAGATTATCAGGAGAAGCTACTGATCCGTTTGTTAAATAGCAGCTGTCTTCTTCTATGATAAGTTTAGCATGGAAAGCATCACTGATCAGACGCTGATAAGCCAAAGCCCGTTTCAGGCCTTCGCCAAAATTATCACTACTAATAAAGAGATGTTCAATTACCTGGCCCCGATATAACGGCAGATGTTCACCTAGATGTAACCCGATATCAGCGTCTTTACTGACTTCTTCAGCTGCTGTCCAGAAAGCATGTTGTGCACTTAAAGGTGTACGTGCATTGATTTCAACCTGATTCAGTGCAACGCCTGCTTTTGTTAATATTTCTTCGGTTGGTAATCCCGCACGACGAATCGCTTGATAGCCAAATCGCAACACAACCGATGCATCAGTTAGCTGACCCACGCAATACCCTTCCTTGTATGTTATTCATTTATACTTAAAACATTAATTTTAGATTAACTGTGATTGGCCGAACTGACAACTCTATTCAGGTATTTTTTGTTGAAAATATTTATGAAATGACTTCGCTTAATTTACTAGCAGCTGGAACCTCGACAGGCCTGATGTGTCTTGTGTTTGACACAAAAATTGGCTATAATTTGCGCCTTTCCAATTTGATCATCAGGTAGGCTATGGCCAATAAAGAGGAACTCATTGAGTTCGAAGGCGTTGTCACCGAAACGCTTCCTAATACTATGTTCCGTGTCCGTTTAGAGAATGGTCATGAAGTGATTGCACATATTTCTGGCAAAATGCGCAAGCACTATATTCGTATTTTGACTGGCGACAGCGTTAAAGTTGAAATGACGCCTTATGACTTAACTAAAGGCCGTATTACTTATCGTGCCCGCTAAGTCTGAGTAAATATAAAAAGCCACCTCTATTTCGTGGCTTTTTTTATACCTGTTTTTATATTTTATAAATTACCTATCCGAATTTCTTTATAGATTCCTGTATTTGATCCCGCCTTTTATCGTGTTTTACTGTTCTATAACGCTTTATTGTTTTTAAAAATCTTAAGCTTGATACTGTTTTCTGATTTATAGGTTAGATCATGAACAGTTTAAAACTTGTTTTCCTAGGTCTGGGCTTTACCGGTTTATTGACTGCCTGCACCACAACCTATCAGGCACAGCCAAATCTCGATACTTATCTGGAACAGTTTATTGGGCAATCTGCTGAACAGATTAAAGCCAAGATTAATCTGCCAGCTTTAGGCTATGAGCTTAAAGGTTCACCAGTGCAGACTACAAACCAGCTCAGCTATACGATTTTGCGACCCCTTGCTGTACCTATTCCGTCTGGCCTGCAATCTGTAGGCACAGGTGGAGCTGTCATTGCCCCCCCTACCAGTTTAGGTGCCAACTCTTATGAAATTGATATGTATTGTCAGATCAGTTTTATTCTTCAAAATAATATTGCCAAAGATGTGCAATATCGTGGCCGTTCCTGTTAGCTCATCCTATAACTAAAATAAAAAACGCAGCATAAGCTGCGTTCTTTATTTCTTTTTTAAATTAGCCGAGTGCCTGCACTACTGCCTGGCCCATTTCAGCAGTTCCGATTTTCTGCATGCCTTGTGACATGATGTCTGCAGTACGCAAGCCCTGGTCTAATACCTGGCCTACTGCATCTTCAATCGCTTGAGCTGCAGTTTCTTCACGGAAAGTATAGCGCAGCATCATGGCAACCGACAAAATAGTGGCTAGCGGATTGGCAATATTCTGGCCGGCAATATCAGGTGCTGAACCATGACAAGGTTCATACATACCTTTACCATGTTCATCCAGTGAGGCAGATGGCAACATTCCAATCGAACCGGTCAGCATTGCAGCTTCATCAGAGAGAATATCCCCAAACAGGTTACCGGTTACGATGACATCAAACTGTTTTGGCGCACGTACCAGCTGCATGGCTGCATTGTCGACATACATATGTGATAATTGGACCTCTGGATACTGCTCGGCCTGAAATGCACTTATTGTCTGCTTCCAGAGTTCAGTGACTTCAAGTACATTGGCTTTATCAACCGAGCAGACTTTTCCACCACGCAGTCCAGCAATCTCAAAAGCGACTTTAGCTATTCGCTTGATCTCAGATTCGCTGTATACATCGGTGTTATAACCCTGCTTTTCACCATTTTCCAGTTCCCGGATTCCGCGTGGCTGGCCAAAATAGATTCCACCCGTTAACTCACGTACGATCAGGATATCCAGTCCAGCTACAATCTCAGGTTTTAAACTTGAAGCATCTGCCAGCTGGGGATATAAAATTGCCGGACGCAGATTAGCAAACAGATTCAACTCGCTACGGATTTTAAGAAGACCACGCTCAGGACGGATTGAACGTTCAATCGTATCCCATTTAGGCCCACCTACAGCACCAAGCAGAATCGCATCTGCCTTTTTTGCCTGCTGACTGGTAACTTCAGGGTAGGGTTCACCATGTGCATCAATTGCGGCCCCGCCCAACAGTCCCTGTTCCCAGCTCAAGTCCAAACTAAACTTTTCATTCACACGGTGAAGGACCTGTTCTGCTGCTGCAATAATTTCAGGTCCGATGCCGTCGCCAGCTAAAATGAGGATGTGTTTGGACATATGCATTTCCATAATTTTAAAACCAGCGTATATCTACAGCTGATGAGCGATTAAAGTTTCTTTTCCACAAACTCGCCCAAACCCGTCAATACATTATAAGGACGGCAGAACCGGCGAATCGTGCGTTTTTCCTGTTGCAGATCGACACAGAGCGGATCAGGTGCTGAAACATTTAGCAAGCTTCCGGTTCTGCTTGAACGATCACGAAACATATGAAAGGTATAGCGCTGATTAGCCTTGAACTGATGAATGACATGCAGTTTTTCAGCCCGATCCTGCGATATAGGATAAAAACGGATTACCACTTCATACTGTTTGGCTGGAACTGACAGGTACAACGGATTCGGCTGGCTGAGGGAACTGCCCTGCAAACGTACAATTCCTTCACGGATTGCTTCCGAATTTACCCGATGTGTTAAGGGATCAACGATTTGAATATCACTAATCCGCTCAAATTCACAGTTTTCTGTTCCTGAACAGTAAATCAGCGCATTCGTCTGAGATTCTGGTTTTTCCGCATATTTAATACGGACAGTGTCTACCGCGTTCTGAGTAATTTGACATGCACTAAGTAACACGCCACATAAACTGATAATAACACTATGGCCGAATATCCTGTTCATCGTCCGAGCCCAACCTCATATATAGAGAAACTATAAATATTTTTATAGTCAAACATGTTAGCAAGACTTGGGCTCCTGCGCTACGCCTAAATGTCGAGCTTAACCTTGAATATTATTGAAAACCCATGGACGTGACTTTTGGATTTTCGCTTCATATTCACGGATTAAATCTGCATCCTGTAAAGTCAGACCGATATCATCAAAACCGTTTAACAGGCAATGCTTGCGAAACGGATCAACCTCAAAACTGAAGCTTTGACCATCAGGTGTACGCACCTGCTGAGCGGCCAGGTCTACTGTGAGCTGATAGCCTTCATGGGTATTTACTTCCTGAAATAACTGATCGACCACTGACTCAGGTAAAATAACCGGCAGCATGCCATTTTTAAAACAGTTATTAAAGAAAATATCAGCAAAGCTTGGCGCAATAACGGTACGGAAGCCGTATTCATTTAGTGCCCAAGGTGCATGCTCACGGCTGGAGCCACAACCAAAGTTCTGACGCGCCAACAAAATCTTGGCATCCTGATAACGTGGCTGGTTCAAGACAAAATCCGGATTGATCGGACGCACTGAATTATCCTGACCCGGATAGCCTTCATCCAGATAACGTAATTCATCAAACAGGTTATCGCCAAAACCGGTCCGTTTGATGGACTTTAAAAACTGCTTTGGAATGATCAGATCAGTATCGACATTCGCACGGTCTAATGGCGCAACGATTCCCTGTTCAACAGTATATGCTTTCATGGTGTGCTCCTTAGAAAGAACGAACATCAACAAAATGACCGGCAATTGCCGCAGCAGCTGCCATTGCTGGACTTACCAGATGAGTACGTCCACCATTGCCCTGACGGCCTTCAAAGTTACGGTTAGAAGTAGAAGCACAGTATTCGCCTGGCTGCAACTTGTCTGCATTCATAGCCAAGCACATGGAACAGCCCGGTTCACGCCATTCGAAACCTGCTTCAATAAAGATTCTATCAAGACCTTCGGCCTCAGCCTGCTGTTTTACCAAACCAGAACCCGGCACCACCATCGCCTGTTTGATGCTTGATGCAACCTGGCGACCTTTAACAACTTCTGCCGCTGCACGGATATCTTCAATACGGGAGTTAGTACATGAACCAATAAAGACACGGTCCAGCTGGATTTCAGCCAAAGGCTGTCCGCCATTTAAGCCCATATACTGGTAAGCACGGGTCCAGTCATTGCGTTGTACATCATCTTTAGCCTGTTCTAACATAGGTACAGCCTGCGATACAGGAATAACCATTTCAGGTGAAGTACCCCATGAGACCTGTGGTTCAATCTCTTCACCCTGTAATACAACTACCGTATCAAATACTGCATCACTATCCGAATGCAGGGTATTCCAGTAAGCCACAGCCTGATCCCATTCTGTACCTTGCGGGGCATAATTACGGCCTTTGACGTATTCAATGGTTTTTTCATCGACTGCGACCATGCCTACACGTGCACCAGCCTCAATTGCCATATTGCAGACAGTCATACGGCCTTCAATCGACATGTCACGGAAAACCTGACCACCAAATTCAATGGCATAGCCTGTGCCACCTGCGGTACCAATCTTGCCAATAATTGCCAGGACTACATCTTTTGGCGTGACACCCTGACCAAGCTGGCCATCGACACGAATCAGCATATTTTTCATTTTCTTCTGGACCAGACACTGGGTTGCCAGCACATGTTCAACTTCTGATGTACCAATCCCATGAGCCAGACAGCCAAATGCTCCATGAGTTGCAGTATGTGAGTCGCCACAGACTACTGTCATACCTGGTAAGGTTAGACCCTGCTCCGGCCCAACTACATGCACAATTCCCTGACGGATATCATTAATACCAAATTCTACAATATTAAATGTCTTGCAGTTGTCATCTAGGGTTTGCACCTGAATTCGTGAGGTTTCATCTGCGATACCGGCAATGCCCTGTGCCCGCTCTGCCTTGGAGGTAGGTACATTATGGTCAGGTGTTGCAACATTGGCACTTAAGCGCCAAGGTTGACGGCCTGCTAGCTGTAATCCCTCAAAAGCCTGCGGAGATGTCACTTCATGCAATAAATGACGGTCGATATAGAGTAGACATGAACCATCATCCCGCTGGGAAACCAAGTGATCATCCCATAATTTGTCATATAATGTTTTTGCTGCTGATTGATTGCCTGCCATGTCGACGTGCTCCAAGGACTGGGTATTTCCTAAATTATTTTAAATTATAATCGCTATTTTACATAAATCTAATTTATCATTTTTATTAATTATTAAACTTTTTGGAATTAAAAGAATTTTATTCATTAGAAATAATTTAAAACCGGATTTGCTTTATTATTTCTTAAATTTTATAAATAATACTGAATATATAAAAAATCCTTATAGGATAGAGTATCCACATGAATCTTGCCGCCTTCGAAGCCTTTGTCAAGGTAATGGAAACTGGTTCCATTTCCCAAGCTGCCGAGCAACTATTTATCACCCAGCCTGCGGTGACCAAACGTATCCACAGTCTGGAGGATTACTTCGGAGTTAAACTTTTTGAATCTGCGGGACGAGGTGTACAGGCGACTCATGCGGCCCACTCTCTCTTGCCTAAAGTCAAAAACTGGTTAAATGAGCTAGGTGATATCCACCATACTTTGAGTCATGAACAAAGTCAGGTGCAGGGACGCCTAAAAATTGGCACCAGTCATCACATCGGACTGCATCACTTACCCCATCATTTGAAGAAATATGTACAACAATTTCCAGATGTGACACTGGATGTACATTTTGTTGACTCTGAACAGGCACACGAACAGGTGCTCGCGGGCGATCTGGAACTGGCATTTTTAACCTTGCCGCCACAGGGAGATAGTCGTCTGAATTACAGTACCATCTGGAATGATCCTTTGGTTTTTGTAGCCGCACCTTTTCACCCACTCGCCCAGCGCAGTAACTTAAAGCTGGAAGACCTGATCGCCTATCCGAGCCTGCTACCTTCAATTCAGACCTATACCAGCCAGATTACGCTTGCGGAATTTGAAAAGAAGGGGTTAAAACCTAAAATTACAATGAGCAATAATCCATTAGAATCAATCCGCATGCTGGTTTCAATCGGTCTAGGTTGGTCCGTCCTGCCACAAAACCTGATTAATCAGGATTTACAACGCTTGGATATTCCGCTGGAAATGAGCCGTAAACTGGGTCTGGTATGGCACCCGGGGCGCAGCCAGTCCAGAGCCATGCTGGAACTGATCGACATGATGAATACAGAAATAAAAATATAGCACCTCGAGGTGCTATATTTTAAACCGGATATATAGCTTAGATTGACCAGTCCTGAATTTCCCATCCCTGCACCTCGGCTAGGACCTGTAAGCGCTCATCCGGATTGACTGCAATAGCATGGCTTGCATATTCGAGCAAAAACCGGTCATTAATTGAGTCCGAATAAGCCCACGATTCGGTTACTGTACGGCCATTTAACCATTGTTCCAGACGAGCCAGCTTACCCTTCTGGTAACATGCTATTCCAGTTACCTTGCCAGTATACCGATGATCAATTAGTTCTGCATTGGTGGCAATAATCTCGGTAATACCGAATTCACGGAAAATAGGCGCAGTAATGAAGTCTGAAGTTGCGGTAATCCCGACAATTTCATGACCCAATGCCTGATGTTTTTTGACAGTTTCAAACCCTTGAGGCCGCATTTGTGCACGAATAACTTTTTGCATAAATCGTTCATGCAATTCGGTCAGGTAAGGTAAATCATGTTTTGTCAAAAACTCAAAAACAAATTCATTGTAAGCAATCGGGTCCAGCTGACCAGCTTTATAGTCTTCATAGAAGCTGTCATTGATCTGACGGTGACGTACCGGATCGACCAGTCCCTCATTGACCAGAAATTCTCCCCAAGAATGGTCAGAATCGGTGTTAAGGAGCGTATGGTCCAGATCAAATAAAGCCAATTTCATAAAAATTCTCGTTAAAACTGAAATTTAAAGCAAAAAAATGTAAATCTATCTCCGCTAGTCGATAGAAATTCGTTAAGATCATAGCAATTTTTAACATTTTACTTTGATCTTTTTTCGAGCTGGATGCAGTTATTTATCATCCCCGATTTCAAAGTTAAGCTAATAGATAAATTTAGGTAGCCAAATGATCGACTCAGAAGGTTTCCGACCGAATGTCGGGATCATTTTGGCAAACGATGATGGACAGGTGTTATGGGCAAAACGCATTGGACACAATGCATGGCAATTTCCACAAGGAGGGATCCAGTTTGGAGAAACCCCTGAGCAGGCACTTTATCGTGAACTGAGAGAAGAAGTCGGCTTATTGCCTGAACACGTTGAAATTATTGCGCAGACTAAAGGCTGGCTGCGTTATCGTTTGCCACACCGGTACATCCGCTCCGATTCAGAGCCTGTATGTATCGGACAAAAGCAGAAGTGGTTTTTATTAAAACTAGTGGCCTCTTCCGAGCATATCCAGCTGGACCTGTCCAATCCGCCAGAATTCGACCAGTGGCAATGGGTCAGTTACTGGTATCCGCTTGGACAGGTGGTAAACTTTAAACGGGATGTTTACCGTAGGGCCATGATGGAATTGTGTATGCAGTTACCACAGCAGCCATCCTGAAAATTCAGCATTTTCGCGAATGATTTTTGTTAGGGCTGCTGTTATAAAGAGTAAACAGATTTAAAAATATTTGGAGCATTCATCCATGTCAAACATGCAGCTGGACACCCTAAGACGTATTGTGCAGGAAATCAATGCGTCAGTCAGTCTGCATGAGTCCTTGGAAATTATGGTGAACCGGGTGGCCGAGGCCATGAATGTGGATGTGTGTTCGGTTTATCTGCTAGATGAACGCAATCAGCGTTATCTGCTTATGGCTTCAAAAGGTTTAAAGCCAGAATCTGTCGGGAATGTTTCGTTACAGGTAGGTGAAGGCCTGGTTGGACTGGTCGGTCAACGTGAGGAAATCGTCAACCTCGACAATGCCCCTAAACATGAACGATTTTTATATTTGCCAGAAACCGGTGAGGAAATCTACAACTCCTTTTTAGGTGTGCCGGTCATGTATCGCCGTAAGGTGATGGGTGTGTTGGTCGTACAAAACCGGGAATCACAGGATTTCAGTGAAGCGGCTGAGTCTTTTCTAGTCACACTGTGTGCACAGCTCTCCGGCGTTATTGCTCATGCCCATGCTGTAGGCAATATTGATGTCTTTCGAAAATTCAATAACTCTACCACTTATAAAACCTTTCAAGGCGTTTCAGGTGCAGGTGGAATCGCCTTAGGCCGTGCAATCATTTTATATCCTCCGGCTGATTTGGCTGCCGTGCCTGACCGTGAAGCAGAAGATATTAGCGATGAGCTGAGTTTACTTGATCAGGCGGTACAGTCAGTGCGTACTGAAATCAAGGCACTGGATGAGAAAATGCAGGATTCCCTGATTTCTGATGAACGGGCGCTGTTTAGTGTCTTTTTACGGATGCTGGATGAAAATGCTTTGCCGGCCGAGATTAAAGAGTTGATTCGAAATGGCAGCTGGGCACAGGGCGCTGTCCGCCGGGTAATTGATAAACATATTAATCTGTTCTCCCTGATGGAAGATGATTATCTGCGTGAACGGGTGGCAGACTTAAAAGATTTAGGCCGACGTATTCTGGCTTATTTGCAGGAGGCTGAGTCTGGTCACCGCGAACTAAGTGCTGACAGTATTTTAATTGGTGAAGAAATCAGTACGGCGGCACTGGTAGAGCTACCTGTCGATAAAATTGCTGCGATTGTCACCTCTGAAGGCGCAACCAACTCACATATGGTGATTGTAGCGCGGGCATTAGGTATTCCGACTGTTGTCGGTGTAACCGAATTACCCGTTAATACGCTTGATGATGTCGAGATGATTGTAGATGCCTATCAAGGTCGGGTTTTTATTAATCCGCCACGGCGCCTGCGTCAGCGCTATAAAGATGTGCAAAAAGAAGAAGAGCAGATCGCCAAGGATTTAAAACAGTATGAAACTCGTGATGCGATCACGCCAGATGGACATGTGGTTCCGCTTTACGTCAATACTGGTTTAATGATCGATGTGGTCCGTGGTGTTCAACGCGGCGCCAAAGGTGTAGGCCTGTACCGCTCTGAAATCCCCTTTATGCTGCGTGACCGTTTTCCGGGTGAAGAAGAACAGCGTGCAATTTACCGCCAGCAGCTGAGCCACTTTGCCAATAAACCGGTAGTAATGCGTACGCTTGACATTGGTGCAGATAAAGATCTGCCATATTTTTCAATTGAAGAAGAAAATTCGGCGCTCGGCTGGCGTGGTCTGCGTTTTACACTAGACCATCCGGAAATTTTTTCCTCACAGATTCGTGCTATGCTCAAAGCCAGCATTGGACTCAACAATTTGCACATTTTGCTGCCTATGGTAACCAGTGTCAGTGAAGTAGAAGAAGTGCTTTATCTGCTAGAACGGGACTGGGTCGCGGTTCAGGAAGAAGAGCAGGTCAAGATCACTAAACCAAAAATCGGAATCATGGTGGAAGTACCGAGTGTACTGTTACAGATTGATGAATTCGCCGATCTGGTAGATTTCTTTTCAGTGGGTTCGAATGACCTGACTCAATATTTGCTGGCAGTTGACCGTAATAATCCTCGGGTTGCCAATGTCTATTCACATTTTCATCCTTCAGTACTGCGAGCCCTCTACCGCCTGGTGGGAGAATGCCGGAAATATAACAAACCTATCAGTATTTGTGGAGAAATGGCAGGCGATCCGCTTTCGGCAGTATTGTTAATGGCAATGGGCTTTAATACTCTTTCCATGAGTTCAAGTAATATTTTAAGGGTACGAAAAGCAATCTGTCATACACCGTTTAGTGATGCTGAACAGTTACTGGAAGAAGTACTGAGAATGAATAATCCGCTGGTCGTAAAAAGCTGGCTTGAGCATTACTTTAAAACGCATGGCCTGACTGATATGGTGAAATCTAGCCGTCTGGTGGTATAAATGTCAGCTTAACTTAAGCTGCAAAGCTGAAACAGGAAGGACGATAATCATCAGAATATCGCCCTTGCTTATGTTTGCTATAACCGCGTTTTGCATTTTTTTTGCGGTCTGTAAATACATGACTGCGGTTGACTTCATGCATATGTTTAGCAACAAAGTTATGAATAATAACTTCTGGCTGCTTCTTGCTTTTTGCCATAGTGTTTACCTATCAGGTCAGATTAATTCAGAGTATTATTTTTACACAGAGCCTGTGCCAGCAGATTATCGCCTATTTTACTCTGCTGGCAAGAGATATTGATGGGGGCAGTATGTATTTTTTAAAGTCACGCTACCCTCTCATCAAGATGCTTTTTTATACCCTTAAAATTATAGAAACTTTAAGCAGGAAAAGCCCGTTCCAGTACACGCTGCATATCAACTAAATGGAGATCGATCAGTCCTGTAACCCGACCATGAAATGCCGTATAGCGAGTCTGGATAAAGGCATTTGCTACAAAATCTGGAGCATATTTTTTCAATAGTACTGCTTGTGCCAGAATGACCAGGCGACTCACTAAAGTCCGTGCCATAAATTGCAGCTGATCTGGACTTTGTGCGAAAAGCTGTAGCAACTGCTGTAATTCCTGTTGTAACAATGGTTCATCCTGAATAGTTCCGGCAAATGAATGTATTAAAATCTCTATAGATTCGCGGTCACGCTGTACCGCACGTAATACATCCAGGCACATTACATTGCCTGAACCTTCCCAGATTGAGTTTACCGGTGCTTCCCTGAAAATACGTGCCATGATTCCGGTTTCGACGTAGCCATTGCCTCCAAAAACCTCCATTGCTTCGCCACTCAGTTCTACCACTCTTTTACAGATCCAGAATTTTGCAGCTGGCGTCATCAGACGTTGCCAGGCTTTAGACAGCGGATCATCTTGCTGGTAGCAGGAAGCCAGATGCATAGCTAACTGTACTGCTGCTTCAGATTCCAATGCCAGATCGGTCAGTACTGATTGCATGAGAGGCTGTGCTGCCAGAGGTTTACCAAAAGCCTGACGCTGCCGGGTATAGGCTAGACACTGAACCAGTGCCTGACGCAACATGGCACTACTGCCTACTACACAGGTCAGCCGGGTATATGCGGCCATTTCAATAATAGTCGGAATGCCTCTGCCCGCCTCACCCAGCATGATTCCCCAAGCCTCCTGAAATTCGACTTCACTACTGGAATTACTGCGGTTACCCACCTTATCTTTTAAGCGCTGCACATGAATACTGTTTTTGTGGCTATCCTCCAGCCAGCGCGGCACAAAGAAACAGGCCAAACCATCTTGTTCGGTATTGGCGACCACCAGATGTGCATCACACATCGGCGCTGAAAAAAACCATTTATGACCGGTAATCAGATAACCCTGCCCACGTCCGTACTGTCCGACTGGTACTGCTTTGGTCTGGTTGGCACGCACATCGGAACCACCTTGTTTTTCAGTCATGCCCATGCCTAACCAGATTGATTTTTTCTGGCTTATGGGCAGGTCGCGCGCATCATAATGCTGCGACAGTAATTTATCACCCAGCTGTTGCCATAGTACCGATTCACGCTGTAGTAAGGGAATACTGCCAAGTGTCATGGCAGTTGGACACAGACTACCGCATTCGATCTGCCCATTTAAATAAAAACGTGCTGCCCAGTTCAGCCAGCCTTGTGCATCATCTGGTTTAATAAAAGGATAGGCATGGACTTCATAGCTGCGGTTGAGTGCCATCCACTGATGCCAAGCCGGATGAAACTCAACTACATCACAGCGCCGGCCACGTGCATCAAACGCCTTAAGCTCAGGTGTATAGCGGTTAGCCTGTTCGGCATACTGATAATATTCGGCAGAACCGGCTATCGCACCTAACTGGCTTAGCCTGACCTGATCTTGACTTTGATGGCGTTGCAATATTTCCTGTAATATCGGATCGGTATCAAACAGGTTATAGTCTTTAAGTTCATCAAACTGATTCTGGATTTGATGAGTCGCCCATGTATTCATTCTTCTTTCCATATAGTCATTCTTATCTTTCTTCAGTATAAAAGAATCAGCTCTATATAGTGTTCGGTTTCTCCTATATGAAAACACCAGCCTTTAAAGCTCGCCGCAAACCGCAACAGTCACGTGCGCGCATGACTCAGGCCGCCTTACTAGAAAGCTTTGTTCGGCTTTTAGATACTCAAGATTACCCTGATATCACTATTCGGGATATTACCGAGCTGGCAGGTGTCGGCTTGGGTACTTTTTATGAATACTTTGGTGATAAAGATGAACTGGCCGCACTTTGCATCCATCAGTACATTAAACAGCAGGCCAAAGCCCTAGAACAGTATGCCAATACCTTAGAAACTTCTTTAGAATTAGCGTTATATATTGGAGCACTGGTTAATTTCCAGATTCAGAGTATTCGGCAAGAACAGCACATTTGGGCCACTTTATTTTTACTTGAACGTCAGATTTCCAGTGTGTCTGCCTATCAAAAACACTATCGCTTACATGTAGAAAGCTGGTGTAAGGTTCTTGTGCACCTCTGCAATTGTCCTAGGCAAGAACTCGAAAGTCTTGCCCTCAATCTGCACCGGATTATTTATGGCATGATTTCACAGACCCTGCTTCAGGAGCCGGAATACCAGCACTGGTTTGAACTGAAACAGGATATCCGGCGCGCTATTTCCGGCTTTTTACCCTTAAGCTCTTAAAATCTAATTAATTAATTAATTAAAAATAATAATCGTTTTTACCTATACAAACCATTAATTTTTATCGTTGGTAAATCAATCAGATAACCTCTAAATTATGCTTAACAGAACAGATATACCGAACGCTTATATAGCTCGTAGTTCAAGGCAGAGCCAATACGCAGTAAACATGCCGGTATATAAGGTTCCTTACCGATACTGGAAACAGTGGCAGCTAGAATACAGTGATTTGATCAGTAGTTCAGTCAGAAGAACTGGTCCTATTTTAGAGCACCACTGCACCAGACATTCAAAGAATGGAGCATAGCATGAGTCAAGACATCAAAAAGTGTCCAGTCAGCCACTTAACTACAGACTTCGGTGCGCCCGTTGTAGACAACCAGAATAGTATGACTGCTGGCCCACGCGGTCCGCTTTTAGCCCAAGATATGTGGCTCAATGAGAAACTTGCCAACTTTGTCCGTGAAGTTATTCCTGAACGCCGTATGCACGCTAAAGGTTCCGGTGCATTTGGAACATTTACTGTCACCCAAGATATTACCCGGTATAGCTGTGCCAGCATTTTCTCTGAAATTGGTAAACAAACTGAAATGTTTGCACGTTTTACCACTGTCGCAGGTGAACGTGGAGCAGCTGATGCTGAACGCGATATTCGTGGCTTTGCCTTGAAGTTTTATACTGAAGAAGGCAACTGGGATATGGTCGGTAACAACACGCCAGTGTTTTTTCTGCGTGACCCGCGTAAATTCCCGGATTTGAATAAAGCTGTTAAACGTGACCCACGCACTAATATGCGTAATGCCACTTATAACTGGGATTTCTGGACCTTATTGCCTGAGTCATTACATCAGGTCACTATTGTTATGTCAGAACGCGGTATTCCTGCCAGCTACCGACATATGCATGGGTTTGGCAGCCATACCTATAGCTTTATTAATGCCAGCAGTGAACGGTTTTGGGTGAAGTTTCACTTCCGTACCCAGCAGGGTATTAAAAATCTGGCAGATGCTGAAGCAGAAGTACTGATCGGAAAAGATCGTGAAAGCCACCAGCGTGACCTGTATGAGGCCATTGAACGGGGTGAATATCCGAAATGGACCATGTATGTCCAGGTCATGCCAGAAGCAGATGCCGAGAAAGTACCATATCATCCTTTTGACCTGACAAAAATCTGGCCACATGCCGATTATCCACTGATTGAAGTCGGTGAATTTGAACTGAACCGTAATCCGGAAAATTTCTTTCTAGATGTAGAACAGTCAGCTTTTGCGCCAAGTAATCTGGTTCCGGGAATTAGTGTATCACCTGACCGTATGCTGCAGGCACGCCTATTTAATTATGCCGATGCCCAACGTTACCGTCTGGGAGTAAATTATCAGCAGATCCCGGTGAATAAACCACGCTGTCCGGTACATTCTAACCACCGTGATGGACAGGGCCGGATTGATGCCAACTATGGTAGCCTGCCACATTATGAGCCAAACAGCTTCAGTCAATGGCAGGAACAGCCGCAGTATAAAGAGCCGCCATTAAAGATTACAGGTGATGCAGCATACTGGGATTATCGTCAGGATGATGCAGACTATTTCAGTCAGCCACGTGCACTTTTTGCTCTCATGAATACTGAGCAAAAACAGGTTTTATTTGAAAATACGGCTCGGGCAATGGGGGATGCGCTGGATTTTGTTAAATACCGCCATATCCGTAACTGTTATGCCTGCGACCCGGCTTATGGTGAAGGTGTTGCTAAAGCACTGGGATTAGAAGTAGCTGATGCTCAGGCTGCACGTGATTCGGACCCAGCCTATGGCCAGCCAGGTTTTCTTTAACCTGAAATAAACCCTTTAAAAAGAAACCATCTGGTATGGTTTCTTTTTTTGCTTGTCAGGCATAAGAGCATTAACTCTTTACAAAAAATTCTCACCATGTGCGAGAATATTGCTCCTGAAGAAATCAATTAAAAATAATTTCTGAAAAGACACTGCTAATAAATCCCAGGCATATCTTTATGCGTCCACTCTTTACCATTCAGCTCACGTTAGCCTTACTCTGGTTATATCAGGGGCTTGTTCCCAAACTTCTGTTTCAATCTCCTGATGAAATCATAATCTGGCAAAATATGGGCCTTGATCTGGTTCTGGCTAAAATTTTGCTGGGTCTGTCCGGGGGCATCGAAATGCTGTTCGGTTTATTCTTCTTGAAATGGCCTAGATCTATTCTCTTGCATAGCTTAAACATCATTGGACTTATAGGACTGCTACTGCTGATTATATGTATAGCACCTCTTCAACTTACAGCTGCGTTTAATCCGGTAGTCATGAATATTGCCATGCTAATGCTTTCTGTAGTGGCAGTTCAGCTTATTGTACAAGAACAGAATAAAGACCTTAAACAATGAGGCGTCTTCCTTCCCGTATGCAATAAAATGGCCCTAACAGTTTGGATGAATTCTGCATGGCTATATTCAGGTCCTGTTCAGGCTGCTCGCGACCTTCATCTGTGAGCTGGAAAGTCCGGTAATGGATTGCCAGTGAACGACGGGGTGCCAGATCCAAATGTGCCTGAAATGCTTCTTGAGGATTCATATGCATATATTGCATCAACTCTCGCGGCTCATATGCGCCGATCGGAAGCAAAGCAATCCGGGGAGCTCCCAGTTCGGCATGAATCTGTTTGAAATGCGGTGAATAACCTGTGTCACCTGCAAAAAAACAGTGACCGGTCTCATGTATGATTGAAAAGCCCCCCCACAAAGCCCGGTTACGATCACGCAAACCACGCCCTGAACCGTGTTGTGCAGGTGTGTACACTATTTGAAACTTATGCAACAACGCAGCCTGCCACCAGTCCATTTCTATTACCTGAAACTTTTTAGGCAGATAAAAACTGTTGCCAAGCCCGGTATAAATTGGCATGGCAAATTTTTTGTGCAGCCAGCGTAGAGTTGCCAAGTCCATATGGTCGTAGTGATTATGACTCAAGAGTACGGCATGAATTTCCGGTAATTGTTCTAATGCAATACCGGCAGTACAGCTTCTTTTTGGACCTGTACCCTGCTGCGGACTGACATAGTCTGCCCACACCGGATCTGTCAGAAAATTATACGGCCCGATTTGAATCAGTAAGGTAGCATGACCAATAAACCAGACCTGCCAGTCGTCCATACTGGCATGTGGCCGGTTCTGTGGACCCGCATGTGCCGGAATTTCTGCCTGTGTATTTTCCTCTTCCCATGGCAAAGGTTTACGGCTATATAACCACTTGATCAGATCACGGCGCCGATAACCGGCCGGATGAGCCACATAATTAAAGAACTCTTCTCCATTGTAATGGTCAGAAGGGCTGAAACTAAAGTCAGGTTTTCTCAAGGTATGTGACCAGCAGGATTCCGTCTTTAAACGGTAAGAGTAAGGAGCTTGCTTATTCATGAATAAAAATCTTTATATAAAACGGCAAATCTGTAGGTGCAAATACTGATATCTGGCCGTGATTATGCTGTGTCATCGAGGCGACCTTTCATACGTTCCATCCAGACCTTCTGGGTTTGGGGTTTTACAAAAAGTGCCACCACTTCCGGATGCACTTTTTTTGTATTGGCCTCAATCCGGTTTACACAGGCTTCAATCTGGTCTGAAGTCAGATTATCTTTAAACTCAAGACTTAAGGCAGCCAGCACCTGATGTGCACCCAACTGTTCAGTAATCAGACCATTTGCCGAGAGTACCGCCGGGTCCTGCTGTGCAATATTCAAAACATTTTGCCGCAGTAAGGGATCTGCAGTTTCACCCAGCAGCAATCCCTTGGTTTCCCGGCCCAGCAATAGGGCTGCCACAGCCAGAATCATACCAATGAGAATTGAAGCAATACCATCAAGTACTGGCATATTCAAAGTATGAGAAAAATAGACACCGAGCAATGCAATTACCAAACCAAGCAGTGCAGCTGTATCTTCAAACAGAACTGTAAATGTAGTCGGATCTTTACTACGCCGGAATGCCTGAAAGTATCCAAGTTTACCCTTGCTTTTGCGAAAGCTTTTTAAAGCGATAAACCATGAAGTACCTTCTACAACAATAGCAATTCCAAGTACAACATAGTTAATCACCGGTGAAACGATTTCTTCAGGATGACGAATATGCTGAATCCCCTGATAGATCGAAACTACCGAACCTAATGCAAATACCATCAGGGCCACAATAAAAGCCCAGAAATACAGTTCTCGTCCATAACCAAAAGGATGACGCATATTGGCTGGCTGCTGGGATTTTTTCAGTCCATAGAGCAGCAAGATTTCATTGAGGGTATCAACAACTGAATGGATTGCCTCACTCAGCATAGCCGAACTGTTCGTCAGATAAGCTGCCACGAACTTGACCATTGCAATGATCAGGTTCCCGATCAGGGCTGCATAAACAACGACTTTATTGGATTCAGACATGGAAAATGACCTAATTTTATTTTTATCAGACCGGCTGATTCAATTTTCTAATGGACTTTCCTGATCTTAGCCAAACTTGGGCCTGACTTTTTTTATTTTTTGTTGTTTTCTCTGCTGTTAGTTATTACATCTTCATCAGCTAAAGTTGCAGGGCACGCCCGTGCTTTTATAGAAGCTACTTAACTATAAACATTTAAAGTTTAATATTTTTTTACTCTATATTGGCTGTGCCAGTCCTTCCAGAAGTACAGAACAATACCAAACATTACAATACTTACCCCAGCAAAGGTATGTGAACCAATTTGTTCATTATTCAGTGTGGCGCCTAGCATAAGCGCCAATACCGGGGTAATCACATTACTTAAAGATACTGTAGAAGCATTTAAGCGCTTGATCAGCCAGAAATAACACAGCATCGCCACAATAGAGGACATAACCATGGTAAATAAGAAGCCGATTATGGTTTTAGTACCCGGTATAGCAGTCGGTATATGTTCATAAATAAAAGGAACCAGCAGTAGTGAAGCCAGTGCTGATACTAAAAGCGAGCCTGTTGCTTGAGACATAGGGGCCAAAGGCGCATTAATCTCTTTAACCCAGAAAATCGAGCTGATATAGGACACCATACTGATAAACATCAGTACAACTCCAATTGGATTTACCTGAGTTTCTGCCTGATCTGCAAAAACGAAACTTAACCCTGCAACTGCTATCGCCATGCCCAGCCATTGTAGTGCCACCAATTTTTGAGTTTTCAAGATGACATGACCAATCAGCCCGGCAACCAGTGGCGAAAAACCAAAAATTAAAGCCATCAACCCCGAAGTAAGATAATTAGCTGCTAAATAGATAAATAACTGTGCACCAATTAGGTTCAGGCTACCGGCCAGATAACTCTTCATGGCCATCTGATCAAAAGGTAATGGAGCACGCATCAGTTTTAGAATCAGGAATGCCAGTATTGAAGCGCCAAAATAGCGAATAATGAGTACCCACATCGGGTGAACTTCTTCTACACTCCAGACAATGGCCAGTGGCGTGGTTGCCCAGATCAATACCAGTAGTGCATAAACAGATGAAGTAAACAGTAACGATGCAGATGGAGTGCCAGAAGCAGTTGAACTCATAAAATCGCTCATTCTTTAAAATTGAGTTTTTACCAATAAAAAACAGACCTATAGTGGGTCCATACTATAGGTCTGTTCAATAGAAAGCCGTTTTATTTAGGCAATTTTACGTAGCTCTTGGGCAAGGTCCAAGTGTGTATCTGCATGAAAAGCGATACCTTTGCTAATCATTTTTTTCAGATGGCGCATATCTTTAGCGGCATTAACCGTAATACCAGCCACAATAATTCCATTACTGACTCCGTACAGAATAAAAGATGAGGCAGGCCCCTGGCTAATATCCATAGTACCGCGCACATGCCATTCTGCCGCGCTCATGTCACCGACAAACTGGAAATTGATACCGAGCTGATCAGTCCAGAACCAGGCCGGATTTGCTTTAGGATGTTCAATACCCATCACATGGCGTGCAAAGATACCTGCCTGCAGATTGGCATTTTCCCAGGTTTCAACCCGGCTATACTGGCCATCTGCACGAAGCTGGGTAGCCACATCCCCTGCTGCATAAATATCAGGATTAGAAGTCTGGCAGTTCTCATTCACTTTTACAGCAAAATCAACGTCCAGCCCAGCCTCAACTGCCAGACGCGCATTTGGGATAATGCCGATGCCATATATGACTGCATCTGCACGTAGCTCTTCACCATCTTCCAGTTGAATTACCACCTCTTCACCCTGCAGGCTACAGCCTGCAATTCTGGTTTCAAGACGGATATCGATACCAGCCTGACGATGCTGGGTCAGCAAGAACTCACTGAGTAACCGTGGTGAGCAGCGACCCATCACCATAGGGCCCATTTCAATTACAGTTACCTGACAATGTTTAGAGCGCGCTGATGATGCCAGTTCCAGACCAATCACACCGCCACCAATCAGGATAATCCGGCGCTCGGGCTGCAATACGGGCACCAATGCCTGAGAGTCTTCCAGATTACGCAAGGTATAAACATGTTTACCTAAAGCATCCAGGTCCGGCAAGCGGCGCGGCGCGCCACCGGTAGCCAGTAACAACTTGTCATAACCAAGTACTTCACCATTTTTCAGGGTGAGCTGATGGGTATCGGCATCAATTTTTACTGCAGCATTGCCACGGATGACCTCAACGCCTAGCTCTGCCAGCTTCTGCACTGAAAGAATCTCAACTTTGGTTTCTTCAGGCTTCAAGATTACATCTTTAGATAAAGGCGGGCGTTCATAAGGTAAATGGACTTCATCACCCACCAGTATGATTTTCCCTGTATATCCATTGGCACGAAGTTCCAGGATAGCGCTCGCACCTGCCTGACCGGCTCCTACAATAACAATAGTTTCAATGCTCATCTGTCTGTTTCCTTAATCTTTCAGTTCAGCAGAAACAATACCGAAACCTGCAATCCACTCACTGATAGCTTCATAGACATGCGTTGTCATCTGGTACTGCCCCAGCTCGGCAAAAGCGGCAAAGGCTGCAATCCAACAGCGGATTTCCTGACCTCCACGGCCGCCCTCACGGCGGATCTCGTCTTCGGTCATAGCCTCTAGCGCGGCAAAGTCCGCTTGGGCAAATTTTTCTAGTAATGCCTGATCCCACTTGGCATTCAGGGGCACTGCCACAGAAGTATCTCCTGCTGCCAGCTTCTGACCGACTGCAATGATTTTGGCTTGGCGTGCCTGACGTGCTTCAGCAGTCGGGTTACGGCCGGCGATCAGAAACTCTTCTACTTCGGGTGGTACTGCGCCCATTTGCGGCGTAGGCGGATCATGAGATAGACCACCTGTACCCAGAATTAGTACACGCTCCGCCTCAAGATTCAGTGACTTGATAAACTGGCCAATTGCCCGACCAAGCGCTACAGTGCGTTTAGGGGTAGGCATCGGAGCGGCTGCTCCGTTTACAAATACAGGAATGGTAGGATAGCGGTCGAGTTGACCATCACATAAAAAATGCAGTGGCTGCGTGACACCATGATCAGCCTGCATGCGGTAGGAGTAGGCAACATCGACGCCTTCATTCAATACACAACGTACCAGACTCAGGGCGGTCTGCTCTGGTACATCAATTTTGCCCGGACCATAGTTCCAGTCTCCCGCTGCACTGGCCCGGATACCTACACAAAAACTTGGCATCAGGTCATAGAAGAAACTATTAAAATGATCAGGGCCAAAAGCAATAATCAGTGTCGGATTATAAGCCTTGACCTGTTCAGACAACTTGGCAAAAACGGTACGAACTTTTTGTTCCTGAGAACTGTCCTGTGGAGAAGCAAACTCCATTAAAGGGCTATGTGAAGCACAAATCAGTTTAACGGGCATAAGACGCTCCTTAACACAAGGCAGCCAACAGGCTGCCATTTAGTCCTTTACTGCATGGAAAGATTTTATTCATCGAAGAAGCCTGCACGTGGCTGACGCAAGCCACGAATTCCCAATCCACACTCGGCATTAATCAGGACGCCAGTCAATGGCCGGTTATTCTGGCGAGAGGCCAGCAGTACGTAAGAACCTGTCATTTCCTCAGGTTCTGGCAAAAAGTTAAGCGGCATACCGCGAGCAATTTTTTCCGGATCACGCGCATCCAGCAGCCCAATATTTTCCTGTCCCAATGACGCCGCACCTTTGATATTGACATTCATACCGGAGGGGGCCACTGCATTGACCCGAACTTTAGGTGCAAGCTCATAAGCCAGTTCTTTCATGATACCCACACCAGCATGCTTGGAAGCGGTATAAACCGGGCCGCCACCTGCTGAATACAGTGCAGAATTAGACAGGGTAAAAACAATCGACCCTTCAGTTTTGACCAGCTCATTCAACGCAGCCTTGGCCCCTAGAATAAGTGACTTGGTGTTAATACCCATAATTTCATCAAAGGCTTTATCCAGCTGCTCGCCAGAGGTATTGACGATATCGGCATAGTGATCCCAGATGCCAGCATTACCAATGAAGCAGTCCAGCTTACCAAATCGCTCTACGGTTGCCTGAACAGCACGGACATTATCTTCATAGTTGGCCACATCACCAGCGACAGCCACAATCTGGTCACCAAACCGTTCTTTCAGGGCATCTACTTTAGACTGTGAACGTTGTAATACCCCCACATGCGCGCCTTCTTCCAGAAAACGCTCAACTAAAGCCCAGCCCAGACCTGAACCGCCACCAGTGATCAGTGCAACTTCACCTTTTAGCCAACCCATGATTACTCTCCTGCCATCTCTACATATAAAGCACCGTCTTCAATCACCACCGGAAAAGTCTGAATCGGATCGGTAGCCGGCAGGCATAGTGCCTGACCGGTTTTCAGACAGAAACGGGCTGAATGCAGAGGACACTCTACCGTCCCGTCATCTTCAAGATAACCTTCTGACATAGAAGCATTACCATGTGAACAACGGTCGTTCATAGCGAAGAAATCTCCGCCATTGTTGAATACTGCCAAGGCCTCAATACCATTTATGCCGCAGTCTACTTTTAGCGCTTCACCTTCATCGAGCTCATCGACCTGGCAAACAAAAATCTTATTCATTAGAAGAATACACTCAGGTTATGTGACGTATAGGTCGCTTGATCAAGCGTGATCTTGCGGTTGAAAATCTGGAAGCCAAGACCACCTTCAACCTTGCGAATCTTGTCATGACGCTTGCCACAATAAATCGTCACGTCTTTTTCTTTCTGGGCACGGTACAATACATAAGTAACGTAGACATCGTATTCACCTTCTACGTCAGTTGGCTCAACAATAATATTTGAAACCATGTGGGTAGTACGTGATGGAGGCTCTTCAGCCCAAGCCATACCGGTTTCCAGACGTGCGACCCGGCGTTCCAGCAGGTCTTTGGTGTCATTAAAAACCCAGGTGGTTGGCGGTTGTACCGAACGGCGACGGTCACGGGTCTGCGCATTTGCAGTTGTACGCAGCGTATAAGAGATATCATCGGCCAGCATGTCTAGCCAGGCACGAAAATCCCAGTCGTCCAGTGCTTTGGCTTCACGGTATAAAAACTGGCTAATCTGATGATGAAGTTCTAAACTGACCTGACTCATTTCATTAGCTCCTTCTCATATTCGTCAGCGGCTTTCTCGACTTCTTCCCATGTTTCATGAATCAGCAGATCTGCCCAGCGGCGATATAAACCACGTGCTGCAGTTTCAGAGAAAATGTAATTGGTAATCCCCGGAATGCCATCTTCACGAACTTTTTCATTGCCCAGACCCATTTTCATAATGAGCGGATTATTACGGGCCTTATAGCCGCGTAATACTTTCTGGATTTCGATCCAGTTCTCAGAGTCATCCTGCTCAAGAAAACCTGCCGGACCAAATGCACGTGTCGCAGAGCGTTCAAATGCTTCTTTAACTTCCTGAGAGGCTTCAGCATCAGCAATACAGAAAGCCCAGACTTCTGTCTTATTTGGACCACGCGGATGCCACACACGAAGTGTTGCTGTACCATTTAGCCATGACAATGTCGGGAACATATTATTGTGACCCGCCAAACGTAAAGCACGTACTTCACCCAGACGCTCTTTGACCTCTTCATAGGTTTCACGGAAATAATTGGCGACTTCACCATCTACCCATACATTTGCATCTGGCTTTTCCGTAAAGAAGAAGCCTGAACCGTGGCCACGCGAGCCATACTGGATAGCATCTTTCGCAGTTTCCCAAACTGGACGTGCAGTCTGTGCTGCGCCTAATTTCTTAGAAGTTTCATCATCCGGTTTTGCGCCCAGAACCTGAATGGCAGAAGCATGCGAAAACAGTGCATGGTACTGGTCAGAAGCAAACTGTTCCGCTGCAAATTTCCAGTTACATTCAATTTCCCATTTATGTACGCCGCCAATGATTTCTGTACCACCCGGACGACGGTCCAGCACCCCATCCAGATACCAGGCAATATCACCCATGTAGTCCACCAGATCAGGCGTGGTTTCATCCCAACAGCCAAAGATCAGGCCTTTATAAGACTCGACACGGTTGACTTCGATCAAACCCCATTTTTCTTTACAGGCACCTTGTGGAAAAGCACGGTCTTCCAGGGGAATATCTTTTAATGAACCATCTACACCGTAAGACCAGCCATGATACGGACAGGTAAATGCACGGGTATTACCACAATCAGCGAAACTGACACGCATTGAACGATGGCGACACTGGTTTAATAATGCTTTGATTGAGCCGTCTTTTTGACGTACCACAATGATTGGATCTTCACCCATATAAGTGTTGAAAAAATCGCCCGCCTTAGGTATCTGGCTTTCATGACAAAGGAATAACCAAGTACGCCCAAATACGCGTTCCAGTTCCAATTCGTACAGATCCGGATCAGTGTAGATAGATGGCGAGATACGTCCATTTTGTGCATCGACCAAAGCATCGATTTCACGCACATCAATTTTGCGACTCATGAAAAGCACTCCTGTGACTGAGCGTCAACCAAAGTTATTAGACTCAACTAGACAGGGATAATGATTTTTTAACCGTTTTTAGTGAAATATTTATTTTGTTTTAATTAATAGATTTTTTAGATTATTAAGAGATAAAATTTCTATAGTAAAACTCGGGCATATTGTCAAATAGTATTTATTTTCTAAATAGTAGAATAATCTTCACGAGATAGTTGTTTATAGATTATACTTTTCGCCAATCATAATAAGACATTTTTTGGATTAGTCTTATGGAATTACGCCACCTTCGCTATTTCATTACAGTTGCAGAAGAATTGAACTTTAGTAAGGCAGCCTTAAAACTGTATACCGCCCAGCCCTCTCTTAGCCAACAGATCAAGGACCTTGAAGAAGATGTTGGCGTCAAGCTATTACACCGTACCAAACGTAAAGTTGAACTGACTGAAGAAGGTGCTGTTTTTCTAGAACAGGCGCGTTTGACCTTGGCGCAGGCAGACAAAGCCGTAGCAATGGCGCGTCAGGTTTCTAAAGCCAAACAGCAGATGCTCAGAATCGGTTTTGTTCCGGTTGCTGAAATGAAAGTATTCCCTTATGTTCTACCTAACTTAAGGGTTCAGAATCCGGACCTTAAAATCGAACTGCTCAGCCTTAACAACAATGAACAGATGCGGTTAATTAAGAAGGGTGAACTGGACATTACCTTTACCCGGCAGAACTTTCAGAATGACGAAATTGAAAGCCAGTTTGTTCTGCGTGAGCCCCTGATTTTCATATTGCCTAAAGATCATCCGCTCACTAAATATGAGCGTATTCCAGTAAAAGCACTTGATGGCATAGATTTTATAATTCCAGCTGCGGAAGAGTCACTTACCCTGCATAACCTGATTCTCGATTTTGCCAAACAAAACGGTATTGAGTTCAATATTATACAAAAGGCAGATAACATCCTGTTTAATATTAATTCTATCGGTATCGGTCTTGGCTGTACAATTTTGCCAGGTTATATTGCGCCACTAATGATGGAAAATACGGTAATCCGACCGCTCAGTGTAGAGCTGCCTTTTTTAGATTTATATGTCAGCTATCGTAAAGACACGGCTTTAGTTACTGCGCATAAATTTATTGAACTGCTGACCAAGGTGTTTTATCTCGATATTAACCGTAATGATGCCTAATTTTTTTCCTGACTGATGCGTATACATTTCACCCTACTATTTTTTTAAAAAATATTAGGGTCTGTTTTTTAACTACCCAACCATATTTTTTCAGGTACTAGCTCTCTTTTTTTACTATTTCAGCCTACTTAGCACGTATCTTAAAAAGCCAAATTTTAGTGCTGTATTTTTCTCACGATAAATTACAACTTAAGTCTAATACCTCAACCAGACTCCATAGTAAATTGAATCTAGCTTAAAGTTATAACAATAACCAATTGAAAAACTGGAGTTATATATGACGATCGGTATTTTTCATTCTTTGATGAGTGGTATTAAAAATCGTCCGCAATTTTTTCTGGCTTTTCTGACAGCAGCAGTATTAAGTATGCTGTTATTCTGGTTAACGTTCTGGTCTTGGTCGACCAATTTATTGATTGGCTGGAATACAGCAATATGGTTATTTCTGGCTAATCTGGCTTATCGCATGTGGCAGGCAGATCATAGCGACATGCAAGAACAGGCAAAACGCCAAGATGAGAGTAAATGGATTATTCTGCTTTTAGTCATCATGGCTTTAATCATGTGTATGGTCGCCATCGGAGCCCAACTTTCAGACTTGCCTAAAACAGGCTGGCTCAAATTTGGTCATCTTTTACTGGCATTTCTAACGATCATGTCATCCTGGTTATTAATGCATAGTGTATTTGCCCTGCACTATGCCCATGACTTTTATCTTGCCCGCTCCAGGGGCCAGAATGATGGCTTGAATTTTCCGGAAACTGAACGTCCGACCTATCCCGACTTTATTCACTTTAGCTATATTATGGGTACGGCCGCCCAGACAGCTGACATTGAAATCACCAATCGGCGCATGCGCATGTTAAATACCTTACATGCCTTGCTGTCATTCGGTTTTAATACCGTGATTCTAGCTATTTGTATCAACGTTGCTTCAGGCTTACTTGGCGGTTCTTAAATAATTTATCTTATAAAAAGGATGGCTAAAGCCATCCTTTTCAAGTGAAACACTATACCGGTTAAACACCGTGTGCCGTGAGATAGTTTTTAACAACGGTATTAAACTCATCAGCTTTTTCAACCTGTGACCAGTGACCGCACTGGCTAAAAATATGTGCGTCCGCATTTGGTACTACATTCAGGATATCCCAAGTCCGTGATACTGGAATCACCACATCTTGCGTCCCGTGAATCAGCAGTACAGGAACTGTAATATTTTTCATTTTCTCGAAATCAAGCGGGAATTCGAAACGGTCACGATCACGTGCGCCCACAACATCCATTAGACGGTCGGATGCATAATCATTTTTTGCAGACGCAAAACGTACCTTAACCAGCTCATCGGTAATCAGGTCTTTGTTGACTACAAACATTGATAGGGTTTTCTTGATTCCGTCTTCGGTCAGCACTGGATTGGCATGCGCTTTAAGTGCTGCTGTCTGTTTTGCACCGCCTGTGCCCATTGATATGATTCCAAGCACACGTTCCGGATAGTCGAGCGCCAGCTGGAATGCCAGCCAGCCACCAAGTGAATTACCTACCAGCCAAGTTTTTTCAATGCCCAGTGCATCTAGAGTACGGATAGCATGGTCCACCCAGGCACGAATACCATATGGAGTGCCCGGTGCCACTACAGTCTGTCCATAACCAATCGTATCAATTGCTATACAACGCGCCTGCTCGCCAAGCTGGGGCAGGTTTAACCACCAGTTTGCAGCAGCAGAGACACCAGTTCCCGAACCATGTAAAAACAGAATAGGTGTTCCCTCACCCACCTCATGATAATGGGTCAGCTCACCTTCAGCCGTCTCAATCCACTTATCTTCCAAACCAAAAAATGGGTCCGTTTTATAATCAGGGATTTGTACAGTGCTCATACTTACTCCTCGTACAGCCTTAACCTGTTTTTGCTTCATTCATAAAACAGGTCAAAAGATTCAATTTGATGTTTTTACCTATTCATATTACATGTTCGGCAAAGTCCGACTGATACTTAATAACGATGACAAATAATAAAAAAACGATAATTTAAACTTTTGTTTTTTATAAAATTAATTTAATTATTTATTTAAATATTCTGTATTTTCATTATAGCGTAAACAAAAAGAGGATGGCCTGTTTCAAGTCATCCTCTAGCAAGTCTCTGTGGCTAAAACTTATAAGTATAGGTTGTCGCTATACGATGTTCTTCCAGATCCATAAATCCTGGAATCTGCTCATAGTTCACATCAATATACATCCATTGCAGTCCTAAGCCCTTCAGCCTGCCTTCCGGTACTGTATAACCTATGATGAGATTATTCTCATCTTCTTTACCCCGGGTCCCGTTACCATTATCTACATTCCAGCCTTCATAGTGGCGAACTGTTGCAGTTAATCCGGGTACACCAGCTTCTTTGAAATCATAGCTGTATCCTAGACTCCATGATTTTTCATCTTTACGGATAAAACTCGCCACTGACCAGTTGGCCAAGTAGGGTTGTGGGACCCAACCCGACAAGGTTGGAAAAAATGGAGCATGACTACCATGCTCACCAAACATTTGCTGATAACCGGCATCTAATGTATGCGAACCATGAGTCCAGGCAGCTTTTAATGACAGAGCCTGACTATCAATCTGGCCATATAGTGCTTCTCCTGATTCCTGATTGTCAAAATAGCGGACATGGGTCGCCAGCTGGTTGTGCTGGTCTAGTTTTTTGTTATACATGACGCCAATATAATGCTGACGATAGATTTCAGTGACGTCTCCGTAGAAATAACTGAGCCCAAGCTCGGGGCTAAGCTGGTAATCCACCCCAGCTACGATCATGCCATGACTGTCCCCCGCTTTGATCTGGTTTTTTTCTGTATTCAGTTCATTTGGCCACAATTTAAAATCATGCAACTGATTTTCATATCGTGCATTAATACCATCCAGATAACCTAATGTTATCTTGGTTTTATCAAGATCTTTAGATTCAAGCCATATGCCCTGGTAAGTGGTCAACAGTTGCCGTGAAGGGTCAAAGTAGACTACTGGCGTCATGGGCAGGATCTCTCCGATCCGCAATTCGGTGCTACTAACTTTGGCTTTAAGAGTGATACCTAGCTTAAAATTATCGCGGGCCTGCTTTTTGCTAGCATAATCATAAGGCATGATATAATCATTATCTCCACGGTCATTACTCAGACGCAATGCATATTGCGCCAGCAGGTCTATGCCGACCTGAGCTTTCCCTAACTCCAAATAACCTGATTTTGCGTCCAGCGTGATTCCCTGTGACCAGCTGCCAAAATCTTGTGGCTTGTTCAGATCAGGCTGGCTAATCTGGCGATCCAGATAAAAATTACGCAGCTTTAGCTGAACTTGACTGTTATCAGTAAAATCTGCATGAGTAATAGAAGTTCCTGAGGTTGTTACCGCAGCAAAAAGTGCTATCCATAAGTTGTGGGAATGCATGGCTCAAATCCATTGATCAAGTAAAGCAATGGCGCCATCATGCTGAACAATAATCTGATAAAAAATCAGACTACAGTATGAAGATTCTGATTAAAAAGTATTTTTTAGACAGAGTATAATGATCTTTTATTATTATTTAAGAGCTTTTAGCAATAAGCCATTTTTCTGGATAAATATTAAGATATGATTTAAAACCTGACTAACTGGCATATTGCCCAGAAGAATCAGATATTTTTCTCAAATTATAATTTTTATAAGTGTTTTTAAGTTTAAGTATTTTATTCAGATTTAATATGTCTAAATTATACTTATAAGAAATAACTTTAATCTGAACGATATTTTCTATATTTCAGTTCCCAGATTTTGTATAGACCCGTTAGCTTTAAGTCAAAAAGGCTGAGTTTTAATGAGCTTAAACTGGCCGTTCTGTTCTATAAAGTATTTGGTAGAGCAGCCTTCCTCATTATCATAACCGCCAGAAGTAATAAAGAGACGGCTATTCGCCCGGTAGTAAATTTCATAATCGGTAAAGCTCGCCTCTTTATAACATGCGGTCAATGCACCAGAAGGTAAAAACTGAGTAGCACCATTTCTCACATTAAATGCAATTCCAATAATACAGCTGGTCCCGCAGCCAAAAAAGTCAATAACATAATGTCCGGCAAAATTTGGCTTTTCATTTTTCAGATAGCCAAAACGGGTTCTATAATTTTTTGTATTTTCATTCAGTTGCATCGCCGCATTTTTACCCTTAAACACTGGAGCAGGATAATCAGAGAACTGCGGGACTTTTGCGAAAATAATACTGGAATTTAGCAGCAGAAATATAATCAGAAGTTTCTTCATACTTGTTTTGGTTTTATTGAATATATTGAAGCAGTGTATATGAAATTGCTTTAAATAAAAAAGCGTCCGAACTGGACGCTTTTTAAACTGTTTTTTTAAAGCTTAAGCACTTGCTGTTTTGGCTTTTGACATGGTGAGTGCCAAGTCTTCAATCATATCCTCCTGACCGCCTACGGTACCACGGCGACCAAGTTCCATCAGGATTTCACGCGCAGAAACACCATACTTCGCTTCAGCACGTTTAGCGAACAACAGGAATGAAGAGTAAACACCAGCATAACCTAAAGTTGCCGCATCACGGTCGGCTCGGATCGGGTTGTGCATCATTGGGATCACTAAATCTTCGGCCACATCCTGTACTTTGAACAGGTCAACACCAGTGTCCATACCCATACGGTTTGCAACAGCAATAAATAGCTCAAGTGGTGTATTACCTGCACCCGCACCTAGACCTGCAGATGCCAAGTCTACACGAACAGCACCTGCTTCAACCGCAGCCACAGTATTGGCAACCCCCATACCCAAGTTATGGTGACCATGAAAACCGAGTTCGATGCCTGAATCAAGTGCATCACGCAAACATGCTACACGGTCAGTGACATCTTGCGGCAGCATATAGCCCGCAGAGTCCGTTACATAGATACAGTTTGCACCATAAGACACCATTTTCTTTGCTTCTTCAAGCAGTTGTGCTGGAGTTGCCATGTGCGCAAGCATTAGGAAACCGACAGTATCCATCTCTAGCTTACGTGCAGCTGTAATGTGCTGTTCAGAACAGTCGGCTTCAGTACAGTGAGTCGCCACACGAATGGTAGATACACCAATTTCATGTGCCATTTTTAAATGGTCAACCGTACCAATACCAGGAAGCAGTAATGCAGAAATTTTTGCATTTTTCATCCGTGGCACAACTGCAGACAAGTATTCTTCATCCGTTGCGGCAGCAAAACCATAGTTCACTGATGAACCACCCAAGCCGTCACCATGAGTCACTTCAATTAAAGGTACGCCAGCATCATCCAGTGCTGTTGAAATCGCAATCATTTGTTCAACAGTAGTCTGATGGCGCTGCGGATGCATACCATCACGTAAAGTCATATCATGAACAATAATCTTAGACATTTTGGTATTCCTTTAAGCTTCAACAGTCTTAAACACGTGTTCTGCAAACATTTCTGCTGTACGTGCAGCTGCTGCAGTCATAATATCCAGGTTGCCTGCATATTTCGGCAGGAAGTCACCCAAACCTTCTACTTCTAAGTAAATTGATACACGGTTACCATCAAATACCGGACCATTTACCAGTTTATAACCGGGTACGTATTTCTGAACTTCCTTGATCATCGCATGCACTGACTCAGTGATTGCAGCCTGATCCGGCTCGCCTTCAACCAGACAATGAACTGTGTCACGCATCATTAGAGGTGGCTCGGCCGGATTAATAATAATGATGGCTTTACCCTGTTTTGCACCGCCGACCTTCTCGATTGCACCCGCAGTGGTCCGTGTAAACTCATCAATGTTCTTACGCGTACCCGGACCAACTGATTTGGTCGACACAGTCGCAATGATTTCACCGTATTCAACAGGCTGAACGCGTGATACTGCCGCCACCATCGGAATCGTTGCCTGACCGCCGCATGTCACCATATTAACATTTGGCACCTCACCTGCAGCCAGTAATGCCTCAAGGTTGACCGGTGGTACACAGAACGGACCAATTGCAGCCGGAGTCAAGTCGATCATTAGTACGCCAAGTTCATTTAGCTTGCAGCTGTTTTCAGCATGGACATAAGCAGAAGTGGCATCAAATGCAATTTTGATGTCATCTTCGATCACGTGAGGAAGCAGCCCATCGACACCTTCAGCCGTGGTTTTTAGACCCATTTTCGCTGCACGTGCCAGACCTTCAGAGGTTGGGTCGATTCCCACCATCCAGACTGGCTCTAACCATTCGCTGCGTTGCAGTTTATAAAGCAAATCAGTACCAATATTCCCAGGACCAATCATTGCACATTTAATCTTTTTCATGAATGTACTCTCTCAAAATCTAGCTTATTCAGCAGCGAACGCGGCTGTAACAGAGCCGAAACCTTCAATTTCAACCTTGAATTCATCACCTGGGTGAGCTACCACCATCGGGCCTAAAGCACCTGTTAAAATAATGTCACCTTTTAACAATGGTCGACCACGGCGCACCATCTCGTCTGCCAGCCATACTGCGGCATTTAAAGGATTAGCCAGGCAGGCTTTACCAATGCCTTGAGACACCACTTCTTCACCGCGTGTCATCACCATCTTGCAGTTCACCAGATCAAGATTTTCTAATTTAACTGGCTGAGAACCCAGTACAAATGCAGCAGAAGAGGCGTTATCTGCCACGGTATCAATCAGGCTGATTTTCCAGTTTTCGATACGGCTATCGACCACTTCAATCGCGGGCAATGCATAATCAGTTGCACTGATGATGTCTGCATAGGTATGTTTTTCTTTGGTTAAGTCTTCTTTAATTACCAATGCAATTTCTGCTTCTACTTTTGGCTGAATTAGTTTGCCGGCAGGAATCAGTTCAGCATCGCCATACGCCATATCGGCAAATAGCATCCCGAAATCTGGCTGATCAACTCCAAGCTGAGCCTGCACAACCTTAGAGGTCAGGCCAATCTTGCGACCGACCAGACGGCGCCCTTGGACAAGTGCCCGTTCAGTATTTACATCCTGTACCGCATATGCGATATCAACATCAGCATTTTCACCACCCAGTTCCGGACGGATCGGGGCAATAGCCTGGACAGTAGTTTCAGCCTGATAAAGTGCTAAAGCCACTGATTCAACGACAGCAGAATTTGACATCAAAGTTCCCTTAACTGCAAAGATTGTTCAAATACCGTTTCAGATGGAAGCTCGTCTGTGCATCAAGGAAAAATAAATCTGAAGAAAACAGATCAGTCAGCACAGTGGCTGGATAGGACCATTCCAGAAAGCAGGTATATATAGACAGTTTAAGAATGGGAAAAAGCAGCAATGAATGCCAATACTTATTTTATTTATTGCTATAGTTAAAGACTATTATTGCTTTTAAAAAAATGTGTATGTGAATAAACATAAAAAATATTATAGGAATGAGGAAAATGCCTGGTCAGGTGCTATGTAGTGTCTGACTAAATGACCAGGTGCTTATGTGTAATTAAACCGAAATACATTGGGCTCGATAGCCAAACTATATCTGTTAAAAGCAATCGAGACTTTCATGCTGCCGGTCTAGGTTTCCAGCTCCATGACAGGTTCTGCTTGCTGATCAGCTATATACTGCTGCAAGAAACGGTTTAGAGCACTCACATCATCTGCGATAAATAAAGGATCAAACTGTGCGAGGATTGCCTTGCTATGTACTCCATAACCTACTCCGACCCGTGGCATGGCTATATTTTTAGCCATTTCCAGATCATAAGAGGTGTCTCCCACCATAATGGCCTGTTCGGCATCAACACCGGTATATTCCAGTATTTCTGCCAACATTAAGGGGTCAGGCTTAGAACGCGTTTCACTCGCCGCCCGGGTTATATCAAACAGTTCCTGACTCATGGTCTGAGCTAAAACCCGATCAAGCCCTTTACGGCTTTTACCAGTCGCAACCGCAAGTTTAATATTCTGCTGTTTCAGGCCGTCCAGCATCTCAGCTACACCCTCAAACCAGGCATCTGTCTTGGAATGGGCCACGTAGTGCTCAGAGTAGCACTGTAAAATATCATGATGTAATTCTGGAACTGCAGGGAAAAGGCACTGCGCCACTTCAGGCAGACCCAGTCCGATTATACTTTTAGCAGCCTCGTCGGTTAAAGGTTGTTGGTACTGACGTGCAGCAAATTGTAAACTTGCTACAATCTGTCCGACTGAATCAAACAAAGTACCATCCCAGTCAAAAATGATGAGTTCTACAGGTTTTTTCATATTATTCTCTAGATTCCAAAACAGTTATCCGGTACAGGTAAAGTGTGCCCGCAAGATCTTATAATAATCCCGCCTGGAAGGAGACCAACTCCCTCCATCATTCAGTTCAAGGGCTTTAGGCTATCAGAAAAATATTTCCTCAATCCTTCTTCTGCGCCCGAAGCTGTGCAACCAGACTTTGCATATCCTCCGGCAAAGGTGCTTCAATAGTCGGATAGCCAGGAATTTCCAGACGCATGGCATGCAGGCAGAGCCGACGTGGTTTTGGTCCTTTATATTCTGTTTCATGCCCGTATTTATCATCACCTACCAATGGATGCCCAATACTCAAGCCATGCACACGAATCTGATGAGTACGACCCGATAGCGGAGATGCATAAACCAGTGTCGCGTGCATAAAGCGTTCTGCTACGTTCCATTGAGTTTTAGAATCTTTCCCTTCTTTAGAAACCCGTACACGCCGTTCGCCATTGGCCAGTTCGTAACGGTATAGAGGAGCATCAATGAGCTGTTGATCCAGACTGACCTGCCCTTTCACAATTGCCGCATAAGTTTTTTTAATCTTATGTTCCCGTAACAGGTCCTGCAGGGTTTTTAACACACTACGTTTTTTTGAAATCATGACCAGGCCTGAGGTATCGCGGTCAATCCGGTGAACCAGCTCCAGGTACTTTTTACCCGTCGCTGCACGCAAACCCTCGATCAGGCCATACGCCACACCGCTACCACCATGTACTGCTATACCTGAAGGTTTATTGACCACCATCAGGCCTTCATCTTCATAAATTACACGGCTTAGCAGACCTTGAGCGACTTTGTCAGAAACAGGTACCGGTGTTTCATCTTTGGGCTCAAAACGGATAGGAGCGACACGAACCTGATCACCAATTGCAAGCTTACTTTCTGCTTTAATGCGCTTTTTATTGACCCGCACCTGGCCTTCACGAATGAGCCGATAAATGCGGCTTTTGGGTACGCCTTTAAGCCGGCTAAACAGAAAATTGTCAATCCGCTGACCTGCTTGATGCTCATCCACTTCAAACCATGTGACACTTTGCCATTGTTGTGTAGAATTCATACAGTTACCAAGACTCGAAATTTGTTGAATTTGAATAAAAAATGATCATTCAGGCTAGTGGTTTCACAAGAAACATAAGCTTAGCCCATAGGCAGATGATGCAAGGTTTGATATAGTCAGCGCACGGATACCGCCGTAAGTGATCGAAATGAGGTTATCTTCAATATTTTTGAATAATAACCAGAATTTGCATTTCACCCCAAGCTCGGAAAGGTCCTAAAAGAATATGCCGACGCCGAAGGCTTATTATATCGGTAAATTGACAAACTGTTGCGTTAAATTGTGCCTGTGCACATAAATCAGTTTGTCTAAAAAAAATATGTCGCCAGCACAAGTTGGCTTTTAAACGTAAACTGATACACATCAGACAAGTCGCCTCCTGATGTCGTCTTCAGGCTAAAGCGTGATGCATTGGATCTGCACATAACGCACCGATACGATGATTATTCCGTATCAAGATTCTTAAAAAGAAGGGATCTTCAAGCTTTGTGACAGTGAAAGTTATCATCCAATGCACCGCCTGTCCGCCAGTGAAACGCACAGGAAACTTTGATCGTTTAAAAGATTAAAGCAGTATTGCCAACATCAATACGCGAATCAGACCGCAGCCCTATGCAGGCCGGTAAAAAAAGCTCAGACCACAATCTGTTTTTTGAGATCTGAGCATTGATCCCGTCATGTTCGATGTTCGCAGAAACGGTATTGCGACAAGTTGGTGTGGATCACTATTAGGTGTTACACCCATGAAACGTATGTTGATCAATGCAACACATGCTGAAGAAGTACGCGTTGCACTTGTCACTGGTCACCGTCTATACGATTTTGATCTCGAAAATCGTACCCGTGAACAAAAGAAATCTAATATCTATAAAGGTCATGTGACCCGTGTAGAACCTTCTCTTGAAGCTGTCTTTGTTGAATATGGAGCAAATCGTCAAGGTTTCTTGTCGATGCGTGAAATTGCAAATTCCTATTTCAAGGCTGACTCGCGCCAGACTTCAAACATCCGTGAACTAATTACTGAAGGGACCGAGCTTCTGGTCCAGGTGGAAAAGGAAGAACGCGGCAATAAAGGCGCGGCACTGTCTACCTTTATCTCTCTTGCTGGCCGTTATCTGGTTCTGATGCCGAATAATCCGAAAGGTGGTGGTATCAGTCGTCAAATTTCAGGTGCAGTCCGTGAAGAACTCAAGGAAATGCTGGCTTCTTTAGATGTACCCCGCGGCATGAGCGTAATTGTCCGTACGGCAGGTATTGGTCGCAGCCAGGAAGAGCTGCAAACCGATTTACAGCATTTGCTTGACCTGTGGACCCAGATTCAGAGTACGGCTAATTCAGGCCCTTCTCCAATGCTGGTACATCAGGAAGCTGGTGTAGTAACACGCGCAATCCGTGATTATCTGCGTGATGATGTGTCCGAGATCCTGATTGATTCAGAACAGGCTTACAATGAAGCTTATAACTTTGTCAAAGCAGTCATGCCACGTCAGCTGGACAAGTTAAAAACTTATACTTTAAATGAGCCTCTGTTTGCACATTTCGGTATTGAGAGCCAGATCCAGACCGCTTATGAACGTGAAGTAAAACTGCCTTCAGGTGGATCAATTGTAATTGACCAGACTGAAGCGCTGGTTTCAATTGACATCAACTCGGCAAAATCAACGCGTGGTCATGATGTAGAAGAAACAGCACTTTCGACCAACCTTGAAGCGGCTGAAGAAATTGCCCGTCAATTACGCCTTCGCGATATTGGTGGTCTGATCGTGATCGATTTTATTGACATGACTCGTGACCGTAACCAGCGCATGGTTGAAGCCAAGTTACGTGAAGCTACCCAGAGTGACCGCGCCCGCATCCAGTTTGGCCAGCTCTCACGTTTTGGTCTTATGGAAATGAGCCGTCAGCGTCTGCGCCCTTCTCTAGAAGAAGCGACTGGCTATGTCTGCCCGCGCTGTCATGGTACAGGTATGGTACGTGACTTGCGTTCACTGTCGCTGTCTATCATGCGTAAAGTTGAAGAGATTGCGCTACATGAACGTCAAGGTGAAGTTCAGGTTGAAGTGCCAGTAGAAATCGCGGCCTTCATGCTCAATGAAAAACGTCATAGCCTGGTTTATCTGGAACAAACTTCAAATACACGTGTCACTGTACTTCCACATCCACACCTGGAAACTCCACATTACGAAATTTCATATAACCCTGAAGGTTTTGCACCGACCAGCTATGAACGTACTGAAGCTACGCGTTCGAGTGAAAAAAACCTAGGTTATGAATCTGCCGACTGGCATCTAGAAGAAGCTGAACAGGTTGGACAGAGCACGGCTGCCCCAGCTGACAAGCCAGGTAAACCACAAAACCGTAAAGCACAGCCTCAGGCTGCTGCCCCGCAACAACCTGCTCAAGTGCCTGCCGCAAAAACTGCAACTAGCAGTCCATGTGCGTGGCTGGAAAACCTGTTTGTACAAAAACAGGCACACACGGTAGATCATTCGCGTACAGCCAACAATGCCGCTGCTGCAATTGAACAGATGGTGAATACAGGTGCAGTTAGCCGGGGCCAGTTTGGCCAGATCAATAATACTGCTGTAGCAGTACAACCAGAAACGGTAGTTGCGCCAGTTGCTGCCAATAATGTTTATCTGTCACAACCGGCAGGTAATAGCGCTGCAAAAACTGATGCACAACCACTCGAAAGAGAAGAAAAAGCTTCAGGCCAGCAGCGTCATAACAAAAAACGTAATGGTCGCGATCGCGATAATCGTGACAGAAACCGTGAACCACGTGAGCAGCAATCTGAAACTTCAACTCAGGTTCATGAGGAAGTAGTTCAGTTATCACGTCAGGAACAGCGTGATCAGAAACGTCAACAGCAGAAACGTCAACCTCAGCAGGAACATCAGGTAGAAAGCCAGCAGTCTGAGCAGTCATACCCTGTACCACGCCGCGACCGCAATCAGCAACGCCCACCACGCCCGAACCGTTATCGTGATCCAAGCGTGCTGAATGAGCAGCCTGTGGCAGCTGCCGCGCCTGCTGCAGTGACAGATAGCAACCAGGTAAAAGTTGATGTCATTGAAACCCCAAACAATGAAGCTCTTGCTACTGCACTGGTAATCAATATTGATCAGGGTCAAAGTGAAATCGTAACGCTAAATTCTGCAGATACAGCGTCAACTGTAAATGCAGAAGAGGCACCGGTTGAAGTAAAACCTGAGCCAGCTGCTCCAGCCAAGAAAGAAGCTGTAAATGCTCAACCAGCCCCGGCTGAAGCAAAAGCGAAAGCCAAAGTTGAAGAGCAACCACGCCGTGCCAGTAATGATCCGCGTATGCGTCGCAAGCAAGGTGGCTCACAGCAGAAACCACAGCAGGAAGTGCTACCAAAGCTTAGCCCTTCCCAAGTGCCACTCTTGGCGCAGTACACTGTAGGTAGTCTGATCCGTCATGTTTATGGTGAAGACTGTACGGTACTGATTGAACAGTTCGGACTGGTGCCAACATTCAATCGTGCTTTGCTGAAATTTACTGAACAGTACATCAGTACCCTTTCAGTAACCACTACAACAGAGCGCACTGAACCTGTAGAAAAAACGCCTGTTACCCGTGATGCTGCCGCGCCTATGGCTAAACCGGCTCAGGAACAGGAACCAGCGCCAGTTTTACCACTGACGCCTTCCCAGAATGCGACACCGCGTGTAGCAAACGATCCGCGTGAACGTCGTCGTCTGGCTAAACTTGCTGCAGAGCAGGCATTAGAGCAGAGTAAAGCTTCAGCATCATCTCAGGCAGAAGAGCAGCCTGCAACTGTACAGCCTGAAAATCCTGTAGCGGAAAATCCTGCTGAGCATGTAAATTTAGAAATAAATACTCAAGCAGATACAACTTCAGTCGGTACTGAGCAGGACGCAGCAGATGCAGCATCTCACCATGCCAAAGTGGTAGCTGAGACTCAGGCGCAGGATCCGGCAATTCAGACTGCTGCAGCTATGTCTGAAGCAACTGCTGCTGCCTCGCCAAGTGCAATTGTTGAAGAAGCACAGGCTCAGCAAGCGGCCGAACCAGCTGCGCCAGCAGAAAAGAAAGCACCTAAACCGAGCAAAGTAGAAAAGTCTCAGCCGGCTGATCAGCAACCGGCACAAGCTTCAGTAGAAGAAACTGCCGAAGACAATAAGACGACTACTGCCGATAAGGATAAACCGGCCCGTCCGCGTCGCCCACGTGGCCGTCCACCGAAAAAGGCCACACCTACAGCCGAGTAAATTTGCACAATTACTCGTAATAAAAAAAACCTAGTCATTTCGGTGGCTAGGTTTTTTTTGATAATTTTGTTGAATTAGGTTGAATGCACTAGACTGAACAGATTAAAAAACACTTGTATAGCTGCATGGGAAGCTTAAAGCTGTGTTTAAGTTCAGCTGAACCCTAGTCGACCCAGACCTTACCGGGACTAATCAAAAAATAATATAGGATTGTTATGAGTCAAACCCAACAGAGCGACCTCATCAGTATTACCGATGTCGCTGCGAAATTACCCCAGTTTATAGCGAAAGTACCTCATCTTCTGACTGGTCTGAAACAGGCTTATATCCGTACACCTGACACCCCTGCGGGGCTAGGGCTAGCTTTTGAAAAAGCGGTAAAACGTAACCCGCGTGGTTATGCTCTCTTGTTTGAAGATCAAAAATATACTTATCTGGCCTTGAATGAATGGGCCAACCAGATCGCACACTATTATCTCTCGATAGGTGCGCGCAAAGGTGACGTGATTGCTGTCATGGTGGAGAACCGCTCTGAACTGGTCGCAACTGTACTGGGACTGGCCAAAATCGGAGTAACGATTGCTCTGGTCAATACTTCACAAACAGGGAAAGTGCTAACTCATAGCATTAATCTGGTTAAACCGATTGCATTGATTGTTGGTGAGGAAGTTCGCAGTGCAATTGATGACATTCGTCAAGATATTCTCTTACCAGAAGACCGGTTTTACTGGTTTGCCAATCAGGCAACACGTGCAGATGTTGGTAAAGCACCAAAGCATTATCAAAATCTGGCAGAAAAAATTGAGAATTTTCCGAAATTCAATGTAGCCACTACCCAATCCGTACAGGGTAAAGATGGTCTATTCTATATTTATACCTCTGGTACAACCGGCCTGCCAAAAGCTGTGATTTTCACCAACAGCCGCTGGACTCTGGCTTATGGCACTTATGGTCATGTACTTGATCTCAAACCGAATGATGTCATGTACGTAACCTTACCGCTCTATCATGCGACTGGCATTGTTGTATGCTGGTGTGGTGTGATTGCGGGCTCAGCCACTCTGGCCCTACGGCGCAAATATTCAACTTCAAGCTTCTGGAAAGATGTGCATAAATATAATGCCTCTGCCATTGGCTATGTAGGCGAATTATGCCGTTATCTGATGGATGCAGAATCCACTGAACTGGAAACAGGCCACCGGGTTAAAAAAATGATTGGTAACGGCATGCGTCCAAATATTTGGGATAAATTTAAGCAACGTTTTGGCGTAAAGGAAATTCTGGAACTCTATGCTTCAAGCGAAGGAAATGTCGGCTTTAGTAATATTTTCAATTTCGACAATACAGTTGGATTTTCTCCAACTCCTTATGCAATCGTTGAATTTGATAAAGAAACGAATGAACCGGTACGTGATCAGCATGGCTGGTGCAAGAAAGTAAAAAAAGGAGAAGTAGGTTTACTTCTTGGAAAAATTACCCGTCGCTCCCCTTTCGATGGCTATACAGACCCTGAAAAAAACAAGTCAGTCATCTTAAAAAATGTCTTTAAACAGGGCGACCAATATTTTAATACTGGAGACCTGGTACGTCATATCGGCTTTCGCCATGCCCAGTTTGTAGACCGATTAGGGGATACATTCCGCTGGAAAGGTGAAAATGTTTCAACCACTGAAGTCGAGAATATCGTTTCAGAATATCCTAAAATTGCTGAAGCAGTCGTCTATGGGGTAGAAATTCCCCATACTAATGGTCGTGCGGGAATGGCAGCTATTACTTTGGCAGCTGGCGAAGCACTTGATGAGCATGATCTTACTGCAATGGTCGTTGAGTTTAAAAAACATCTTCCTGCTTACGCAGTTCCGGTATTTTTACGTGTACAGGAAAAAGTAGAAACTACCGGTACTTTTAAATACCAGAAAAACAAGTTGAAGGAAGAAGCGTTTCATCCCGATAAGACCACCGATCGTTTATTGGTTTTACTTCCAGGCAACTCTGGCTATAAAGATATTAGTATGGAGATTTACCAAAGTATTCAAGACTACCAGTATCGTTTCTAAATAGACTAAAAAGAGCGTATTCGTATAAAAATACAGCAGGCGACTTATTTCTAACCAACTAAAGCAATAAAATTTAATTTTTGCTTGTGCTGGAAAAATAAATTGCTACAATACGCTCCATCAAGAAAATACGGGTCGTTAGCTCAGTTGGT